>JBATAS010000146.1:0-2178 GCA_049661965.1 Ferruginibacter sp. | reverse complement strand
TTTCAGACCAACACAACCATTGATACACTTGATTATTCGGGCAGCGGCTTAAACAGCGGCAGTAAAGTAATATTGGCGGCTTATGGAGATACTATACGTGAACTGGACTCAGATATTCCAGAAGTATTAAAAACTTTACAGGGTTTTGAAAACCCGAAGTTGATCATGCCGGGCGTTGTGGCACTGCAAACAAAAGCATTTACGAATTATGAAATGGCCAGCCAGGAAATGGAAATGCTCAATACACAGTCTTCAACAGACATTGATCAATTAAAAAATATACCGCTCATTGTTATTTGCGACAGTTCAGATTTTACAGCACAAAGCCTGAATAATTTTTTATGGGTAACATTTACCCGTTGCAACCCGTCGCATGATATGTATGGCATAAACAGCTTTACCGAAAACAAACACTGGGGCTGCCATGGTCCGCTGATTTTTGATGCCCGTATAAAACCGCATCATGCTCCGCCGGTTGAAAAAGACGCAGCCACAGAAAAAAAGATTGACAGGCTTTTTGAAAAGGGTGGGAGTTTGTGTGGGGTGTTGTGATTTAGAGGAAATAGGTAGAAAGGGCGAATTGATTTTGTGCATAAAACCGTACAATCTTAGCAACAACTAATCTTTAGGTGATTTAAAAAACCGTTTTATCTTTTTTCCATGCACTATCAATTTTAAACTGTTTCTTTTTAAAGAAATATGCGGCCGGTTTCTTTTATGGTCGTGCAGACTTGCTTTATAGCTGGATATAATGTTTGTGTAAGACAGTATGCCAATAATATTTTTATTTTCGTTTGACAATACAGGAAGCACATCAATATTTTCGTTAGCCATAATTTCAATAGCTGTTCGCAGGCTGTTATTATTTTCTACTGATACTGGCTTTTGTTTAATAAGCACTTCCAGTTTTGTTTCAGGCAAATTTATTTTATTATACAATTGAGAAGAACTGATGATACCCTTGTATTCTCCTTCGGTAGTTGAAACTATAAAATAATTGCTTTTATATTCAGGTTCTTTTTCCAGCCAGTCAATTGTTTCTTCAATGCTGTTATCGTCACTTAATATCACCCCGCTATTGTCCATAACCTGGTCCACACTAATTTTCTCTAAAACATCAGGTTCATATGAATGTGGAGTTTTAACACCTCTCCGGGCAATCTTCTCAGTCATGATGGTATTTTCCATTAAGAAAAATGAAATAACATACGAAGCACTGCAGGTTGCCAATAAAGGCAATAAAGCATTTGATTGACCGGTAGTTTCTAATGCAAATATGATGGATGTAATAAAAGCCCTTGATGCACCGGCAAACATGGCAGCCATACCTACTAATGCTGCTAATGGAATGGTTACGCCTGCGGAAGGAAATAAATAAATAAAAAAGCTACCCAGGATAGCACCCGTTGCTCCGCCAATGGTAAGTAATGGAGCCAATGTACCACCCGATGTACCGCTGCCTAAGGCAATAGCCCAGGACACAAATTTTAAAATACAAAGTGATACAACCAGTTGAAAACTTAAGCTCCCTGAAAGAATATCAGTTATATTACTGTATCCTACGCCTAAAGTCTTGGGTTCAAAATAACCAATAATTCCAACCGCAATTCCACCTATTGCCGGCCACCACATCCAGTGAATGGGTAATTTTTCAAACCCATCCTCAATGAGGTAAACAAGTTTTGTAACTGCAACTGATAGCACCCCTATAATGATACCCATTACACTGTATACAAGTAATGCAGTATTGCTTGCTGCCAGCATTACTGTGCTCATCTCAAAAACGGGGCTTTGCCCAAATAACAGGTGATGGCCTGCTGCACCTGTTATACAAGCTAATGCCACAGGTATAATGGAACGTGAAGAGAATTCAAAAAGCAACAATTCTATGGCTAAAAAGATAGCTGCAATGGGACTTCCAAAGATGGCCGACATACCAGCGGTAGCTCCGGCTGCCAGCAAAATCTTTCGTTCGTTATGCGATATTTTTAATAACTGCCCTAGGGTAGACCCTAATGCACCTCCGGTAGCAATAATTGGCCCCTCCGCACCAAAAGGCCCGCCAGACCCAATTGAAATAGCTGAAGAAACCGGCTTAAGGTATGTAATGGTGGGTTTAATTTTACTCTGATTGGTAAGAATTTGCTCCATAGCCTCCGGAATTCCATGGCCCCGGAT
>JBATAS010000145.1:0-8685 GCA_049661965.1 Ferruginibacter sp. | reverse complement strand
CAGTATGAGTGATCCGCAAAAATATCGTACTAAAGATGAGCTGGAAGAATACAAAGAAAAAGACCCTATTGATCATGTACTGAAAGTATTGAAAGAGCAATACCATGTTACCGATGAAGAAGTAGAGAAAATTATTGATAGGGTTAGAGCTGAAGTTGAAGAGTCGGTTAAATTTGCAGAAGAAAGCCCCTGGCCTGATGATGATGAATTGCTGAAAGATGTATATGTACAGGAAGACTATCCTTTTATAACAGACTAAGCTCTAATAATTCAAAAGTTAAAAGGCAAAACAAAAAAATTAAACACAGTATTCATAATTCTTAATTCATAATTAAATTAAATGGCAGATAAGCAACAAAATGCAGCATCAACCGAAGCTGCAGATGTAGTAGAAAGAGCAAAAGGTTTTTGGGCAGCATACAGTAAACGTATTATAATAATTGGCTCAATTATAATTGTAGCATTGGGCAGTTACCTGGGCTATAAATATTTTGTTTCAATCCCGAATGAAAAAATAGCTAACGACCTGATTTTTCCAGCTGAAAAATTATTTGGAAAAATGGCAAGCACATCAACCTATAACCAGGATACTGTAAACATGGTTTTAAATGGTGATAAGGCAAATGGAATAACCGGTTTATTAAAAATTGCCGGCAGTTATGGCGGTACAAAATCGGGTAACCGGGCCGAGTATATGATAGGCGCCTGCTACCTGCAGTTAAAGCAATTTGATAAAGCTGTTAAGCATTTAAAAGAATTTGATGCCAATGGTGCAACGCAGGTTGAGAGCAAGGCATATATGCTGTTAGGGCATGCTTATGCTGAGCAGAAGAAAACTGGTGATGCACTTGACTATTATAAAAAAGCAGGTTCAATTTCTGATCTTGATGAAGGTATGGCTGCTGAAGCTTTATTTATAGCCGGCCGTTATGCCGATGCATTAGGTAAAGTGAAAGAAGCAACTGAAATTTTTCAAAACCTGAAAGATAAATATCCGGCCAGCCGCCCTGTAAGTTCGGGTGACGTGGATAAGTATCTGGCTTCTTTTGGAGTTACAAAACAGTAATCAGCACAAAGGGTTGAAACCTGCAACTGACGATTCACAACTCAAGTTACACAGCTCTCAATATGTCAACAGATTCAGCAAACTTATATAACACAACAGGCATCCAGTTACCAAAGGATGCCTGTGTTGTAATTGTACGCACCGATTGGAATGCTGTTACCATTGATAAACTGGAAGCTGGCTGTATTAAAGTATTGAAAGAAAACAGTGTATATTATAAAATCATTAAAGTACCGGGAGCTTTTGAAATTGCCTTCGCCATAAAAAAATATTGGGAGCAGCATAAATATAAAGAAGATAAACCTCATGCCTTTATAGCATTGGGCTGTGTGTTACGGGGCGATACACCTCATTTTGAATATGTTTGCCAGGCAGTAACTAATGGCGTTTCGCAATTAAACCTGCTGATACCGGTACCTTCCATATTTGGTGTATTAACAGTAGATAATCAGCAACAGATTGATGAGAGAACCGGTGGCATACACGGACACAAAGGGGAGGAGGCTGCTGTAACAGCGCTGCAAATGATTTCCCTGGTTGAAAGTTTTAAATAAAATGCATGAAGAATTTTTTGTTTTTTTTTATCCTGATAGCTTTTACGGCCTGTAACAATACTTCAACAAATGATGACGTGGTTACAACCGATTCGGTCGCTGAAACTAAAACAGATTCTTCGGCAAACTATATTTATACATTTTCTGATACGGCACTTGCCAATAAGATTACTACCGAATTATTAAAACTGCCTTTTGTTATAAAGAGCAACAATTATATAGATTCATTCAGCAATCACAAGCACGGTATTGTATTTATGCTGGAGCATCCGGCAGCAAACGAAACAGATATTCCGGTACAGGCAGGCTATAACGGCGACCAGCGTTTTGAAACCTATTACCGTTTTTTTGTTAACCCCAAAACGCTTGAGATAAAAGTATACGATCCGGTTGCCGGCAATTCGCTTTCGGTAAAAGACTATTTGAAGACACAGAAATAAATTATGAAGGTTCAGATTTTTATACCTTGTTTTATTGATCAGCTTTATCCGCAAACAGCTTTTAATATGGTTAAAGTGCTGGAGAAAGCCTGCTGCGAAGTGGTTTACAATGCTAACCAGACCTGTTGTGGCCAGCCTGCATTTAATGCCGGTTTTTGGGATGAATCAAGAGCTGTGTGCAGCAAGTTTCTAAAAGATTTTGAAGGAGCCGATTATATTGTTGCCCCCAGTGCAAGCTGTGTGGGTTTTGTACGCAATTACTACAGTAAAATTTTCGACAACTCGGCACAACACAACCAGGTAAAAGACCTGGGAAAACGCATTTATGAATTCAGCGAATTTTTAACCGAAGTATTAAAGATTGAAAATTTTAATGCCGAGTTAAAGGGCAAAGCTACTTACCACGATAGTTGTGCAGCTTTACGGGAATGCAAAATAAAAACCGGGCCACGCAAATTATTAAGTTATGTAAAAGGGTTGGAGCTTGTTGAAATGAATGATGTAGAAACCTGCTGTGGTTTTGGCGGAACCTTTTCAGTAAAATTTGATGCCATCTCTGCCGGCATGGCCGATCAGAAAATTAATAATGCTTTGGAAACCGGAGCCGAGTATATCATCTCTACAGATATCAGCTGCCTGATGCAGCTCGACGGATTTATACAGAACAGAAAACTGCCAATAAAAACCATGCATATTGCCGATGTATTGGCAAACGGCTGGGAATAAATACCAAGGGGCAAAATCTAAACTGCCCATTTAGCCGTATATAATCTAAACTTTTAACCTTGAAACAGATATTCCTCAGTATTATCATAGCATTGCTATTGGCATCCTGTAAAAACGAAAAGAAAATAATCGTATCGGCTTCTTTTATCGACAGTCTGATTACAGATTATACGCAACCGGCAGTATTCAAATCAGTAGAATCTGATCTTGAGTTCTGGAGCAACAGGATCGAACCTCAAAACCCCGGTTATGTAAATGAATTAAAGTATGCAGCTGTACTAATACAGCGCTTTCACCTTACAGGCAATATGCAGGATGTTATTACAGCCGACAGTATTTTATACATTGCTGATAAAGCATTTAATCATAAAGAACCAGCCCCCAACATGGCTTTGGTGCGTACCAGTATTTTGCAACACCGCTTTAAAGATGCGGATTCATTGTTTGAACATGCTAAACAATTCGATTTAAAAAAATACGAATTGGCGGTTACCGGTTTTGATGTGGCATTTGAGTTGGGCAATTACCTGCTTGCCGAAAGTGAACTTAAAAAGTTTGCCGACTATAAAGATTACGGCTATAATTTCCGCCTGGCAAAATGGGCGCATTATAAAGGCGAAGTTGATACTGCTATTGCAGCCATGCATCGGGCTGTTTTGCTGGCTGCTGATAATATTTATCTCAAACAGGCTGCCTTATCAAACGAAGCCGATCTTAATTTACACAACAGCGATTTGCAGCGAGCCAATGATCTGTATGTTCAGTCTGTTAGTTTAAGTGCAGCAGACCTGCATTCCATTATGGGATTAGGCTGGATAGCATTGGTGCATGACAATAATGATACACTGGCCGAAAAGATATTCAGATTTGTACAGACTAAAACAAATGCACCTGATGCAGTTTATAAATTAGCAATGGTTGCCGATAAAAGAGGGGATAGCAGTATGCAAAAAAAAATCGCTGAAGAATTTGCCGGCATGGCTACAACTCCGGCTTATGGCAACATGTATAACAAATATCTGATAGAATTATATACTGGTATTTTGCATGAACCTGCGAAGGCAGCCATACTTGCCAAAAAAGAATTAAGCAGCCGGGCTACGCCGCAAACTTATGCCTGGTATGTGTGGGCATTATACAGCAATAATAATTTACCCGAAGCCGAAAAAATATACAAAGAATATGTTAGCGGCAAACCACTTGAAGGGCTTGAACTTTACTGGATGGGTAAATACATGCAAGGCCAGGATAAAGGCTATAATGCACAGCAGTTTTTTAAAGCGGCTCATAAAAACCGTTATGATCTCAGTCCATCAATGGTCATGGATTTAGAAAAAATGCTTGGTAAATAAATCTGTTTATTTTTTCGGTAATCGTAGTGTACACCATATATTAAACCCTTTCTATCTTACAGATAAAGCAACCGGCCTCTGCATTTCTGGCGTGCAGAAAATCAACCTTGGGCTGTTCATCAAATATCTTTTCTATCAGTATATCCACATCATCATTATTTACCAAACGTGTAAAAATCATGTTCTGGCTCTTGCTGTAACCAATCAGTGTAAGCGGAAAATTTTCCTTGTCAGCTTTAATTTCTGGCGGAAACCGGTAAATATCACTATACTCTTCTACCTCTTCTTTATTAATAAATATCGGCCCCGGCTGATTAAACGCATTATCTACCATAAACGGACTATGCGATAAAAGCAGCCTCGTATCTTCTCCAACAACAAACGGTTTTAACGAAACCCGGCAGGGGCCCCTGCCTTTTGCCGGTTGCTCAACTACATGATGCCCAAAATCATCTTTTTTATTTTCACGTATTTTGTTTGCGAATATTTTACTTACCGGTACAATTTTAAATTTTTTCATCATTATAAATTTTAGAATGTAAAACTGCTGATGATGATGTTTAATTACAACCCGAAACTTGCTGACTTAATTTATTGCTGATAATTTTGCAGCTTCCCAGCCAAATATGGCGGTCTTGCGGTTAGCCCCCCAATGGTAATCGCCAATTATACCCGATGATTTAATTACCCGGTGACAGGGGATGAGGTAAGCTACCGGATTACTGCCAATGGCAGTACCCACAGCCCTTGCAGCTTTAGGAAGTTCAATATCATCGGCAATGGAAGCGTAAGTTGAGATATTTGCAAAAGGAATATGCAATAGTGATTGCCAGACTTTTAATTGAAAAGCAGTTCCTTTTAAATGAAGCTTTACTTTTTGCAGTTCATTCCAGTCGCCGGTAAAAAATCGCAAAGCATTCTGTTGTATTTTGTCTATTTTTTGTAACAGCTCAGCCTTAGGAAAAAATCCTTTTAAATTTTCAATGCCGTTCTTTTCTTCCTGAACAAAAGCAAGATGACAGATACCTTTTGCAGTAGATGCGATAATAGCATCGCCAAACGGTGTTTCAGCAAAGCTATAATTGATCTGCAATGCTTCGCCTCCATTTCTGAATTCGCCGGGCGTCATACCCTCAATATTAATGAAAAGATCATGCAGCCGGCTGGTACCCGACAAACCCGTTTCAAAACTTACATCACTCAAGGGCATATTCTGTTTCAATAATCCTTTGGCATATTCAATACTGATATACTGAAGAAATTTTTTAGGGCTTACTCCAGCCCAGTCTTTAAACAGCCGTTGAAAATGAAACGGGCTCAAATGAATATGCCTGGCAACAGCATTCAGATGAGGCTGCTCTTTAAAGTTTTGCTTTAAAAAGATAATCGCTTTTTCTATTCTTTCGTAGTCTGTCATAATAAAACAAAATTACAATATGAGCAGGTTTGGTAAAACCCGAAACTTGCTAAATTATATTCACCATTTATGTAACCGAACCTTCTCCACATCTACCCAAAAAATGTGCGAAAATAACACCTAAAAACCTTCCATTTTAAGCTTGAAACCGGGCATATTTCGGTATCTTCGCCACCTATAAAAATATATGGAAAATAACGAGAATTTAAACGAAGAAAATCAACAGCCCGAAGGTGGAGATTATAACAACCGTGGCCGCATTATTCCGGTAAATATTGAGGAGCAAATGAAGACTTCCTACATTGATTACTCCATGAGTGTAATTGTAGGAAGAGCCCTGCCAGACGTACGTGACGGACTTAAGCCTGTTCACCGCCGTGTTTTATTTGGCATGAGTGAATTGGGCAATAACAGCAACAAACCTTACAAAAAATCGGCCCGTATTGTGGGAGAGGTGATGGGTAAGTATCACCCCCATGGTGATAGTGCTATTTACCAAACCATTGTGCGTATGGCGCAGGACTGGGCCATGCGTTACAAACTGGTTGATGGTCAGGGTAACTTTGGTAGTGAGGATGGAGATCCGGCGGCTGCCATGCGTTATACCGAAATACGGATGCAGAAATTTGCTGAAGCCATGCTGGAAGACATTGAAAAAGACACGGTAGATCACCAGTTTAACTTTGATGACTCACTGCAGGAACCAACGGTATTACCAACCCGTATTCCGCAGTTACTGGTAAACGGCAGCAGTGGTATTGCCGTGGGTATGGCCACCAACATGATGCCGCATAATTTAAGCGAAGTGGTTGATGGATGTATTGCCTACATAGATAACAAAGAAATTACTGCCGAGGAACTCATCAAATATGTAAAAGGGCCCGACTTTCCTACAGGTGGTGTTATCTACGGTTTTGAAGGTGTGAAAGAAGGTTTATTAACCGGCCGTGGCAGGGTAGTGCTGCGTGGTAAAGTAGATATTGAAATAGGCAAGAACGGCCGTGAAAAAATTGTGATTACTCAGGTGCCTTACCAGGTAAACCGTGATAATTTGACGGCTAAGATTGGTGATCTCATCAACGATAAAGCCATTGAAGGCATCAGCGATGTAAATAACGAAAGTAATAATAAGGAAGGAACCCGTGTTGTGGTAGAGCTGAAGAAAGATGCGGTGGCGCAGGTTGTTATCAATCACCTGTACAAACAAACCGAATTACAAACATCATACGGTATTAATAATGTGGCATTGGTAAGAGGAAGGCCAAAAGTATTGAACCTGAAAGACCTTATCAGCGAATTTGTATTATTCCGGCATGAGGTTGTTGTACGCCGCACTCAATACGAATTACGTAAAGCCGAAGAGCGTGCACATATTCTGGAAGGATATATTATTGCGTTAGATAACCTGGATGCAGTGATCAAACTTATCCGTGAATCATCTACACCAGCTATTGCACAGGAAGGACTGATGACTCAGTTTGGTATGAGTGAGATACAGGCCAAAGCCGTTCTGGAACTGCGTTTGCAGCGACTGACCGGAATGGAGATCAACAAGATACGGGAAGAACATGCCGAGATCATGAAACTGATCGAACATTTAAAACTGATTCTGGCCAATGAAGATATGCGTTACGATATCATCAAGACTGAACTGGCCGAGGTAAAAGCAAAATTTGGTGATGAGCGTAAATCGGAGATCGTTTATGTAGGCGACGAAATAAATATGCTCGACCTGATTGAAGATGAAGATGTGGTGGTAACCATTTCGCATTTAGGATACATTAAGCGTACTACAGCCGACGATTACCGGCAGCAACGCCGTGGAGGCCGTGGAGCCAAGGGCAGCAGCACCCGTAACGAAGATTATATAGAGCACTTGTTTGTTGCATCAACCCATGCCAGTTTAATGTTCTTTACAGAAATGGGCCGTTGTTTCTGGCTAAAAGTGTACGAAGTACCCGAAGGTGATAAAACCAGCAAGGGCAGGGCATTGCAGAACATGATACAGATTCCGCCGGAAGATAAAGTGCGGGCCATCATCGACATTAAGAATTTTGACGATGAGGAATTTGTTAAGAATCACTACATATTATTATGTACCAAACAAGGTATCATTAATAAATCAAGACTGAAAGATTTCAGCCGCCCACGCCAGAACGGTATCAACGCCATTAATATTAATGAGGGCGATCAGTTGATAGAAGCCAAACTAACCGATGGCAATTGCGAAATAATGATGGCCATTAAGAGTGGCCGTGCCATCCGTTTCCCCGAAGAAAAAGTAAGGCCAACCGGCCGAGGCGGTATTGGTGTAAGAGGTATTGATGTGGATGAAACCAAAGACGAAGTGGTGGGTATGATATGTGTAAATAAAGATGATAAAGAAAGTACCGTGCTGGTGGTAAGTGCCAACGGTTATGGAAAGCGTACATTCCTGGATGACCCGGAAACTGGTGAGAATAATTACCGAATTACCAACCGTGGAGGTAAAGGCGTGAAGACTATCAGTGTAACTGCAAAAACAGGATCGCTGGTAGGTTTATTGGCTGTTACCGAAGCCGATGACCTGATGATAACCTGTGTAAGCGGTGTTACTATACGTATGCCGGTATCACAAATCAGTGAGCAAGGCAGGGCAACGCAAGGTGTTAAACTGATTCGTGTTGATGAAGGCGATGAAATTGCAGCCATTACCAAGCTGGATGAAAAAGAAGAAAATGATGAAGTGATTTTGGATGAAGCTGGCAACATAATTATTTCTGAAGCTGCAGCTGATGGTGAAGCATCAACTGATACAGATTCTGCTGCAGAACCCGAAACACCGGCAGAAAGTTAAGTCTTTAACCTACTGAGTTATATTTTAAAACCCTGATATTAGTATCAGGGTTTTTATTTTTAGCAGCTTCGCAAAATATCTTCATTCTGATGGGGTGGCGTGGGAAAAAGAATACAATTCAAGCGTAGCGCCTGTTTAACATAATATTAGGTTATACGAGTACGTTAGTTACAATGTGAAGGCAGTTACGATTTTTTTATTTCCAAAGGGAAATGCTGTATAAAAAAATCGTAACTGCCTTCACCCAAAGCGACTTTAGGAGGGGCAATAATTAGAACAACAAAGTAGTTGTAT
>JBATAS010000144.1:0-7381 GCA_049661965.1 Ferruginibacter sp. | reverse complement strand
GTGGTAGCCGATCAAACAGGTAAATTGTTAAACCCCGATGTGTTTACTATAGTTTGGGCCCGCCGTTTTGCCGGTTATAAAAGAGCTGAGTTATTAACAAGAGATGAAGAAAGATTTGAAGCATTATTGAATAATCCTAAATATCCGGTGCAGATTATTTGGGCCGGAAAACCTTACCCGGTTGATTATCCGGCCATCAGTGATTTTAATATGTTGGTACATTTGAGTAAGAAGTACGATAATGTAGCTGTATGTGTTGGTTATGAGCTGGCATTAAGTAAACGATTAAAACAAGGATCAGATCTTTGGTTAAATAACCCAAGAGTACCAAGAGAAGCAAGTGGTACCAGTGGTATGACTGCTGCTATGAATGGTTCGGTAAACTGCAGTACGCATGACGGATGGATTTGTGAATTTATTAATCATGGCAATAACGGGTTTGTAGTTCCACCTATTGATTATGAAAACATAAGTGTGCATGAGCAGGATGAATACGACATGAATAAGCTTTATGAAATTCTGGAGAATCAGGTACTGCCATTGTATTATGACAATCCGGAAGTGTGGAGGGAGATAACCAAAAACGGAATGAACGATGTGCGTTGGCAGTTCGACAGTAACCGTATGGCAAAAGAGTATTACGATATATTATACAAATAAAATTAGCGGAACATCCCTGAAAAATTCAGGGATGTTTTTTTTAAGATGGAAGCATATATAAAAAAGTTAGAAATACGTTGGGCCGATCTTGACCCTAACTTTCATGTACTGCATTCAAAGTATTACGACTATGGAGCTTATAGCCGTATGTCATTTTTAACAGAGCATGGTTTATCATCAAACATCATGATAGAAAATAATATAGGCCCGATTATTTTCAGGGAAGAATGTTTATTTAAACGTGAAATAAAATTCGGCGATGAACTGGTTGTTCATCTTAAACTGAGTAAATGCAATGATGATGCCAGCCGATGGAGTATGGTACATGAATTATGGACAAATGGAGATACGCTTGCTGCTGTTATTACTATTGACGGAGCCTGGATTGATACTACAATCAGGAAGATTGCTAAAACTCCCGAAATATGTAAAACATGTTTATTACAGATTCCGAAAACAGATGATTTTAATCAATGATTTTTTAGAACATGTTAAATATCATATTGCTGACATGAATGCTACCCCTTTACAACTACCTTTGGAAAAATAAATCAGAATTATGCGTAGATCAATTTTAGTATTATCGTTGTTAGTTGTTTGCGGACTTGCTTTTGCACAAAGCGCCACTGTGTATCCAGAAGGATTAAAAGTAGGAGATAAGGCACCTGAGTTTACGGCCAAAGACCAGGATGGTAAATCAATCAGTTTAAAAGAAACATTGAAGAACGGACCGGTTGTAATGCTTTTTTACAGGGGACAATGGTGCCCTTATTGCAATAAACAATTAAGTCATTATTCCGATTCATTAACATTGTTAAAAGAAAAGGGTGCAACTGTTTTGGCTGTAACGCCGGAAACAGATGAAAATGTAAAGAAGACAATCAGTAAAACCAAGGCATCTTTTTCTGTATTGGAAGATGAAGGTCTGACTATTATGAAATCATACAAAGTAAGTTTTGCTGTGGATGAAAAAACAGTAACCCGTTATAAGGGATATGGAATTGACTTTGATAAAGCTAATGGAAGTAACGGCGCTAATCTACCGGTACCGGCAACTTATATCATAGGGAAAGATGGATTAATAAAGTATGTATTTTTTAATACTGATTATAAGAAACGGGCTTCTGTCCAGGATATTCTGAATAATCTTTAAAAATTAATTTTAAAGGAAGGTGTTGCAAATAAATATCTTTGCAACACTTTTTTTATGCTCAGTGCTACCATTAATTTATATAAGAATGCTTATACCGGGTTAAACCGGCGTATGTGGCTGCTTGCTGTTGTAATGCTCATCAACAGAAGCGGTACTATGGTATTACCCTTTATGACACTGTATTGTAAACATATTGGTTACAGTACAAAACAGGCAGGGTTAGTAGTTGCTATTTATGGTATAGGTTCTTTAGTTGGTGCTTTTATCGGCGGTAAAGTAAGCGACCGTTTTGGTTTTTATTACACACAGTTTTTTGCATTACTCTGTGGAGGAATATTATTTATTACACTGGGGTTAATGACTACTTATTTTTCTATCTGTATCTGTACTTTCTTTCTGAGTATGGTGAATGAATCCTTCAGGCCGGCAAATGCAACTGCTATTGCACATTATAGTACTGTACAAAACCGTACACAGGCTTTTTCAATAGTGCGTCTTGCCATTAACCTGGGCTGGGGTGTAGGTGGCGCCTTAGGTGGTTTACTGGCTTCTATTGATTATCATTTGCTTTTTTGGGTTGATGGAGTTACCAATATTAGTGCTGCTTTTTTATTGATCTGGTTATTGCCTAAAGTAAGTTTGTCTCAACAAAAAAATTATTCTGCAGAAAAATCTGCTCAGCCTGCCAAACCTCCTTATGCTGATAAAACATTTATGTACTTCATCGGCCTGCAGATTTTATTTGCTCTTTGCTTTTTTCAATTGTTTACTACAATTCCGCTGTATTTTAAAGAGGGTTTGCATATAAATGAATTCTGGATTGGTATACTGATGGCACTTAACGGGATATTGATTGCACTATTTGAAATGGTTATAGTTTTTAAGCTTGAAGGGAGAAGACCATACCTCCGCTTGATGACGTATGGTACTGTAATCATGGCTGTTTCTTTTTTTATTTTAAATGTTCCCTTTTTTCACGGATTTATAATTGCATTAGCCGCAACTTGTATAATAACTTTTGCCGAAATGGTAGCCATGCCGTTTATGAATTCGTATTATATATCCCGGAGTTCGGAAGGTAACAGGGGGCAATATGCAGCATACTATACTATGGCCTGGAGTGCCGCACAGGTAATTGGCAGCACTGGAGGTACACAGATTGCGTATGCAGCAGGATTCAATACTTTATGGTGGCTTATTGGAGGGATTTGTCTGTTAGCAGCTATTGGTTATAACTATCTACATCTAAGGCATTAAATAACCGTTTAGCAAGATCTATTTATATATACTTACAGAAGTAGTTTTTGCTGTAATCGGCATATCCTGGCCCATTAACTGGAAACTTCCCGTAATATCCGACACTGTATTCCTTTTTTTAACCAACCCGGTAGATATATCAGATATAATATCTCCTGTAGTTTTTGTTTCAGTTGCAATTTCAAATTCCATGCCCTGAAAATCGAGTTTGTTTTTTGCAGAAGACGTAATGGCAACTTTAATAATTGCTTCATTACCTGTTAATGAATTGAGCGTATAAGTACGAAATATTTTCATCTCTTTAGATATAGAAGTATCTGACCAGCTATCGCCTATTCTTTTTCCGGCTGCTGCAATTTCAAATGCTCCGCTAACGACTGCATCATCCGAGCTGTTTGAAAACATGCCCAGCATATCACCCATCATATTCGCATTATCCCCGTCATCAGCTTTTTTATCTTTTTTCTTTTCTGTTATTGACATGCCGGTATTGTTGTCTATGATCACATCAACAGGCTTGTTCATTCTTTCATCAAAAAAACCGGCCATTTCTTCGCTGTTCGATTCTTTGTTTTCCGAATCGTAACTGTTTGACTGTCCCATCGAACTCATATTCATTTTCAGTTTTGTAAGTGTATTGCTGACGGTATAAGTTTTTTCAGTACTGCTTTTCACATCAAGGGAGTTGGTGGAAATTGAAGAACTGACCATCTCCATTCCCATTCCTAAACTGGCTTCAATAGAAAGATCGGTTTCAACTGTAACTTTTTGCCCGGTAGTAAGCACAATTTTTGCCCCAGGGAGGTTGCTTGTTGTTTGAGAAAGCAGGGTCTGGGTAAACAAGAGTGCAGTAAAGGCAAAATATATTCTTTTCATATCGTGATTTTTTAAAAGTAAATTTATCAACAAACAAATTACAATGGAGCTTTGTTTTAGTTTTTTTGTAAATATTTATGTTTTTTCACGGCAGGGCAAAAAATAAGGGCTATTCAACATTTGAATAGCCCTTAAAAGTTTTGATGCTGAGGGTATTAGCCTACCACTTTCACATTAACTGCGTTCAATCCTTTTTTGCCTTCCTGCAAATCGAACTCAACGCTATCACCTTCTTTAATATCGCTGATTAATCCACTTACGTGAACGAAAGTTTCTTTGTTTGAGTCGTCGTGCTTAATAAAACCGAATCCTTTTTCAGAATTGAAAAACTTTACGGTGCCTTTTTGTGTTTCCATTTTTAATTTGTATTGTATTAATAAAGTGCAAATATAGTGTTTTGCTGCCAATTGATGGATTTTATTAAATCTAAGCTGTTTTAGGTGTTTTAAAGGCTAAACTTTACTAACTTTATGGGTAACGATTGCCTGCCTGTTTAAAATTTTATTTATTTTTTATGCTGAATTTAACGACAACCGTTATTACCGGGTCAGGTGCTTATATACCGGACTTTGTAAAAACCAACCGCGATTTTACCGGGCATAATTTTTATGCCGAGGATAATAGTGCATTGGATATAGAACCACATATTATTGTAGAAAAATTCAGAAAAATAACTGGGATTGAAGAAAGGCGTTATGCTCCTTCCAACATTGAGTCTTCGGATATGGCAGCTATGGCTGCTCAAAAAGCAATTGAAGATTCGGGCTGCGATCCGGAAACTATTGACCAGATTATAGTAGCCCATAATTTTGGCAATGTACTAAAACATACTATCCAGACAGATGTTTTGCCGGCCCTGGCATCAAGAGTAAAACATACTTTAAACATAAAAAACCCTTCCTGTGTTCCTTACGATATTTTATTTGGTTGCCCTGGCTGGGTGCAGGGAGTAATTCAGGCAGATGCATTTTTTAAAGCAGGTATTGCAAAAAAATGTTTGGTTATCGGTACCGAAACATTATCACGTGTGTTGGATGTTTATGACCGTGACAGTATGATCTTTTCAGATGGGGCAGGAGCATGTGTGCTGGAAGCAAAAGATGCTGCCGAAACCAAGTCCGGAATTCTGGGCTGTAGTGTTCAGTCGCATTGCGGTGATGAAGTGGGTTATTTAAACCTTGGAAAATCTTATTATCCCGATTCTGACCCACGTATCAGGTATATTAAAATGAAGGGCAGAAAAGTATATGAATATGCCATGACCTACGTTCCAATAGCCATGAAGCTTTGCCTTGATAAAAGCGGTATTGATATCAGTGAGCTGAAAAAAGTGTTTATTCACCAGGCTAATGAAAAAATGGACGAAGCCATCATTAAAGAATTATACAAGTTATACGGTATAGCGAATGCCCCTGTCAATATTATGCCTATGAGCATTCATAACCTCGGCAACAGCTCAGTGGCAACTGTTCCTACCCTGTTTGATTTGGTATTAAAAGGAGCAATGCCTGAACATCAGCTAAACAAAGGCGATGTTATTTTATTTGCATCGGTTGGCGCCGGTATGAACATCAATGCAGTTTGTTACAGGATGTAGATGATAAGGCTACCCCCAATGAAATTGTTGTGTGGTAAGGGTTTTGGCAGAACTGCTATATTATATATGGTTAAGCGCCTTATTTAGCCTACATTTGCAAGAAATTAGTATATGGTAAACGAAATGATATCGAAGTTTTTGGAACCGGCACACCTGGCAAAAACAGCAGTTAAAATTGAATTTAAAAAACGTAATACGATAGTAGGGATTTTTGTTGAGTCTCCTGATTATGAAGATCTGAAAGCAAAAAATTTCTGGCGGATAGTTTCGGAAACTAATATCCCGGAGTGGAAAAAAACAAATGACAATAAGTTGGCTAAAATATTCAGCGGCTCTGAGTTTACAAGAATTACTGTAGCTAAAGAAAAGAAAGAAAGCTGATCTCTTTAAACAAATCGTTTAACAGCACATAATACAAAAGGGCACATTTTAAATGTGCCCTTTTGTATTATGCAGTTCCTCACCGGAAATTAATTTCTTCCACCGGTACCCCTGGCTTTGGGTAACTCTTTTCTGGGTATCATATTATCAAGTTGCGCTGTATTATAAACAAATGATGCAATAACTGTTGCAGCCTGTTTTAAATCTTCGGGCACCAGATGATCATAAGTATCCATGTTGGTATGGTGTGTACGGGTATTGTATTCAATCTCGTCCTGTATAAACTGAAAACCGGGAATACCAACTGCATCAAATGCCAGGTGATCTGTTCCACCGGTATTGTCAATAGTTACAGTTTTAGCATCCAGGTCGTAAAAAGGTTCCAGCCATTTTGAAAATATCGGGCCTGCGGCTTCATTGCCCTGTAAATAAATACCTCTCACCTTTCCGGTACCGTTATCTAAATTATAATAAGCCGATACCCTGCTATGAGCAGGTTTTAAAACCATGTTGGCAGGATCGGCAAAATGATTTTTTACATAATTACGTGAGCCATGCAGGCCTTGTTCTTCTCCGCTCCATAATGCAATACGGATAGTTCTTTTGGGCTGCAGGCCAGTTGCTTTTAATATGCGTACTGCTTCCATCATTACTGCACAACCGGCTGCATTATCTGTTGCACCTGTTGCTCCCTGCCAGCTGTCTAAATGGCCACCAAGCATTACAATATCATCTTTTAATGCAGGATCGGTTCCCGGAATTTCGGCTACCACATTATAACCTTTGATGTCCTTGTCGTAAAATTTTGTTTTTACATCTGCTTCCATCTGTACTTTTTCGCCGGCGGCAACAAGGCGTTGTACCCTTAAATAATCATCACTTGATAACATGATCCAGGCATAATTATTTTCTGCACCTTTATCTGCCGAACCTCCGTTTTGAACAAATAGTGTTCCATCATTACCTCTACCATTCATACTTAATACAAGGGCCGGCTTTTCGTTGTTATAAAAATTGTTCATCTGCCTGCCAAGTGCCCGTTGCTGCTGAAATGCAGCTAATTGCTCCGGTGTAAAATTTCTTCTCTGCCTGGGTTCTTTATCAGGCTTTGAATTGGCCATTTTTGTAAGTTCTTCATCTGAATGTCTGTTACCGTCAGGTGTAAATGAAGGATGCAATGTATCAGTTGAATAGAACATCACGATCTTATCTTTTATCTTACCCGAATAATTCTGATATAATTCTGCAGAATCTTTTGCTTTTATCAATATTACATTCCGGCTGATGATACTATTACCCGGAGTGCTTCCCGTCCAAGCTCTTGGTATAGCAATCATGGGTGTGTAATATGGAGCTGTCATGGCAACATAGCATCGGGTTTGTTCCCAACCGGTTCCAAAATCACCCCAGGGTTCAACTACAGCGTTTACAAGTCCCATTTTTGTGAGTTCGTTTTT
>JBATAS010000143.1:0-2097 GCA_049661965.1 Ferruginibacter sp. | reverse complement strand
CTGCATGGCAAAACACTCGAAATGATTCTTACTCATTTAGTGGAGATGTATGGCTGGGAGGAACTGGGCAACCGGATCCGTATCAATTGTTTCCGCAGCAATCCAAGTATCAATTCCAGTTTAAAATTTTTACGAAAAACAGCCTGGGCAAGAAAGAAGGTGGAGGAGCTTTATATCAACGGGTAATATTTATGACCGTTTCCTGTAGTTTATCACCGCCCAGGTGTTGAAGAAGATACCCAAACCCAGCACAGAAAAAAGATCGGCTCGGATATCAGCAAAGCCACTTCCCTTTAACACAATCATACGAATGGTTTCAATAAAATAAGCAACCGGGTTTATCTTAGTGATCCATTTTGCCCATTCCGGCATACTTTCTATCGGTGTATATAAGCCGCCAAGTAACATGAACAGCATCATTACAAAAAAACTTACAAAAGTTGCCTGTGTTTGTGTTTCGGAAAAAGTAGATACCAGCAACCCGATGCCCAGCAGTGTAAATAAAAACACCGCACCAAATAAATAGATCAAAGCAATACTTCCCACCGGAATGATATTATAAAACAACCAGGAAACGATAAGGCCAAGGGTAAGCGTTACCAAACCCATGATCCAGAAAGGAATAAGTTTACCGAGTATAAACTGCACTTTGCTGATGGGCGACACATTGATCTGTTCGATAGTACCAATTTCTTTTTCATGCACTATATTTAAAGCAGCCATCAAACTGCCAATCATAGTAAGCAAGGTTACCAGTATAGCAGGCACCATAAATATCTTATAATTCATGGCAGGGTTATACCAGTTTGAAGAAGTGACTTCAATGGTAGGTTGCGGATTGAATTTTGGAAACTGTATCCATTCCATCCTTATATCCGAATTGAAATCTTTTATGATATTGGCGGCGTAAGCTCCTCCCAGGTTAGCTTTTACTCCGTTTACAGCATTTACAGCAATCAGCATATTACTTTCGTTTTCCTTTACCAATTCCCTTTCAAATCCTGCCGGTATTTCAATAATCAGGTCGGCATCTCCCGATTCGATGGACAGCATGGCCTGTTTATAAGATGCCGACAGATCGGTCAGTTTAAAATAACCTGAGCCTGCAATCTTGTTAATGAATTTTTGAGAGTAAGATGAATGGTCATGATCGACCACCGACAGCAAAACATTCTTCACTTCGTAATTAGCAGCAAATGGAAACACCAAAAGTTGTATTACCGGCATGATGAGTACCATGCGGAGGATTGCAGGATTGCGGAAAACCTGTCTGAATTCTTTCTCCAGTATGACGAGCAGTTTTTTCATGACAGGCGGATTTTAAATTTTCTAAAACTAATGGTCAGAAATAACAATGTCATTGCCAGCAGTACCAGTGATTCTTTCCATACCTGCGAAAAGCCAAGACCTTTTATCATTACATCTTTTACAATGAGATAAAACCATTTTGATGGAACGATGTTGGAAACAATTTGTAAAGGCAGTGGCATACTCTCTATGGGAAACATAAATCCACCAAGCAGCAAGGTTGGCAGCAATAAAGACATCAGTGAAAACATTTGTGCTTCCTGCTGCGTTTTAGTAAAGTTGGAAATCATTAATCCCAGCGAAACTGCTGTAATAATGAACAACAACGATTCGGCAAACAATAAGACCAGGCTACCATTGATGGGTACATCAAGTATAGTAACACTTACAATCAAAATGGTGGTTACATTCACCAGCGATAAAAATATATACGGAATGGCTTTGCTGATAATAAACAACAGTGGCTTTAAGGGTGATACCAGTATTACTTCCATGGTATTGATCTCTTTTTCCCGAACGATGGCAACCGAAGTCATCATGGCAGCTATCAGTATCAGTATCATTGCCATAACACCCGGCACAAAATTATAAGCGCCTTTCAGTTGCGGGTTATATAACATGCGTATTTCGGGCTTTATCTGGTAGGGCATTTCAAATCTGCCGAAAAGTTCCTGCTGGTAATCATTAATAATGCTGGACGCATATTGTGTAATGGTTGTTGCCGTGTTGGGATCAGAAGCATCGGCTATCAATTGTATCTGTGCTTTGTTGGTATGCAATAACGATTCC
>JBATAS010000142.1:0-1569 GCA_049661965.1 Ferruginibacter sp. | reverse complement strand
GTTTTTCCCTTTTGTTGCTGCAAATAATCTTTAACCATTAAATGTAAAGCGTCTGTCATATCAGGGTCAGTATCCAGTATATGTTCAGCAGCATCCCGGGCAGCTTCCAGGATAACCTTATCCTGTACTATGTTTGCCAGCTTAAAATTCAGGATGCCGCTTTGTTTGGTGCCTTCTATGTCTCCCGGGCCACGTATCTCCAGGTCCTTTTCTGCAATCTTAAATCCATCGTTTGTTGCCACCATTATCTTTAACCTTTCACGGGCATCGTTTGATATTTTGGGGCCTGTTAATAATATGCAAAAACTTTTTTCTGCTCCTCTTCCTACTCTTCCACGCAACTGATGCAATTGTGATAAGCCGAATTTTTCTGCACTCTCAATTACCATTACACTGGCATTGGGAACATTCACACCAACTTCAATTACTGTTGTACTTACCATGATCTGTGTATCGGCCTTTACAAAGCGCTGCATATTGGTTTCTTTTACATCTGCTTTTTGTTTTCCATGTACCATGCTTATCCAATATTTCGGTTCCGGAAAAAATGACTTTACTTCTTCATATCCCTTCATCAGGTTTTCATAATCCAGCTTGCTGCTTTCTTCAATCAACGGATAAACAATATATGCCTGCCTTCCTTTTGCAATTTCTTCTTTTACAAAATCCATTACCTGCGGTCTGGCACTTTCTGAACGATGCAAAGTATTTATCGGTTGCCTTCCAGGCGGCAGTTCATCAATCACGCTGTAATCCAGATCGCCATAAGCAGTAAGCGCCAGTGTACGTGGTATTGGCGTTGCCGTCATCACCAGCACATGTGGCGGAATAGTATTTTTTTTCCACAACTGAGCCCGCTGTGCCACACCAAATTTGTGTTGTTCATCTATCACTGCAAAACCAAGATTTTTAAATACCACATTGTCTTCTATAACCGCATGTGTTCCTATCAGAATATTCAATGAGCCATCTTCACACATTTGCAATACCTCTTTACGCTGTTTTCCTTTGGATGAGCCGGTTAGCATTTTTACACAAAACGGCATACCTTTTAAAATTTCTGTAATACTGTTGAAATGTTGCTGCGCTAAAATTTCGGTTGGTGCCATCAGTACAGATTGAAACCCGTTATCGCCGGCAATAAGCATCAACATTAATGCCACAATGGTTTTTCCGCTGCCTACATCCCCCTGTAAGAGGCGGTTCATTTGTTTGCCGCTGCCTGCATCTTTCCGTATCTCTTTCAACACCCGCTTTTGTGCAGCCGTTAACTCAAAGGGCAAATATTGTTTGTAAAAAGTATTGAACAGGTCGCCTACCTGACCAAAAGAAAGGCCTTTACTAAACCGGTGCCGGGATGATTTTATTAAGCCCAGCCTTAACTGTGCAAAAAACAGTTCCTCAAATTTTAAACGCCGCACTGCATGCTGATAATGTTTATCTGTTGCCGGAAAATGAATTTGCCCGCAGGCCTGAAAATGGCTGATGAATTTATATTGTTTGATGATTGACTCGGGTAAATTTTCGGGCAGGTCTTTTTCGGTAAGAATCTGCAGTAAGGAATAAGTT
>JBATAS010000141.1:0-5776 GCA_049661965.1 Ferruginibacter sp. | reverse complement strand
GCGTAGAAGATATTCACTCTCAGATTGAATTGATGTTAACTGAGAAACTGGGAGATGTAGGAAAGAAGATACACAGTGCCAGAAGCAGGAACGACCAGGTTTTGGTTGATCTGAAATTATTTTTAAGAGCCGAGGTTGAGAAAATTGTTATCAATACAAAAGACCTGTTCGGTCTTTTAATTTCACAAAGTGAAAAATATAAAGATGATCTGTTACCTGGCTATACACATCTCCAGCTGGCTATGCCGTCATCATTCGGATTATGGTTTGGTGCCTATGCGGAGAGCCTGGTTGATGACCTTATAACATTGGAAGCTGCATATAAAGTTGTCAATAAAAATCCTTTGGGCTCTGCTGCAGGTTATGGTTCCTCATTTCCCATCAATCGTAAAATGACAACAGAACTGTTGGGTTTTGATGATTTAAATTATAATGTAGTGTATGCTCAAATGGGCAGAGGGAAAACCGAACGCATTATTGCATCAGCCTTGGCGAATGTTGCTGCAACCTTATCAAAACTAAGCATGGATGCCTGTTTATATCTCAATCAAAATTTTGCATTCATTTCCTTTCCTGATGAATTGACGACTGGCAGCAGCATCATGCCGCACAAAAAAAATCCAGATGTTTTTGAACTCATCCGTTCACAGTGCAACCGTATTCAGGCCTTGCCTAATGAAATCATGCTCATGACAACTAATCTGCCTTCAGGTTATCATCGTGACCTTCAATTGATAAAAGAACATATTATTCCGGCATTTAAAAACCTTAATGATTGTTTACAAATGGCTCGAATGATGTTAAGCAGTATTGAAGTAAATAAAGATTTACTAAAAGATGAAAAATATAAATACCTGTTTAGTGTTGAAGAAGTAAATAATCTGGTGTTGGCAGGAATTCCATTCAGAGACGCATACAAAAAAATTGGGGCAGATATTGAAGCCGGCAAATTCATACATAACGCATCTCCGGAACATACACATGAAGGCTCAATCGGCAATCTCTGCAATGAGCAAATTCAGGCTGCAATGAAAGATATTATTCAAAAATTCAATTTTAATAAAGTGAAAATTGCTCTGCAACAATTATTAAGTTAGATTTGTCGTAATAAGCTTCAATAAAAAATGGCCGATCAGACTACAAAAAAACGCATCGCAATATTTGGTTCAACAGGTTCTATAGGTACCCAGGCGCTGGAAGTAATCCGGGCAAATACGGATCTGTTCGAAGTAGAAATTCTTACCGCACAAACGAATGATGAATTATTGATAACACAGGCCCTGGAATTCAGGCCCAATGCAGTTGTTATTGGCGACGAAGCCAGGTATGAAAAGCTTAAGGAAGCTTTATCTTCTACTGATATAAAAGTTTTTGCAGGGGAAGCTGCGCTTGAAGAAGTTGCAGATTTTGATACATATGATATGATGTTGGCCGGTATTGTAGGATTTGCAGGACTTAAACCAACTTTAAAAGCCGTAGAAAAAGGAAAAGCAGTTGGTCTTGCCAATAAAGAGACATTGGTGGTTGCCGGTGATATTGTAATGCAGAAAGCCATTGAAAAAAGAGTGCCCATTATCCCTGTCGATAGCGAACATTCAGCCATTTTTCAATGCCTGGTTGGTGAAGTACGTAACCCTATTGAAAAAATAATACTAACGGCAAGCGGTGGCCCCTTTCTGGGTAAAAAACCAAATTTCCTGGTTAATGTAAAGAGAGATCATGCCCTGCAGCATCCCAACTGGAGCATGGGCGCAAAAATTTCAATAGACTCTGCAACCCTTATGAATAAAGGGCTGGAGATGATTGAAGCCAAATGGCTTTTCAATCTCAGGCCCGATCAGATAGAAGTGGTAATACATCCGCAAAGTATTATTCACAGTATGGTTCAGTTTGAAGATGGCAGCATAAAAGCACAAATGGGTTTACCCGATATGAAATTACCCATTCAGTATGCCATGGCATTTCCGGGGCGGGTGAAGAATGATTTTCCACGGCTTAATTTCCGCAAATATCCGGCCCTCAATTTTGAAGAGCCTGATGTTAAAACTTTCAGAAATTTATCATTGGCCATTGAAGCGCTTAACAAAGGCGGAAACATGCCCTGTGTATTAAATGCGGCTAACGAAATTGCTGTGTGGGCCTTTCTGCGTAACCGTATTGGCTTTTTAGATATGACGGCCATGGTGGAAAAAACAATGCAGCATGTGTCTTTTATCGAAAAGCCAACCTTACAGGAATATTTTGAAAGCGACGGCGAAGCCCGTAATTTTGCCGCTTCGTTGATAAACCTGTAGAAGGTTTTTTGTAACGGGCCGTGGTACTGCTATTTAACATCGTTGTGTCACTCACTTGTACTTTATCAGCAATATTCAACATTAAATACAATTACCTAAATGGAATTATTAGTTATAAACTGGAGCAGCGTAGGATTAAAAGTGGCTCAGTTACTGTTATCATTATCAATCCTGGTTATCCTCCACGAATTCGGTCATTACATTACGGCCAAATGGTTCAAGTGCCGGGTTGAAAAATTTTACCTGTTTTTCGATCCCTGGTTTTCAATTGTAAAAAAGAAAGTTGGTGAAACCGTTTATGGTATTGGCTGGCTGCCATTGGGTGGTTATGTAAAAATAGCCGGAATGGTTGATGAAAGCATGGATAAGGAGCAATTAAAACAGCCGCCTCAACCCTGGGAATTCAGAACGAAACCGGCCTGGCAGCGCCTGATCATTATGCTGGGTGGTGTAACTGTAAATATTATTCTGGCATTTCTTATTTATGCCATGATGCTGTTTGCATGGGGTGATAATAAGATACCCAATGAATCACTTAAAAACGGCGTATGGGTTACCGATTCATTAATGTATGATATAGGGCTGAGAGACGGAGATAAGATTATTGCTGTAAATGAAGATAGTGTTACTTATTTTGAAGATATCCCAAAGAAAATACTTTTCAGTGGCGGAGGGATAATTCATGTGGTGAGAGATGGTAAACCGGCAAACGTAACCATTCCCAGAAGTCTGATCGGGCAGTTGGTTGAAAAGAAAAGATCCAAGGGCAGGATGTTCATGCCCCGTATTCCTGCAATCATCGGCGATTTTGATAAAGATGATACTTCCTATGCAAAAAAAGCAGGATTACAGTTTTGGGACAAAATAGTAAAAGTTGATTCATTGGATATTAATTATCTCGATGAGGCAGCTGCTTACTTTGGACAGCATAAAAATGAAAAAGTACTTTTAACAGTAGATAGAAAAGGCGTTTTGCAAACCATGCCTGTTCAATTAGATGCAGATGGGAAAATGAACCCGACTATACTGTCAAATAATTTATACGACAGTCTGGGTATTTTTAAAATACAACATACCGATTACGGATTTTTTAGTTCTTTTCCCGCCGGATTTAATTTAGCAGTTACATCATTGTCAGATTATATAGATCAGTTTAAACTTATTTTATCTCCAAGTACCGGCGGGTATAAAGCTGTTGGTGGTTTTAAAGCTATGGGTTCTGTTTTTTCGGGCACAGAGTGGGACTGGCATCAGTTCTGGAATATAACCGCTTTCTTTTCTATCATATTGGCATTTATGAATCTGCTGCCTATTCCGGGTTTAGATGGAGGTCACGTTATGTTTACATTGGGTGAAATGATCACAGGCCGCAAGCCAAGTGATAAGTTTTTAGAGTATGCCCAGATTGTTGGGTTTGTAATATTGATTGCTCTTATGCTTTATGCAAATGGTAACGATTGGTTTGGATGGGGGAGAGATAAATAGTATTGAGGAATTGGGTTGCTCATAGTTTTTCTTTTACAGCTCAATTCCAATTTTTTTCATCAATATGGATGCATTTAAACTGGTGCAGATACCTGTTTTGAGTTTATAATCGAAATACAGCTCTTCGTTATTAACCTGCACATCAAAATGATAATTTAAAATACCTGCGGGGTATTCGTCTTTCAACGCAGCAAGTTCAATATCATGCGTGGCAATAATGCCTGCAGCATTATGTTTTATCAATTGTTTAATAAGTGCTGCCGATCCTGTATGACGGTCAAGTGAGTTGGTACCTCTTAATATCTCATCCAGTAAGATGAAAACCTTTTCTTTATTGTTTACTTTATCAATAACTGTTTTCAGTTTTTTTAACTCTGCATAAAACGTAGATGTACTTTCTTCCAGGTTATCTGCAATACGCATACTGCTGATGATTTGTACCGGAGATAAACTGAATGTTTTTGCACATACCGGTGAACCGGCCATAGCCAATACAGTATTAATTCCTATGCTTCGCAGGTAGGTACTTTTGCCAGCCATATTACTACCGGTAACCAACATCAATTCACCTGCTCTGTTTATTTTTACCGGGTTGTTTACACATTTATCTGCCTGAATTAGTGGGTGTCCTATATCTTCTCCTTCAATAGAAAAATGTTCTTGTTTAAGTTCAGGAAAACACCAGCCGGGATGATTGAATGAAAGGATAGCTAAACTGTTCAGCGCTTCAAATTCACCCAAAGCAGTAAACCATTCAATAACCTGGGTGTGATTTTTCTTTTTCCATTTTTCCAGTGCAATTGCCTGTTGCAGGTCCCATTGCAATAAAATATTAAGCGGAATAAAAACAACAAAATTATATCTGAGGTCGAGTCGCTCTAAAATTTTCTTA
Organism: Ferruginibacter sp.; assembly: GCA_049661965.1. Classification (GTDB taxonomy): domain Bacteria; phylum Bacteroidota; class Bacteroidia; order Chitinophagales; family Chitinophagaceae; genus Ferruginibacter. The sequence goes on along the minus strand of JBATAS010000141.1, from coordinate 1,105 downwards.
AGGCCGCTTAATTTTTCTGAAGCAATTCCATTCTGTTTTGTATAACCCGATTGCAATTGCTGTAACAGGGGAGTGGTAAATGTTGTATTCTCAATCAATTTGATACTTTCAGTAAGTACATCCAGTTCATCTGTAATTTTCGAAACCTGCTGGTGAATCGGCGTAACTCTTTTACTGATATAAAAAGCAACCAGCCCGGCAATCAGTAAACAGTAATTTCTTACATAATTACTAAGTACATCAGATATGTTTAAAATGATGACTGTTATAATAAAAACCGGCAGCAGGTAACGAAGCAACAGCCATATTTTTTTATTGATAAACTGATTGTCTTCGGCAAACCATTTCTGTAACCGGGTCTGAGTGGCTATCTGTACTTTTTTGACTGCTCCAAATGCCTGCAATTTTTGCCGCCATTCATGTAGTCCCTTCAACTCTTTTATTGCTTCCTGTCTTTGTATGATATTATCTGTGTTTGCTGGTTGCAATAAACAACCGGCTAAACTATTGCTCCCCATTTCGGAGCTTGTACGGTTTATATATTGGTATAAGGATGCATGGCCGAAAATATCCAGATCGTTGGCATAAAAATGTTCTTTACAATGATGCTCTATTCCATCTGCAAAATGATAATAATTATGAGCCAGTGCTTTTAGCTCGTTTTCATTTATAGCAATTAAATAATTAGTATGTTCAATCACCGATTTATTTTTGAGGTCGGTAAATATGAGCCTGGTAAATAAAATGACAAGCAGTATAACGGGTATAAGTACATATAGTAATCCCGATGCATTTAGAAAATACCAGCAAAGTGCCATGGCAATAATAGTTCCAAAGCGAAGCCAGGCGAGTAAAGATTTTTTTTTATGCAGATGAGCCAGTTGCGTTTTTAAATCAATTAATCTTTGTGTGTAAAATTCTTTGGGGTTCATCTTATTGTTTATTGAATGAAGATATTACAAATTGGTTGTTCAGTGTTTTCATTTTTCAATAAAAAAATCCCCCGATATTCTCGGGGGATTTATATAACTGTTGTTTAGTTATTATTATTGAATAACAACCCTGCACATGGTTATGCGGTTACCGTTAAGGTCACCGATCTCAA
>JBATAS010000140.1:0-36871 GCA_049661965.1 Ferruginibacter sp. | reverse complement strand
TTGTAACCATGCCGGTAAACAGTTTTTCTACTTTTTATATTCATGGTGGTACAGTGGCTATTTTGCCGTTAAGGCTTTTATCATTTACGGCACAAAGAAAAAACGCTCATGCAGAATTAAACTGGCGAACCGATAATGAAGTAAACACATCGCATTTTGTAATAGAAAAAAGTTTTACCGGAGCAGCATATACTGCAATAGGTAATATACCATCAGCAAATACAGCGGGAGTACACGATTACCGGTTTACAGATCAGTCGCCGGGCAAAGGAATTATTTTTTACAGGCTTAAGCAGGTTGATATAAATGGAAACTATAAATATTCCGAAACCAGAACTGTTTATTTTTCTGATGACCTTGTAATAAAAGTTTATCCAACCATCACATCATCTGTTGTAACTATTTATGGAATAACAAAAGCTGTAGTATATACTTTGTATGATATGAACGGAAGGGCTTTAATGAATGGAACGGCTGCCACAGGAAACAAGGAGATAAATATGAGCGGCTATTCTCCGGGAGTTTACTTTTTGAAAATTACAGATACTGGACGAAATTCGGAATTATTTAAAATCATGAAAAAATAGACAGCAAGTGCAGCCGTGCAGCGGTTGATGTCTATTTTCGACGATATTCAGAAAGCCTGTCAGCGTACCGTGAATCTTACTTTGCCTGATCGGAATAACCTTCATCAGGATCTTTCAGCATGGGCTCATTCAATTGTACAATACGCTTCTTTGCCATACTTTTCCGCATAGTCATGTTCAATATTTCAACAACAAATGAGAATGCCATTCCAAAATAAATATAATTCTTTAGTCCGAGTTGATGAGCCGCTTCGCTGTTCCAGCCTTCCATGATAAGACTTAAGCCAATCATTACTAAAAAAGAAAGGGCCAGCATTTTTAACGTAGGATGTTTATGAATGAATGAAGCAATACTGGCGCTGAAAGCAAACATTACGATCATTGCAATTACCACAGCTGCAATCATGATAGAAACATATTTTGCAGTTCCACCGGCTGTGATGATACTGTCGAAAGAAAACACCGCATCAATTAACATGATCTGACCAATGGCATTCGCTAAAGAGATACCAGGTTTGTTTTTAGTGCTTACGCTTGGGTCTTCGCCTTCCAGTTTATCATGAATTTCTTTTACAGATTTGTAAATAAGAAATAATCCACCCAATATCATTACAATGCTTGCCAGGTCGAAGCCTTTGCCTGCAATTTCAAAAACCGATTTACCTTTTTGCGAAAGCAGCCAGCCCAAACCCATCAGCAGCAGGCTTCTTGAAAGGATGCCAGTGATCATCCACATGCGCCTGGCCTTTTTCTGGTCACTGATTTTTTTAAGCCTGTTGAGGATGATGCTTACAAAAATTACATTATCAATACCCAGTACAATTTCCAGTACAACCAGAATTAAAAAACTGATGATACTTTCTGAGGTGAATAAATGTTCCATTGAACGTTTGTGATTTAAATTTCTTTACAAATATTTTTTACAATAGCCGGCCCTTCATAAATAAATCCGGTCCACACCTGCACCAACGACGCACCTGCATCTATTTTTTCTTTTGCATCGGATCCGGTAAAGATACCACCGCTTGCAACAATGGGAATTTGTCCGTTTGTTTTTTGATGAATGTATTTTACAATCTCTGTGCTTCTGTATTTCAGTGGCAAACCACTTAAACCGCCGGCGCCTATGGTTTGCAGTTTGTGGTTTGTGGTTTGTAATTTGTCTCTGCTGATGGTAGTGTTGGATGCAACAAGGCCATCTAATTTTATTTCCATCGCTAAATCAAAAACAGCATCAATTTGTTCTGTAGTAAGATCTGGCGCTATTTTTAATAAGATTGGTTTTTGTTTTTCTTTTTTTGCGTTTATGGTCTGAAGGTTGGTCAGGATTTTTCTAAGCGAATCTTTCTCCTGCAATTCTCTTAAACCCGGTGTGTTTGGCGAACTTACATTCACCACAAAATAGTCAACATAATCATGCAATGCTAAAAAGCATTTTTCGTAATCTTTCCAGGCATTTTCGTTTGGGGTTATTTTGTTTTTGCCAATGTTGCCGCCGATGACGATTTTAGATTTTGGACTGGCGATTGCGGATTGTTTTTTTTGCCAGGCTTTTAATCTTTTCGCAATCACTTCGACCCCGTCATTATTAAAACCCATGCGGTTAATAAGGGCTTTATCTTTTGGCAATCGGAATAAGCGTGGTTTATCATTACCAGCTTGCGGCAGCGGAGTTACTGTTCCAATTTCTACAAAACCAAAACCCAGGGCTTCCAGTTCGTTAAGGTATTTAGCATTTTTATCAAATCCGGCACCAAGGCCAACTCTGTTTGGGAATTGAATATCGAATATTGAATACGTAACATTTCCTTTAGGTTTAAACCACCAGGTAAGCCCTTTTTTCTTAAACGGAATCTTACAAGCCAGCTTTAACAAGTTCATCGAAAAATAATGAACCCATTCAGGATCAAAACAAAATAAAACCGAGCGGAGTAGTTTATACATCGGCGCAAATTTACATTACTGTAATCAGTTTTTTGGTTTGATGCAGAAATTATAACTTTGGTCTATAAAGTTGCATAAACAACCTTTTTGGTAAATGGCGAATGGTTCATAGTTCATTGCGAACGAAATCTTGCCTTTAACCATGAACTATGAACCATCAACCATCAACAATTCAACCATGCAGGAAGCATATATAGTAGCAGGATACAGAACAGCCATTACAAAAAGTAAAAAAGGCGGATTCAGGTTTACCAGGCCCGATGATTTAGCAGTAGATGTAATAAAGGGTTTATTGGCAAGCGTGCCGCAATTAGATGCAAAAAGAGTAGATGATGTAATTGTTGGTAACGCTGTGCCTGAGGCTGAGCAAGGATTACAAGTGGGAAGGATGATATCGGCAAAAGCTGTTGGTATTCATGCCCCGGGAATTACCATCAATCGCTATTGTGCAAGCGGGCTGGAAAGTATTGCCATGGCAACTGCCAAAATACGAACCGGTATGGCCGAATGTATTATTGCCGGCGGTACAGAAAGTATGAGCCTGGTGCCCACTGCAGGTTGGAAAACTGTTCCATCTTTTGCCATTGCCGAAAACGAACCTGATTATTATTTAGCTATGGGCTTAACTGCTGAGGCTGTTGCCAAAGAATATGAAGTGAGTCGTGAAGACCAGGATGCGTTCAGTTATAACAGCCATTTAAAAGCAGGCAATGCTATCAAAGAAGGATATTTCAAATCGGGCATTTTACCAATCACCGTTAACGAAGTTTATTTAGATACCAAAGGCAAAAAGCAAAAACGTGATTATATAGTTGATACTGATGAAGGTGTTAGAGCCGATACATCACCTGAAGGTTTGGCAAAACTTAAACCTGCATTCGCCATGGGCGGATCTGTTACTGCCGGGAACTCCTCTCAAACCAGTGATGGTGCAGCTTTTGTAATTGTAATGAGTGAGAAGATGATCAACGAACTGGGTTTAAAACCCATTGCCCGTTTGGTTAACTGTGCCAGCGCCGGTGTGCACCCACGTATTATGGGTGTTGGTCCGGTGGAGGCGGTGCCTAAAGTTTTAAAGCAGGCAGGCATGAATCTTTCACAAATTGATTTGATAGAACTGAATGAAGCATTTGCGTCTCAATCTTTAGCCGTAATAAGAGCGCTCGAACTTAATCCCGATATTGTAAACATCAATGGTGGCGCTATTGCATTAGGGCATCCACTGGGTTGTACAGGTTGCAAGCTTACCATTCAGCTTGTAAATGATATGAAGAGACTGAATAAAAAATACGGAATTGTTACTGCCTGTGTAGGTGGTGGACAGGGCATTGCCGGTATTATTGAAAATATTCAGTAAGTTTTAATTTTAAAAACATCTTTACTGGTCTTTAGTTGAATATTTTTTGGAAGTATACTAATCTTTCAGATATATTTTAATATCCAGCCGCAGCCAGTTACCATCCCATTCTTTAGCCCGAAGTACGGCAAAAAAAGATTTTCGGGCAACCATACAATCACTTCTTTTTTATCACGGAGTATATAACCTACGTTGGTATATTAAACTATAAACCGATGCATAGTTATCAAGCTCATTATCCGATTCTCTTTTGCAGTTCAGGTTAACTTCTGATTTAAATGTAAAAAAACTTATTAACAGACAAAAAACTCTAAATAACTTTTAACTTACAACGAAAATTTGTATCATTCTCTCTAAGCTCTCCTTACATAAGGAGGGAATTTTATTTTTTTTGAAACAAATTATATCCTCTAGTAAAACAAATGAAACATAGAATAGTCATTAGCCGTACAGATAACCTGGGAGATGTAATATTGGCATTGCCGATTGCAGGCTTTATTAAAAAGCATTTACCTGAGGCCGAAGTCTATTTTATTGGAAAAGAATATACCAAACCAGTAATAGAAAGCGGGCAATTAATAGATGGTTTTTTGGATAGGAATGCGATTCTGAAAGACCCACAGATATTGAAACAGCTAGAAGCAGATGCTATTGTTTTTGTTTTTCCTGACAAAGAACTGGCATCTTTAGCCAAAAAACTGAAAATTAAAACAAGAATAGGTACAAGCCATCGCATCATTCATTGGTGGACTTGTAACAAAATGGTCAATTTTACCCGTAAAAAGTCTGATTTACATGAATCGCAGCTGAATCTGAAATTGTTGAAGCCTTTACAAATTCCTACTACCATTGCTTTAGAAGAGATAGCAGATTTGTATGCAATGAAAGCTGAACCTTTGCCTGAAAAGTGGCAACAACTTATACCTAAATATAAGTTTAATCTGATAATGCACCCCAAATCAAGAGGCAGTGCCAGAGAATGGGGAATAGAAAACTATTATCAGTTAATTAAAATATTGAATCCCGATAATTACCATGTTTTTATTACAGGCTCAGCTGCAGAGAAGGAACTTATTCATCAGGAAAAACCAGAGATATTTACGCTACCTCATGTTACCGACTTAACTGGTCAGTTAAGCCTTACAGAGTTAATCAGCTTTATTGATGGTGCAGACGGTTTGCTGGCTTGCAGCACAGGGCCTTTGCACATTGCATCGGCATTGGGTAAATATGCTTTGGGTGTTTATCCTCCAATCCGGCCTGTGCATCCGGGAAGTTGGATGCCTTTGGGTAAAAAAGCAGGTTATTTGTGTTTGGAAAAGGATTGTGAAGATTGCCGTAAAACTAAAAAATGTGCCTGTATCTTATCCATAACTGCAATTCAGGTAAAAGAGATCATAGAAAAATGGGGAAAATAAAATACTTATCGGGTGATTAAGGCAGTAAGCCTGTTCTATCAGTTTTTAAAATGTATTTACCTTAGTTACTTTACAGTAATCCACCGAAGCAAATCACCATAATAACACAATATCCCTATTTCTGTATAATAATTAAATCGTTACATAAATACCGGGTTCAACATTTTCTTTTACGCTCAATCCCATAAATTTGCTATACAAGTAATCTCATGCAAATAATACCTGTTACAGATAAAACCACTGCCCGGCAATTTATTCAAACCGCCGTTACCATCAATAAAAACGACCCCAACTGGATACGCCCTTTGGATAAAGACATCAACGAAGTTTTTGATAAGGAAAAAAACAAAGCGTTTCGTTTTGGCGAAGTGATTCGTTGGGTTTTAAAAGATGATACCGGTAATTTAATTGGCCGTATTGCGGCTTTCATCAACAAAAAATATAAAAATAAAGGTGATGATGTACCTGTTGGCGGCATAGGCTTTTTTGAATGTATTAATAATCAGGATGCTGCTGACCTGTTATTTGATAATGCCAAACACTGGTTGATTACAAAAGGTATGGAAGCGATGGATGGTCCCATTAATTTTGGTGAACGTGACCGCTGGTGGGGATTGATTACAGAAGGGTTTACGCCACCACTGTATTGCATGAATTATAATCAGCCCTATTACGTTCAGCTTTTTGAAAACTATGGGTTCAAGCTTTTTTACAACCAGATTTGTTTTGCTCTTATAGCGCAAAAACCACTGGCGCAAAAAACTATGGATCGGCATAAAGTACATGAAGATGATCCTGAAATAAGTTTTGAAACAATCAAAAAAAATAACCTTGCAAAATACGCCGGAGATTTTGCCGAAGTATATAATAAAGCCTGGGCAGGCCACGGCGGATTAAAGCAAATGAATAAAGAACAGGTGTTGCTGCTGTTTAAAAAGATGAAACCGGTAATGGAAGAAAACCTGGTATATTTTGCCTATCACAAAGGTTCTGCCATTGCTATGTTTATTAATCTGCCCGATATTAATCAGTATTTTAAACATTTCAACGGCAAATTTGGCCTGCTTCAAAAGCTGGAGTTTTTGTGGCGGCAAAAATTCAGAAAATCCACAAAGTTTGTAGGAATGGTATTTGGCGTTGTGCCTGAGTGGCAGGGTACAGGCATCGATTCCTATATAATCGGCGAATGCCGTAAACTCATTCAGATTCCCCCATATTTATATCAAGATTATGAAGTGCAGTGGATTGGCGATTTTAATCCAAAAATGATCAATGTTGCCGAAAATTTTGGCGATACATTCCGCAGCCGCAACCTCGGGACATTCCGTTATTTATTCGATAGAACTAAAGAATACAAGCGCCACCCCATGGTATCTTAAAAAATCGTGTAATTCGTATAATTAGAATAATTCGTGGTAAAAAAACAAATTCGATTTTACAACCAAGATTACCGAAATTAGCGGCAAATGGATAAGTTTATAGTATCGGCACGTAAGTACAGGCCACAGAATTTTTCGACTGTGGTGGGGCAGGCGCATATTACCACAACATTAAAGAATGCAATAAATAATAACCAGCTTGCACATGCATTTTTGTTTTGCGGTCCACGAGGTGTAGGCAAAACAACCTGTGCCAGAATTTTAGCCAAAACAATCAATTGTGAAAACCGAACTGCCGACGGCGAAGCCTGTAATACCTGCAACAGTTGTGTTACGTTTGATGCAGGTACATCATTAAATATACATGAACTGGATGCTGCCAGTAATAATTCGGTAGATGATATAAGAAGTTTGGTGGAGCAGGTGCGTTTTGCTCCGCAGGCGGGTAAATACAAAGTGTATATTGTAGATGAGGTACACATGTTAAGTTCATCGGCCTTTAATGCATTTTTAAAAACGCTGGAAGAACCACCGCCTTATGCCATTTTTATTTTAGCAACAACAGAGAAGCATAAAATTTTGCCAACTATTCTTAGCCGTTGCCAGATTTTTGACTTTAAAAGAATTACCAACAATGATACCATTGAGCATATTCAGGAGATATGTGACAAAGAAAATATTAAAGCCGAAAAAGCAGCTCTGCATGTGATTGCGCAAAAAAGCGAAGGTTGTTTACGGGATGCATTAAGTATCCTGGATAAAATTGTAAGCTTCAGCAATGGCGAATTGAATTATGCAAATACATTAGAGCATCTGAATATTCTAGATGAAGATTATTATTTCAAGATGCTGGATAATATGCAGCAGCAGCAATTGAGCGATGCCATGTTGCTGTACGATGAAATAAACCGCAAAGGTTTTGAAGGCGACACTTTGCTGGAAGGCTACAGCGAATTTATAAGAAATCTTTTGGTGAGTAAGGATACGAAGGCTGCCATTCTGCTGGAAGTAGCCGATGATTTTAAACAGAAATATTTGCAGGCTGCCAAACAAATCTCAACAGGTTGGTTAATTGCCGCTTTGAATTTGCTTAACGAAGCAGAAATAAATTATAAACAGGCCCGCAATAAGCGCTTGCATGTGGAGCTGGCTATTATCAAACTTACTTACCTGTTGCAGGCAGTTGAAATGGTGAACAACGAAGGCACGGTGTCTAAAAAAAAAATAGTTGAAACAGCAAAGCCGGTTGCCTTTAAATCTATACAACTTATAAAAGTAAAAGAGCAGGATGAGCCTGTTGCTGTTCAACCGGTAATAAAAAAAGAAAGTAAGGCCAGGTTAATTATTGAAGAACCACAACCGGAGATAGAAAAACAGACCGTTCAAAAACCGGCAGCTGTACATGCTGAACCAAAAAAATCTTTGGGTTCGCTGGATGCCATCCGTAAAAAAGTATCAGCTCAAAATAAAAGCAACGGAAACACTGTTAAGGAATTAACGGAAGCAGAGCTGAAAAAATGCTGGGCTAAGTTTATTGATAAATTAAACAAAAAGAAAAATCATTCGGCTGTTACCAATTTTAAAATGGCTGAATTGCGGATTATTGATAACAATTCGATTGAGATTGTTACCGGTAATAATATCCAACAAAAATTTATTGAGCAGGAGAGGGCCGAACTGGTTGATGACCTGCAGGACTTTTTTTGTAACAAGCAACTGACTTACAGTGTTATTATTGTTGAAAATGATGAAAATGCCGAACCGGCAGAGAGGCCATTAAGTTCAAGAGAACAATATCAGAAGATCATAGAAGAATATCCATTGGTAAAAGAATTAAAAGACAGGCTGAGGCTGGAACTCGATTATTAACCCAAACTGCCCTTCATTTCCTCATTTTGCCTTAATTTCGAACCTCAATCTAAAATAAGATATTAATATTATGGCAGAAGTGATACGCATGCCGCTGTTGAGCGATACGATGACCGAGGGGAAGATCATATCCTGGAATAAAAAAGTGGGCGATAAAGTAAAGGCTGATGATGTGCTTGCCGAAGTGGAAACGGATAAAGCAACCATGGAAGTGAACGGATATGTGGATGGGACTTTGTTGCATATTGGTGTACCGGCCGGAGAAGCTGCACAGGTAAACCAGATTATCGCTATTGTTGGAAAAGCCGGAGAAGATTTTAAATCGCTTTTAGATAAACCGGCAGGTGCAGTCGCAGAAAATAAAACTGCAGCTCCTGAAACGGCTCAACCCCAAACCCCAAACTCTAAACCTCAAACCGTTACCCTTCCTGCAGGTGCAAAAGAAATCCGCATGCCTTTACTGAGCGATACCATGACCGAAGGAAAAATTGTTTCCTGGAATAAAAAGGTTGGAGATTTTGTAAAAGCCGATGATGTATTGGCCGATGTTGAAACGGATAAGGCAACCATGGAAGTGGTGGGTTACGAAGAAGGTACACTATTATATGTAGGTGTAGAAGCCGGACAAGCAGCGCAGATAAATGAAATTATTGCTATTGTTGGTAAGGCAGGTACCGATGTGAGTGCATATGTAGCGGCAGAGAAGAGCGGGCAGTCAGCAGTTAGCAGTTCACAGTCTGCAGCAGTTGAGCAGCCTGTAGAAACAGTGGCAGCCGTCCAGCAACCAGCAACGAGCAACGATCAGGCTTCTTCTAATGGAAGGGTAAAAGCTTCTCCGCTTGCAAAAAAATTAGCTGCCGATAAAGGAATTGACATCAGTAAAGTAAGTGGCAGCGGCGATGGCGGAAGAATTACCAAAAAAGATATTGACAGTTATGTGCCTTCTGCAGCACCAGCAACTGCAGCTAAATCAGCATCTGCAGCAGCAGCCACTGTTCCTGTATTTACAGCAACCGGACAAGAAGGCCATACCGATATTCCATTAACGCAAATGCGTAAAACCATTGCACGCCGCCTGGGCGAAAGTAAATTTGCGGCTCCGCATTTTTATCTTACCATGGAAATAAACATGGACAATGCCATGGCAGCACGTGTGCAGTTGAATGAACTGAGTCCGGTTAAAATTTCCTTTAATGATTTTGTGATAAAGGCAGTTGCCTTATCGCTGCGCCAGCATCCTGCAGTTAACAGCAGCTGGATGGGCGATTTTATCCGCCAGAATCATCATATACATATTGGCAGTGCAGTGGCAACGCCGGATGGATTGATTGTTCCGGTGATCCGTTTTGCTGACCAGAAAACCTTATCACAAATTGCCGGCGAAGCCAAAGAATTATATGGCAAGGCAAAAGATAAAAAACTGCAGCCAAACGAATTCAGCGGAAATACATTTACAATCAGCAACCTGGGCATGATGGATATTGATGAGTTTACCGCCATCATTAATCCTCCCGATAGTGCTATACTTGCTGTTGGAAGAATCAAAGAAACCGTTGTTAAAAAAGGCGATGGTTTTTGCGTAACCAATATCATGAAGCTGACCATGAGCTGCGATCACCGTACGGTGGATGGCGCTGTGGGAGCAGCTTTCCTGCAAACACTAAAAAAATACCTGGAGAATCCGGTGACGATGTTGTTGTAAATTCTCTTATTTAAATAATTAAAGGCGTCAGTTTAAAAGCTGACGCTTTTTCTTTTTGTTGACCCGGCAGTATTTCTTTATTCAACTTCAGTGGCGTCGCACCCTTGTACACCAATTCTTTGTTCATCAGTAAATAAGAATACTGTGAAAATTTATTTTCAATAAATTTTGAAAATTCAGTAATTACATTATCTTTGTGTTGTAAAACATTCCATCATGAAATATTCCGAAGCAAAAGCACAGTTCATCAGCAGTTGGGGCGCCTTTGGTACGCATTGGGGTATCAACCGTACCATGGCTCAGATACATGCTTTGCTGCTTATCAGTCCCGACCCGATAACGCAAGACGATATCATGGAAGAATTAAACATCAGCCGTGGCAATGTAAATATGAATACCCGTGACCTGGTAGATTGGGGGTTGGTGGAAAGAGTGTATATACCCGGCGAACGCAAAGAGTTTTTCTCTGCCGAAAAAGATATCTGGAAAGTATCTACCCAAATAATTAAGGAAAGAAAAAAAAGGGAGCTGGATCCCATGTTGAAATTATTGACTCAGCTTGAAGATATTGATGGCGATAAAAAAGATAAAGAAGTAAAACAATTTGTAGAAACCATCGGCGGCATTAAAAAATTTGGCGGCCAGGCAGATAAGGTTCTGGATGTGATGATTAAAGCTGATGAGAATTGGTTTCTCGGCAGTTTATTAAAGTTCTTTAAATAGCTTCTTAAAGGAGCAAACAACTAAGCTGGAAAATTCCGGCTTTTATTTGAAAAATAAGTTTCAAAATTTTCTGAAAATATAAAATATACTATCATGAAAAAATTTAAAGAAGTCGACGCATGGCTCAGTACCATTTTGATAATTAGCTTTACAATAGCAACCATCATTAATAGGGATAACACTTTTATTACCGGATACTTTGTTGTGGGCGGTTGGCAGGTGATCAGCATGATAGTGCATGTTCAGCAAAGTTGTTTTACAGAGAACAAGGGCAAGCGGAAAGTTTATCACTGGATTACAGCAATTGCTTTGCTTACCATGCCGGTAGGCTCTTTTATTATTCTGTTATTCACTGCTCCATTCATGGCACTGTATTATACCTGGCTATGTTTTGATGAGGTACGGAAAATGAACGAACGTCCCTTGGCTATGCTTAAATGATTTATAACCTTTAAAAATAAATTTTATGAACTACATTATCGTCACGTACAGCTTTTACCTGGTTATCACCATTGCTTTAACCATTTGGGTGGCCCGTACACTTTTCAAAAATGGCAAGGTATTTTTAATTGATATTTTTCATGGTAATAAAGACTTGGCCGACAGTGTAAACAATTTATTGCTGGTTGGTTTTTACCTCATCAATATCGGCTATGCAGTGTATACTTTACAGGTAACCAACAATATCATCAATGTGCAGCAAGTGATTGAACAACTCAGTCTCAAAATTGGTTTAATTATCCTGATACTGGGCGGCATGCACTTTTTTAACCTGTATATCTTTTTTACACTTCGCAAAAAAGCAACACAGGCAGCCAGGTATAAAGCTCCGGTAACCGAACATCAAATTTAAAACCATATGAAAGCGAATAAGATCATACCCGCAAACTGGTTTAAAGTGATAGCTATCATAGGCAGCATGGTTGTTACAGCATTAACTTTAAATCAGTTTGCAAATCTTATTCAACATCTCATTAGCGTAAACTATAACTGGCAATTCGAATTGTTGATTGTTACCGGGATGCTTTTTTTTCAGTATCCTTTCATTTATAAAAAATCGTGGGATTTGAAACTGAATTATTATTTTAATATGCTGCTGGTTTCTTTAATTGGCGCAGTAATGTTGTTTCCTTTATTGGCTTTAAATCATTATTCATTCTTTAGTGATACTTTTAATCTGATGTATTTTTTCAGTGTTGTGTTCATCATGTTTTTTGATCACAAGAGAAGAGTAAACAAACTTGGTTTACCTGTTTTAATTTCATACACATGGGTTATATACAGGGCCATTATTTTAATCTTTATACTTTGATAAATGGATAAGAAAATTATTATAGCAGGAGGAACAGGTTTTGTTGGGAAGTATCTTTCGCAAAAGTATAAAGCGATTGGATATAATGTGATCATTATTTCCAGGCAAAAGAAACATATCAACTGGGATGATCAATCAGCAATTGTAACAGCACTGGAAAATTCAACAATGCTGATAAACCTCGCCGGTAAATCTGTTGACTGCAGATATAATAAAAAAAATAAAAAGACAATTTTTAATTCCAGGACAGACACGACGAAGATGCTGGGTAATGCGATACTCAACTGTAAAATCCCACCTGTACTCTGGATAAATTCAAGCACTGCTACAATATACCGGCATGCCGAAGACAGGCCCATGACAGAAAGTACAGGTGAAATTGGTTCGGGCTTTTCGGTTAATGTTGCAACCAATTGGGAAAAAGCTTTCTTTGAATTTAATTTATCCGCTACACGGCAGGTTGCTTTGCGTATGGCTATCGTTTTAGGTAAAGATGGTGGAGTGATTCAACCGCTGAAAAATCTTGTCAGGTTTGGAATGGGGGGCAAACAAGGTAAAGGTAACCAGATGTTCAGTTGGATACATATTGAAGATGTATTCAGCATTGTTGAATTTACTCGCCAACTTGATGAGGTTAACGGAGTTTTAAATACTGCTGCTCCAAACCCTGTTACAAACAAGATGCTGATGCAATTGTTAAGAAATAATATGAACGTTAAGATAGGGCTCCCAATTCCAAAATGGTTACTGGAGATTGGTGCCATAATTATAAAAACAGAAACTGAACTGATCTTAAAAAGCAGGTGGGTAGTACCTGAACGATTATCAGAAGCAGGATTTCAATTTAAATACCCTGATCTGAATAAGGCATTAAAAAATATTTTGAAAGATTAAATGCCTGCTGCCAATCAGTAACTTTGTATAAATGAACAATCACCCAATTATATTATTCGACGGCGTTTGCAATTTTTGTAACAGTGCAGTTAATTTCACCATCAGGCGGAATAAAAAAGCAAATATTCATTTTGCAACTTTACAATCAGAAGCGGGAAGAAAATTATTGAAGGAATATGATTTGCCTGTTGAAGATATGCAGTCTTTTATTTTTATTGATAAAGGAAAAGCATACAACCGGTCAACAGCTGCATTAAAAGTTTGCCGACATTTAAGAGGTCTCTGGCCGCTTTGTTATGGTTTTATCATTGTCCCAAAATTTATACGTGACGGAATTTATAACTGGATTGCAAAGAATCGCTACAAATGGTTTGGCGTACGGCAGGAATGTATGATACCTTCACCGGCAATTAAAGCAAGGTTTTTAGATTAATATGGAAAAGAAAAAAACATTGGTCATCGGTGCATCCGAAAACCCGTCCCGGTACAGCTTCCTGGCCATAAACAGGTTAAAGAATAATCAACACCCGGTTGTTGCATTGGGTAGAAGAAAAGGAACTGTTGCAGGTATTGAAATTGAAACGGAAAAAAAAGAATTTACCGATATTGATACTGTAACGCTTTACCTGAATCCAATGCACCAAAAAGAATATTACGATTATATCCTCTCCCTCAATCCCAAACGTATAATTTTCAATCCCGGTACCGAGAATGATGAATTTGAAGAGCTTGCCCATCAACATAAAATAGTTGTACAGGAGGCCTGCACACTGGTTTTACTGAGTACAGGCCAGTACTAACAGGTTTTACTTAGTGCATTTACTTTTTTCCCTTTCGTAGTTTTACGATGCTTGGTTTGGAGAACTGCTTTTTTTGTTATTGGTATAATAAAGGCAGTTTAATGTCGTTTCCTTAGATAGAATCTATATATCCAATATTCTAAAAACCAAAATAAATCCGATGAAACACTGTGCGCCCTATGCATTGTCATTGCTGCTGTCTGTTATAGCATTGACCGGTTTTTCGCAAAACAATCCTGTAAAGCCGAAACAATTCAATAGTTTTCCTGATGTAATAAATTGTAATGAAGCCGAGTTAAGCAAAGTTTTTAATTCTCCTTCAGGACAAACCATCAACCTTTCCTTTTCAGATAATTTTACTTTTTCGGGCAATGTTACCAGTAATATAGTAAAGTATGCTAACCTGCAAACTGCAGTAATTGTATCACCTGATTATTCAAATACCATTTTCAGTGTTTCGAAAATTGCTAATGATGATGGCAGTACTTCCTATATCGGCCGTATCATCAATAAAAAGTATTTCGACGGATTTGAATTGAAAAGAAATCAATCCGGCAACTACCAACTGGTTAAAATGGAAACAGACCGTTTTATACAGGATTGTTATCAAAACTAAAAACCTGCCTGCCTATCCAATAAAATCCTTACAAATGAAAAAGATTTTTACCTTATTAATTTTCGCTTCATCATTATTTGTTTCAAATAATGTATTCAGCGTACCCAAATTAAACAGCTACCCTTCGGCTGTCGCTACCATTTTTCTTGACTTTGACGGGCACTATGTAGTAAGCTCAGTATGGAATGGCGGTAATCCGCTTACCTGTGCAGCTTCAGGCTTAACGGAAGCTCAGATTACAGAAGCTTTTAACCGTGTAGCCGAAGATTATCGTCCTTTTGATATAAACATAACTACAGACTCGACAGTTTTTTTAGCAGCTCCATTGAATAAACGAATGAGGGTAATAATAACAACAACCAGTGCCTGGTATCCGGGTGTTGGCGGTGTTGCCTTCGTTGGTTCATTTACCTGGGGCGATGATACGCCGGCATTTGTATTCAGCGACAGGCTGGGGCCCTATAGCCCTAAAATGGTTGGCGAGTGTTGCTCACACGAAAGCGGCCACACTGTAGGTTTATCTCATCAGTCTAAATACGGAAATGATTGCAGCAACCCTGTTGAACCTTATAACAGCGGCGAAGGCAGTGGTCAGATAGGCTGGGCGCCAATTATGGGTAACAGCTATTATAGAAATATGAGTAACTGGAACAACGGCCCTACACCTTATGGCTGTACCAGTATACAGGATAACCTTACCATCATTGCCACACAAAATGGTTTTGGTTACCGTGCAGATGATTTTGCCGAAACACTTGATGCAGGCACACACTCTATCAATGCTTCAAACTTTACAGTTAACGGTATTATCGGTACCAATGCCGATAAAGATGCATTTAAGTTTACTATCAATCAAGGTTCAAATTTTCATTTAACAGCTATACCTTTTAATGTGGGATCAAATTATATTGGTGCCAACCTGGATATAAGACTGGAACTGTATAATTCATCTGCAACTTTAATAACAACATACGACCCCGCCGCAACCATGAGTGTAACTATTGACACTGTTTTAACTGCAGGTACTTATTATTTGAAAGTACATGGTACGGGTAATACCAATACAGGTTCTTACGGAAGTCTGGGTTCTTATACCATTAACGGGTTTACAGGCATACTGCCAATACATGCGGTTGAATTAAAAGGTAATACTGATAAAAATAAACATAACCTCAGCTGGCGTATTATAGCCGATGAGCCAGTTAAAACTATAGAAATTCAATCCTCAACTAACGGAAGTAATTTCAGTGCATTGACTACAACAAACGGTACAGATACTAAGTTTTCGTATCTGCCTTATAAAAACAGTACTGTTTATTACCGCTTAAAAGTTACTTCGGTAATAAACCAAACAGCCTATTCAAATATTATTGCTTTAAAAGCTGCAGGGCAGGCCGATAATATGTTCAGTGTATCAACACTTGTACAAAACGAGATTGTGGTTAATGCCGCCGAAAATTATCAGTATCTGCTGAGCGATATGAATGGCAGAATTATTAATACCGGCAAAGGAATAAAAGGTATTAACCGTATCAATGTTTCGGGTCAGGCTGGAGGTATGTATGTAATGAAGCTTTTCAATAACGAACAACAGCAAACAGAACGAATTATAAAACAGTAAGGTAGATTCATGTGTAAGTAGGGGGTAGCGTTAGGGGCTGCCCCCCTTTTTTTTACCTATTAATTAAATGTAAACCCTGTTTTGGTATATTAATTTATCCGTAACTTTAGAAAACCCATTTTTATGTTATGGAGAAAATTTAACGGCGACCCCATTAAACTGCACATCAAAGATGCAGTAGAGCAGGCCATCAACCGGGAAACCACAGCCGGCTATCATTTAAAAGTTTGTATTGGTACCGACAGCCAGGTAAAAGGCAAAGAAACCGAGTTTGCCACTGTTATTGTTTTTTTACGTGAAGGACATGGAGGTTTCATGTTTATTCACAATGAAAAAACAACACATAAATACAGCATTAAAGAAAGGATGCTGGTAGAAGTGGCCAAGAGTATTGAAATTGCTTATGAACTCTGCGACCTGTTTACCCGGTATGATGTGGATATGGAAGTTCATGCCGACATCAATACCAATCCACAGTTTAAAAGCAATGAAGCATTACGGGAAGCCATGGGCTATATCCTGGGAATGGGTTTTGCTTTTAAAGCCAAACCCGAAGCCTTTGCCAGCAGCAGTTGTGCCAATAAGGTGGTGAGTTAAAGTTTCCTGAATAGTTTTCAGGTTGTTTGTATTTGTAAAAAAGTACAGACTGTAAATCCGACTCTCTTTTATTTCTTGTTTTCTATTTCAAAATTTGTTTCCTCAATAAAATTCAGAACCTTATCCTTACCCGATTTTTTTACAGCACTGGTTACAAAATGCTGTGGTAAAAACTGCCAGGTTTTTCTCATGGCATCTAAAAAATCTTTTACATTTTTATTTACGGTACGTTGATTTACTTTATCAGCTTTGGTAAAAGCCAGGCAAAAAGGAACCTGCCAGTTTCTGAGTTGTTCTAAAAACTCAAGGTCAATTTTTTGCGGACTATGCCGTGCATCCAGCAAAACAAAAACCATTGTCAGGTTTTCACGCTTGCGTAAATAATTTTCAATCATTTGCTCCCAGCGCCTGCGGCTTCTTATACTTACTTTAGCAAAACCATATCCCGGCAAGTCAACCAAATACCAGTTCACCCGCTTGTTTACATCAACAGCTTCGGTTTGATTTGCCTTTGCCGATGGAGATGAACTAATATCAAAATGATTCAATAGCTGTGTTTTACCGGGAGAACCCGATGTTTTTGCCAATTTATCATTATTACAAAGCATATTTATTAATGAGGATTTGCCAACATTGCTGCGCCCAATAAATGCATATTCCGGCCTGTCGGGCACCGGGCATTTTTCATAATCGGGGCTGCTGATAATGTATTTGGCAGATTTTATTTGCATGTTGCAAAGATACTGGATACTCTTCACTGGATAAAGAGGCTGTTGACGGCTTAAAAAGTTAAACTCCAAACCCAAAAGCCAAAACAACTTATCTTTGCGCCCATGTCAGATTACGCCCATGATACGGTAGTACCATACAAGCATTCCGGTCTTGCTAAAAAACAGCAGGTTGCGGGTATGTTTGATGATATTGCATTCAGGTACGATTTTTTAAATCGTTTTCTGAGTGTGGGTATTGATGTACGATGGCGGAAAAAGGCCATTAAACAGTTATTGAAAACCCATCCGAAAACTTTGCTTGATGTAGCTACCGGTACAGCAGATGTGGCCATAATGGCATCTGATATGTTAAAGCCCGAAAAAATTACCGGAATTGATATAAGTGACGGTATGCTTGAGATTGGGCGTAAAAAAGTACAAAAACTTGGCCTGGAGAATACTATAGAATTGTTAAATGGAGATTGCGAAACAATAAATTTTGAAAATGACTCGTTTGAAGCGGTGACTGTAGCTTTTGGTGTACGTAATTTTGAGAACCTCGAAAAAGGTTTATCGGAGATAAAAAGGGTATTAAAACCCGGTGGTAAACTGGTGGTACTCGAATTCAGCAAACCAAAATCGGCAGTTGTAAAAACCATGTACAATCTGTACATGAGGGTAATCTGCCCCGGCGTGGGTAAATTTTTCTCAAAAAACCGCAGCGCATACAAGTATCTCGACGAATCAATTCAAAAGTTTCCTGAAGGAAAAAATTTTACAGCTATCCTGGATAACCTGGGATACAGAAACACTTATACTAAACCATTGAGCTTAGGAATATGCAGCATCTATTGCGGAGAAAAATAATTTATACAGGAATAGTTTTTTTGATCTGTCCTTTGATTGGTCTTTCTCAGTTAAGAGAACTGGTTAATTTACCCGATCATGACGAAAAACCAATCCGCTTTGGTATCAACCTTGGGGTGAACCGTTCACATTTCTCCTTTACCCACCACCCGGTTTTTTTACAAAACGCACCATTAGACAGTATAACTGTTGTTGAAAGTCTGAACAGTACCGGTCTGAATCTTGCCTGGATGGTTAACTTCCGGCTGAGCGAACATTTTGATCTTCGCACTTATCCGGTTAACCTTACATTTACCGAAAAAGCTTTTGAATATAATCTCACGTATCCCGATGGGCCTGGTGGCGAAACACCTGTTACCCAGAAAAAAGTACAATCCATTTCTCTTACATTGCCTGTGCAGATAAAGTTTACCAGCGACAGAATTAATAATTTTAAAGTGTACATGATGGGTGGTGTAAAAGGCGAGTACGACCTGGCTTCAAATGCGGGCGCAAAAAAAGCCGAAAACCTCATCAAGCTTAAACGGTTTGATTATGGTGTAGAAGCGGGGTTGGGGTTTCATTTTTATTTTCCCATGTTTGTATTAACGCCCGAAGTAAAAATGGGCTGGGGTATTGGTAACCTGCACAGCAGGGATACTAACCTGAAATTTTCAAATGTGATTGACAAGATCAATTCCCGGATAATTTCCTTCTCCTTAACAGTAGAATAATTGATGACGGTTTACAGGTCGTAGCGGCGGTTAAACATGTTTAACCGCACACCGGCTGTAATTAAAGTAGTTGTACTTGCTGCCGGATTACTTAAAGTTTTGTAGTGTCGGTATTGCCCCGATAATTCGAAAAATATATTTTCCCTGATCTCGTATGATACCTGTAAATACGTATTTAAAACAGTGGCTTTATCACCGCTTCCAATTTTAAATCCGTCGCTCATACTGCGGGTGTTATAATTTTTGAAGATGTTGCCCCCGTAATTAATGCCGGCACTGTCTAAACCCTGGTAATAATAAATGGCCTGTAAATACACGTACCATTTTGGTGCAGGCTGATATCTTACTATACCTAAAAACTCCTGGAAGTTAGCCCCCAGTGGATGTGCCAGCGGTTGGTTATAATGGGTGTAATTAGAAATAGTGTCGCCATGTGCATAGGTGAAAGGCCTTACCCGATTAGCTTCCAGCTGTATATCCAGGTTAGGTACGCCAAATGCATCTACATATTTTACACCCACCTGTATGCCCCATTTGTTTACCCAGCTTGTTGGTTTGTTTCTGATTTCGGATAACACAAACTCATCCAGTAACAACTGTCCGTATAATTGTGCCCGGTGAGCAATATTTGCTTTAAAGTCAAAACCAGCTACGGCGTTGTCGGGGCTGCCAACAGTACCTTCTATATGCCGGTAAAAAATTATAGGGTTCAGGTATTGAAAATCAAAATGATTTTTGCGGCCAAAGATCACACCTTCAAACAAACCGATGTTAAGCCATTTAGTTACGTTCATGCTCAGGTGGTGCATGGCTGCATATTTACGGTCAAGTAAAGTATCTCCAACTTTTTTAAACTGCGGAAACAGTTCCATAAAAATATTCTGATAATTTATTTTCCAGATACGGGTATTCAGTTTTAAAAATAAATTGCTATTACCATAGTCGCTTAAAAATAAGCTACGGTATCCATTGCCAATAAAATTCTTGTCATATCCAAACTGAATATCAATAGCGCCAGCTGCTTTAAAAGTAATGTAACCACGGGCATCAAAATAATCAGTTCCGCTGGTTTTAAAAGGTTTGTAAAAACCAACACCCGGCACAGCCCTAAAAAAATTTACGTTATTCTGAAAGAACTGTGGCCCTCTTTCCTGGTTATCGGTAATAAAAGCGGCAAACCCTATCTTACGGGCAATGGTACCCCGGGCGGTAACGCCCTTGCTGTTTAAATAGATGGATTTATTGTAGCCGGTTTCTACACCCTGTGCATATTGAAATACAGGGTTAAGTGCCAGGAAAAAATTCTTTGTGTCAACTTCCAGGAAGTTAGGTTTTGTTTTATAGAAAGTTTTTAAGATTGGCCTTTTACTTTTGAATGCATCCTTAGGGCCGGTTACCCATTCACTGTTATTCATTAAAAAACTGTTCAGGTTATATTCGTCAATGGGAGTAAGTGCCTGGTTATTCCATTCTTCGTATTTATCCCTGCCGGTTGCATCAGTATATCCAAGCCTGGCACTGTCAATAAATTCAGTTTGTTCTACAATATATTTACGGTTAAATGGCCGTACTGCCGAAAAATTAAGATGTGTATTTTTTTGTTGCTTTATTTCCATTCTGTCAACAAAATGAATATCTTTTGAACCTGGTGTTAAAAATGTGGACTGTGCTGTTGCAAATGCGGGGCAAATAAAAAACAGCAGTTTGGTTAAGCTTTTAATAAATTGCATTGGATAATTTTAATTTAACAGGTAACAGGTTCAAGTTATGCAAAAATACCTTTTTAAGAACATACAGGTTGTAAATGAAGGAAAAATTAAAACACTGGATGTTTTAACTAACGGCGAACGTATAGAAAAAATTGCGGGCGGTATTGAAACAAAGTATAAGGTTACAGAAGTTAACGGGGAAGATAAGTATCTTTTTCCCGGTGTGATTGACGACCAGGTGCATTTCCGTGAGCCAGGCCTTACGCATAAGGCAACCATTTATACCGAAAGTAAAGCGGCTGTGGCCGGCGGTGTTACCAGCTTTATGGAGATGCCCAATACGGTACCCAATGCCTTAACACCCGAACTGCTGGAGGACAAATACAATATTGCTAAAAATACTTCGCTGGCCAATTACTCTTTTTTTATGGGCACCAGCAATAATAATGCTGATGAAGTATTAAAAATGAATAAGCACAAAAATGATGTGTGCGGCGTAAAAATATTTATGGGTGCCAGTACCGGAAATATGCTGGTTGACAGTCATAGTGCTTTGGACAAGGTTTTTCGTGAAAGTGAAATGCTGATTGCCACACATTGCGAAGACGAAAGAATTATTAAAGCCAATCACGAAAGATTAAAAAGAGAAAAAGGAGATTTGTCTCCATCAGATCATCCGCTGGTAAGAGATGAAGAAGGTTGTTTTGAGTCGTCATTGATTGCTATAAAGTTTGCACAGAAATATAACAGCCGTTTACACATACTCCACATCAGCACCGAAAAAGAATTACAGCTTTTCGGCAACATGATGCCACTGAAAGAAAAACGCATTACAGCTGAAGTTTGTGTGCATCATTTACATTTTACGGCAGATGATTATGAACAACTGGGCTATAAGATAAAATGTAACCCCGCCATTAAAGCGCCGCATAACAAAGAAGCTTTATGGAAAGCATTGTTGGATGACCGACTTGATGTAATTGCGACAGACCATGCGCCACATACCTGGGAAGAAAAACAGGGAGCCTATGAACAGGCACATGCAGGATTGCCGCTGGTGCAACATCCTTTGCTATTAATGCTGCATTATAATAAACAGGGGAGAATCAGCCTGGAAAAAATTGCAGAGAAAATGAGCCATGCCGTTGCCGATTGTTTTCAGATTGAAAACAGAGGTTATATACGTGAAGGATATTTTGCCGATCTGGTTGTTGTAGATACTAATTCACCCTCAACAGTAACAAAAGAAAATATTTTGTACAAATGTGGATGGAGTCCTTTAGAGAATTTTATGTTTCCTGCATCTATAGATAAGACTTTTGTAAGTGGCAACATGGTTTACAGTAATGGAAACTTTGATGAAACTACAAAAGGACAAAGATTAACATTTAACAGATAACTTTCTGCGGATATGGAAATAGACAAAACCACACTTGCCGATCTTTTAATGTTCAACAGCGGGGAAGACATGTCGGTGTTTAATAAACTGGATATGTGCAGCACCACGCATGGCAGCGAACAGTTAAAAATTAATTTCAGCACGGCTTTAAAAACCAGGGAAGAAATTGTTGCGGTGCAGCAAACCCTGCAGCTCATCATTAAAAAACAGGCAGCATGGCCAACGCAGATCAGCAATGGTACGGTGATGGTGGTGGAAAAATTCTTCGATTCTCATATCAGCCTTATTCCGGCACATCCTTCGGCCATGGAAACCTACAGTTATAAATTATTGCATGGCCCCGACTTTGCCCTTGTAACTTACTCAGCAAAACATTGTTTCGATTTTATAAAAGGCTTTCAGCGGTTAATAAAATTATTTGAAGGAGAAACTATTCCTGCACCATTGAAGAAAGTAATTGCTGCAGTTGAACGCAGCATTAAGAAAGACCAGTTTGCCGTTGTAGAAAAACACGTGAACAGTGAAGAGCTGTCAAATGCCCAGAAACTGGAACTGGCACATTTTATACGTTACGTTTATAAACACAATACACTGGACCTTGTGGTGTTATACGCACAAATTGATGCCTGGTACGGTATGGCAAAAGCCGTACAGAATTATGGCCTTGTGTTTCCTGATTTTGTACAGAGCGATGAACCGGTTATAGAAGCTGCCGGACTGTATCACCTGCTGGTGAATGAGCCGGTAGTTTATGATGTAATGCTTAACCGGAAAAGTAATTTTCTTTTTTTAACCGGAGCCAATATGGCTGGCAAAAGCACTTTTATAAAATCTGTTGGCGCTGCTGTTTTTCTGGCACATATAGGTATGGGAGTTTCGGCACAGCAAATGAAACTTACTTTGTTTGATGGTATGCTCAGCAATATAAACGTGGTGGACAATATCGCCAAAGGCGAAAGTTATTTTTACAACGAAGTACAGCGCATTAAAAACACCATTACCAAAATAAACGACGGCAAAAAATGGCTGATACTGATTGATGAACTCTTTAAAGGCACCAATGTACAGGATGCTATGAAATGCAGTAGTACGGTTATTGAAGGATTACTAAAAATGAAAAACTCACTTTTCATCCTCTCCACACATTTATATGAGATAGGAGAAGACCTGAAAAAATATCCCAATATTGATTTTAAATATTTTGAAACATCGGTCATCAACGACCAGTTACATTTCAGTTATCATTTAAAAGATGGAATCAGTAATGACAGGCTGGGTTATTTGATATTGAAGAGAGAGGGTGTAGTGGATATGCTGGAGAAGATGTGATAAATTTTGAGTGGCAGATAAAATGCCCAATAATGCTGTCATCCCGAGGTACGAGGGATCTGCCGGGAAAAAAATCAACAATGAAAATTGCAAATGATCATAATTACTACGTGTACATCGTAACCAATAAAAACAAAACGCTGTTGTACACCGGTATAACAAATGATTTATCCAGAAGATTAGATGAACATTATGAAAACTCCAAACCATTCAGGCATTCTTCATTCGCAGGTAAATACAATGCAACTTTTTTATTGTACTATGAAGAATTTGTGGACGTAAAAGATGCAATTGCCCGTGAAAAAGAAATTAAAGGATGGCGTAGGGAAAAGAAAGAAGCCTTAATTAATTCTGTTAATCCGGATTGGAAATTTTTAAACGATGAAATTTAGCTGCCATTCCGAACGCAGTGAGGAATCTGCCGGGATAATTTACCGCTGCTCAACAGTTCCCTCGTACCTCGGGATGACAGCTATTTTCAGCAGTTGAAGAAATCCGACCTTTATTTCTATAATCAGCTTATTTATTAGTTGATACATTCACCTCCACCTTCCACACCCCTTTTTGTTTTCTGTAAACAGATGCCCATGCATAATGTGTCGTATCAAAAAATGCTTTTCCTGTGCTGTCAGGGTAAGTCACAATTACTTCTTTCTGTACAATGGCATAAGCCAGCGAGCCATCATCCGAAAAACGAATAAGCGGCTCAGCTATATCATCCCATTTAATGAATTGTACACTGCCAAAATATTTATCCATCCTTTCTTTGTTTGTTTCTTTAGAAGGTGCATTTACATTTCCCTTATTTACAAAGAGCATACTGTCGGCAAATTCCGAAACAAAAAGATCAACATTCCTTTCAAAATGTGCTTTACGTTCCTGCTGCAGCAGGTTGCGGATTTCCTTTTCTTCTTTAAATAAATCTGTTTTACTGTTACAGGAAAACAGAGCTCCTGTTAACAGGAGTGCAATAAATTTATTCATGACTAAGTTTTGTTTTTCGGATGATGATATTTTCCAGGCTGTCCATCGGTTTAATCATACTGATCTTATAATCCATCCCACTGCTGATTTGTGAGTTTATAATATAATAATAATGATTGCCCCAAACTTCACCTGTTGTACTGGAATCAAATTCTTTTCCGTAATCCAGTGTATCGGAACGGATGATACTGTCACGATTTGCAGATAGGTAGAGGCGTACGATCTTTGAACGCTGGTGTGCAATAAAATAATTGTTGTGAAATGACAAGCCGTCAACAGTGCCTGCGCTAATCTTAGCAGCAACAGGCAGCAGGGAATAGTTACGTGTTTTAAGATCAACGGAAACAATGCCTTCAATACTGCTGGCAAATATTGTCCCGGGTTTATCGGTAAAACAAACCCCG
This sequence comes from Ferruginibacter sp., assembly GCA_049661965.1. Lineage (GTDB taxonomy): Bacteria > Bacteroidota > Bacteroidia > Chitinophagales > Chitinophagaceae > Ferruginibacter. Next base: position 11,937 of record JBATAS010000140.1, on the reverse strand, counting down.
TTTATAAAACTGTAAGGCGAAAGGTTAGTAAACAATTCAATTGTATCTGCTTCGGGCATAATCCGGTAAATAGCATTCTGCCTGGTTTCAGTCACAAATACAATTCCATTATCTGCAACACAAAGATCGTTCAGGAAAATACTGTCTCTGTTTAGTTTGTATTCTTTTATTAATGCTCCGTTGCTGAGATCAAATTGGTAAACAGAAGACCGCCATTGTAATTCTCCTGGGTTCTTCAATGGCAGCACTTCATTCGCTTCAGAACTGATGGCCCATAAGGAATTTCGTTTGCTGTCCACTTCCATCCCCACTACGCTTTTAATACCATACTGCGATTCCTTTATAAAATCTGAGATCTTTCCATATTTATCAATAGCAACAATCTTTCTTTTCCAGGTGCTGCTTACATAAATAGTTTGTGTGGCAGCATCAAAAGCCAGCCCTTCAGGTATCAGGTCTTTTTCTGTAACGATATAATTTGTTGGGTTTGTTTTCTGTGGTTGATTGCAGGCATTTATAAATAAGGAACCAAATAAATAAGCAATGTAGATTCGATAGTTCATACGATTAATATTGTGAACTAAATATAAAACATCATAGAAACCGGAGTTATTGTTTTTTACAGGCGGTAACTCAGCATTCTTGATCACCTGAACAACCATTTTAGCATCCCGAATAGCAATTATTATCTCTTCAGCAATTTATACTTTGTTCCTATTAAAGTTTTTCTAACTTTAAGTAAAATTCATACCCATGTTGGTTAAAACTTTTGGGAGCGCTGTTTACGGAGTGGAAGCTATCAGTATCACTGTAGAAGTGAGTGTAAACAACCAGGGCAAAAATTATTATATAGTAGGCCTGCCCGATAATGCCGTTAAAGAAAGTTTGCAAAGAGTTGAAAGTGCTATCAAAAGCAACAAACTGTACATGCCACGTACGAAACTTGTGGTGAACCTGGCACCTGCCAATATAAAAAAATCCGGTACTGCTTTCGATCTTCCTATTGCCATTGGCACACTGGGTGCAACCGAGCAAATTAAAAACCCAGAAAAATTAGCGGAGTATGTTATTATGGGTGAATTGAGCCTTGATGGAGAGATACGACCCATCACCGGAGCATTGCCCATTGCCATACAGGCACGTAAGGAAGGTTTTAAAGGTTTACTTGTTCCCAAACAAAATGCAAGAGAGGCGGCGATGGTAAACAACCTGAATGTTTACGCTGTTGAACATATAAAAGATGTGATTGAATTTTTCAACAATGAAGAATCCATACAACCAACCATTGTAAACACAAGAGAAGAATTTGCAAATGCTCAAAGCGATTTTGAATTTGATTTTTGCGATGTTAAAGGACAGGAAAATATAAAACGGGCATTGGAGATTGCTGCAGCCGGGGGGCACAATGCCATTTTAATTGGCCCGCCCGGCGCCGGTAAAACCATGCTGGCAAAGCGTTTGCCAACTATATTGCCACCGTTAAGTTTGCAGGAAGCTTTGGAGACAACAAAAATTCATTCAGTTGCCGGGAAGTTACCGGAGAATGCAACCTTGGTTTCAAAACGACCGTTCCGAAGTCCTCATCACACAATTTCTGATGTCGCATTAGTCGGCGGCGGCGGCAATCCACAGCCCGGCGAAATTTCTTTAGCACATAACGGTGTTTTATTTTTAGATGAACTGCCCGAATTTAAAAGACAGGTTTTAGAAGTAATGCGTCAACCGATGGAAGAAAGAAAAGTAACTATATCCAGAGCAAAAATTGCATTAGATTTTCCTGCATCCTTTATGTTAATCGCTTCTATGAATCCCTGTCCCTGCGGATTTTTTAATCATCCCGAAAAAGAATGTACCTGCCCACCCGGTGGGGTGCAAAAATACCTCAACAAAATTTCAGGCCCGTTGTTAGACAGGATTGATCTGCATGTGGAAGTAACACCGGTTGCGTTTAATGAATTATCATCAGCCGAGCAATTTGAAAAAAGCAGCAGTATCAGGCAACGTGTAATAAAAGCCAGAGAAATTCAGGAAGAGCGTTACAAAAACAGTGATGGTATTTATGCCAACGCTCAAATGACCAGCAAGCAACTGAAAGAAATTTGTGCGATAAGTACTGCGGGGCAAAACCTGTTAAAAGCAGCAATGGAAAAATTAAATTTAAGTGCCCGTGCTTATGACCGCATATTAAAAGTAAGCCGAACCATTGCAGATTTATCTGGCAGTGATGATATAAAACCTGAACACCTGGCAGAAGCTATACAGTACAGGAGTTTAGACAGAGAGGGGTGGGGTGCATAAGTCCTTTACCTGACACCCTCACTTTAGTTTGGAAGCCACGAATAAGGCATGGGGAAACCCTTTAGTAATTAATTAATGAAAAAATTATCAATTTTAATTGCAGTCACTTTAAGTTTTAATATGGCGAAGTCTCAAATTGAGGGTTCATTGTTTAAATTAGGGGCTTCCATTGATTCTGTTTCAAGTTACAATACCTGTGAGGATATCTGGGTTCTTTTTGACCATGGAGGAAAAAAACCAGGCTTAAGGTGCAGCATAGGTCGGATTTTATTTGATATTGTCTATTCAGATGACAGAAAAATTATTGCTTACTATACTTCTGATAGCGTTTTTTTAATTGGCAATTACAGGTATTTAACCAGCGATAAGAGTATATTAGATTCAATAAAAAAAGAGAAGGTAATATTTACAGATCTTTTTCAAGGCGCATATATAAATTTACCCGATGGATGGAGGTTAGGGTTTACAGAACAGAATATTATTACAGAAAATGGTAGAAAGTATTTAAAAGAAAATGCGTTACCGTTTTATTTGTATAAAACCAGTCTTCTTACTGAGTTTCCTCCAAGAGAAAATATTTTCTCAAAAGAGCGAAAGCCCATAGTTCCAATAAAGCAGTAAATACACTTCTATTTCGCCGCAATGAGTTAGTTGCAATAATCACTCTCCTCAAGATCGGAACATGACTAACCTTCCTGCCATCTTGCCATTTTTTCCGAACTTGTACGATATTTGATACATTGATTCCTTTCAATGCATTAAACAGGCAAAAACTATCTGAATGAAAATATTGCTCCGCTATCTTAAGCCATATAAATGGCTGGTAGCACTCACCTTAACATTAGCTGCCATCAATATCGGTTTTTCGTTGGTTGATCCTATCTTATTGGGTAAATTGGTTAACCTGGCCAGCGATCATCAGGCTGGTACCACAACGGGTAATTTTAATTGGGATAGTTTTTTCTGGAGTTACGGTGTAATAGACCGTAAAGGTGAAAGTTATCTGCAGTATGGTGTTTTTTACCTACTCATTTTCTCCATAAGCGTGGCTATGGTCAGCCGCATTGCAAAAGCTTTTCAGGATTATTTTTTAAATGTGATCATACAGAAATTTGGCGCCAAAGTTTTTACTGATGGTTTGCAACACGCCATGAAACTTCCTTACCAGGAATTTGAAGATCAGCGCAGCGGTGAAACATTATCTGTTCTTACTAAAGTACGTTCGGATGTGGAGCGATTTATGACCAGCTTCATCAATATTCTTTTTGGTGTATTGGTGGGTGTGGTGTTTGTATTTGTGTATGCCAGTTTGTACATAAGCTGGATGGTTCCTGTAGCATACCTTGTTGGTATTGCCTTACTTACAATTATTACCAATGCCCTTAGTAAAAAGATCAAGATCATTCAAAAAAATATTGTTGGACAAACAACGGCTTTGGCAGGGTCAACCACAGAGTCGTTGCGTAATATCGAACTGGTAAAAAGCCTGGGCCTTACCGAACAGGAAGTAAGCCGGCTGAATAAAAACACCTATAAAATACTTGGACTTGAACTAACCAAAGTAAAAAGCATACGCAGCATCAGTTTTATACAAGGCACTTTTGTAAACACTTTACGCCAGGTGATTTTGTTTATCTTAATGTGGCTTATTTTTCGCAACAGCATGGATGCCGGTGAACTGATAACCATGCAGGTTTTTTCATTCTTTATTTTTGGTCCATTGCAGGAGATCGGAAATATTTTGTTGTCTTATCGTGAAGCAGAAGCATCGCTTAATAATTTTCATAACCTGATGATGAAGAAACCGGAAGTTGATCCGGCCAATCCAAAGCCACTGAATAATATTCAAACACTTGCGTTCAAAGGCGTTTCGTTCAAACATCAAACGGCTTCTCATAAAGCGATTGATAATATCAGCTTTGAAGCCAATATCGGCGAAACCATTGCCTTTGTTGGTCCTTCGGGTTCGGGTAAATCTACTTTGATGAAATTGCTCGTTGGTTTATACCGGCCACAGGAAGGGAAAATTTTATACAATAGTCTTGATGAAACAGAGATACGCTTTGATGACCTGCGTAAACAAATTGGTTTTGTAACACAGGATACAAATCTTTTCAGCGGAACAATTAAAGAGAATCTGATGTTTGTTAATCCGGCTGCAACAGATATGGAACTGGATGCAGTGCTGACAAAAGCAAGCTGCACCGGTTTACTGGCCCGTGCCGAAAAAGGACTGGATACCATGATTGGTGAAGGCGGATTAAAATTATCTGGCGGCGAAAAACAGCGCATATCTATTGCCCGGGCCTTATTGCGTAATCCTCACTTATTAATTTTCGACGAAGCTACTTCTGCACTCGATTCGATCACTGAAGAAGAGATCACTAATACAATACGTGATGTCTCATCAACTAAAGGACAGATCACCATATTAATTGCACATCGTTTAAGCACTATCATGCATGCCGACAGGATTTATGTTTTAGAAAAAGGCGATGTGGTGGAAACCGGCTCTCACGAACTATTATTACAGGAAAAAGGATTGTATTTTGCTATGTGGCGCCAGCAGATTGGCGAACGCAAAAGGCAAACATTATCACCAACAGCTTTAAACTAAACCATATGTCAGCAATACAAATCTTAGGCCTGGTGGCAGGTACCATAACTTCTATAACTTTTTTACCACAGGTGGTAAAAATCTGGAAAACTAAATCGGCAAAAGATCTTTCACTGGCTATGCTGGGTTTGCTGATGCTTGGCGTATCGATGTGGCTGGCTTATGGCATACTGGTTAAAGATGCAGCCATCATTTATACCAACAGCATGGTACTGGCCATGAGCCTGGTGATGCTGTATTTTAAATTAAAGTACAAATAGAGCAAAGTATCTTTTGTTACAAATAACAAAATTGACTTTGTTAACTTTGTCGCCATGAGCAAAAAACCAACCCCTAATTTTTACTGGAGTATATTAACCATGAAATGTCCTCGCTGCAGGCGGGGCCCAATGTTTAAAGATCCAAATCCTTTTAAGAAGTTGAAGCTTTCTCATATTTTCGATATGCCGGATAATTGTGAACTGTGTAAACAGAAATATGATATGGAAAATGGGTTTTGGTTTGGAACAGGTTATGTGAGTTATGGCCTGGCGGTAGGCGCTTCAGCACTAACTTTTTTGTTATGGTTGGTATTGATTGGTGTTTCAACTGATGATAACCGAATATTCTGGTGGTTGGGTTTAAATATCCTGTTCCTGGTGGTTATACAGCCCTGGCTGATGCGGCTGAGTCGTGTCATCTACATCCGGTTTTTTGTAAAGTATGATGAAAACTATGAAGAGACCAAACCCATAGAGTTTGATTAATCATCTCCTTTCTTAAAAATATCTGTAAAAATATTTTCTTTATTCAGTTCTTCAATATCGCTGAGCACCAGCTCAATGGCCTTGGTGCTTTTGTTTATTTCTAACAGTGATAAGATGATAGAAGCTACCAGGAAAAACATACTGGCTGCAAATATCCAGTTTGCCATTACGATCCAGTTGCGGTAAATGGCATACATGCAAATTACACAACATAAAAAACTAAGCACACCCAGTGCCTGCATATAACGGATAAGATTTATGCGGCTGCGGATATTTTTTATCTGGCTTAAAATATTTCTTTCTTTTTCGCCACGATGATATTCATCATGCAGTTTACGTACCAGTGATGCCAGCGACAGAAAGCGGTTGGTATAAGCCAGCATCAGTAATGTGATGGCCGGGAACAGCAGCGCAGGCGTATTAATATCAATTTTAATCATGCGTTAAAATTACATTCAAAAATTGTAATACAAACTCATTTAGTGTACTAAAGTAAAACGTGATTTTCTGGAAATAAATTTTCCAAAGCCGTAGCCCAGCGCAAAACCCAGCGGAAAATCCGATGCCCAGTGTACACCATTATTAATCATTGATAATCCAATAAGCCCTGCAATGCTGTATCCAACCGGCTTAATCCATTTAATGTGGGGATAGTTTTCTCCAATGATAGTTACGGTACTCACAAATGTTGCCAAATGCCCCGATGGAAAAGCATCATACCTGGTTTTATTGTTTTGAAAATTACTCCATGATGGAAAAGGCCGCCACCTGCCACGGATGGCAGTTGCATCAGACGGATTTTCTCTACCTGTTGAATACTTAATTACCTGGGTTGAAAACCCTAAACTGATAAAAGCCTCCGCCAGCTGACTGGCAGTTTGTAAGGCCCGGTTATCTTTTTTTATTTTGCCTATCAAATAAAATCCTCCGGCTAAAAGCATCGTAGAAGACCCTTGTCCTAAATTATAAAAAGCTGTATTTATGTTGTGGGGTAGTTTACCTAAATTGGTTGTTTTGCCACCGATATTAATCTGAATTATTGGTGAGTAATTTTCAGTGGCATGAATTCCGGCATTTCTGAAACTGCTTTGAATGGAATTGGCAATGGCCTGATCTGCAAAAAATAAAATTGCAGTTGCTCCGGCAACGATCGCAAGATCCTTATGGTTTTTCCTGCGAAAAGAATTTTTTGTAAAACCGTATAAATCCTTTGGGATATTGGTAATAAATTCAAAATGCTTTGGCTTTTTAAATAAAGTAACTGCTGCGGTATTTGTATCAGCTACGGTAACAGCATTTACCGGTACATTGTGTAAAACGGTATCTTTTGTTTGGGCACTTAATAATACCGGAATTGTAATAAGAAAAAGTAAAACTGATTTCTTCATACAGACAGTTAAATTAACGGGCATGCTTTTTTTCAATCCAGCGCTGCAGTTTGTAACTTATATAGGCACTGCCTGCACCAACTAAAGCCCCTGCAAGTATATCGGTTGGATAATGAACACCTTGGTATATACGGGCAAAACTTACACTACTGGCCCAAATACACGCAGGGGCAATTACATACCATTTGGGATACCTTAAACACAGGGAAGTGGCTGTATTAAATGCAGCCGATGTGTGCCCGGAGGGAAACGAGTAGCCACCGCCCGAACTATATTTTGTGATTTCGGGATACTTATCACAAGGGCGGATTTTTTTTACCAGCTTCTTGCCTGCATGAGTAACTGCTGTTGACAATAGAAATCCACCCACCATATAGGCAGCATCCCGTTGCAGTTTTTTATCATGCCTTAAAATACCCACTGATAATATTACTGCTGGTGCAGCAATATTAATATAGGTAACAGTATTGGCATGCAGCGAAAAATAATTTGTCTTAAAAGCAGACTGTTTTTTATTTATCGACATGGCAAGCCTGGAATCAAAATCCTGAGCAGAAGTGATGGTGGGGAATAGTAAAATAAATAAATAAATAAATTTAGCGCAGTTTGTCAAAATTGAAAAGGGTTAACTTGAGCCGGCAAGATAATAAATACATTTAGTAATTATGGCTAATGTAAGAATATATGGAATACACAGCATACTAGGGCTGTTTTTGGGCGTATTCATCTTATTAATTTCTATATCGGGAGCGGTATTGGTTTTTCATGATGATGCAGATGGTTTTCAAAAACCGGCTATATCAAACCAGAGTAGCACAATTATTTCTGTTGATAGTTGCTATGCAAGTGTGCAAACAATTTTTCCTGCAGCACAGATAAGCAGCTGCGAAATAGCTGTAAGCCCGTTACAGCCATTTTCCTTTTTTATTTATGATACTGCGTTTGAAAGCGGAACCAGGGTACAGGAGATATTTTTACATCCTGCCACTGCGGCAATTGCAGGCAGCAGGGGTGGCAGCGCCGATATACAGAATAATTTTATGGGCTGGTTATCTAAATTCCATAATTCATTTCACCTGGGAAAAACAGGAGAGTGGCTGCTTGGCTTTTTTGCGTTGATTTTTTTGTTGAGTATTGTAACCGGAATAATACTGTTCGGAAAAAGTATATTGGCTGTTTTATTATTTAAGAAAATGGCTTACAGAAAATCAAACCTGCACCAGTTGATAGGTGTGTATGCTTTAGTATTTAACCTGATGATTGCAGTAACCGGCTTCTGGATGCAGCGCTATGTTTTTAAAAAAGATTTTTATCAATCTTACAATTACACGCCGGTTTTAAAAGCATCTCCACCACTGCCTTTCAGTTTTGATTCGGCTTATGGTCAGATAAAAAAACAATATCCTGATTTTACAGCCCGGGTAATTTACTTTGCACAAAGTAATAAAAGCAAAACAGCTGTTTACGGCAGCAGGCGCAGCAATGCTTATGTTCATTCCAAAAAATTTGCTGATGTTATTTTTTTAGATAGTGCCGGCGCTGTTGCAAAAACGAGATTCATCAACGAGATTGATGCTGCCGACAGGTACGATATCATTAACTCTCAACTGCACATGGGCAAGTATGGAGGCACAGGAATAAAAATTATTTATTTTGTTTTTGGATTAAGCGGGGCTTTGTTAAGTATAACAGGTTTTTTAATTTGGTACAGAAGAAGAAAGGAACAATAGCCGGGAAGACGGAAAGCCGTTCTTTTAAAATCGTAAATCACAAAACGCCTTCCCGTCTTCCCGGCAAAAAAAATCACTTCGTTAAATTCACACTCAACGGTACATTTAGTTTAATACTGAAATTTCTCCCCATATTAAAAACGCCTGTGCGGCCGGTAGCTAAATTGTCTGCAGCATACTTTAACCTGCTTAAATGATTTTGATATGCCACATCAGCCAGGTTTAAAGCGCTGAAACCAATATTGAAAATTGTTTTTTTATTCTTGTTTACCAGGTCGAAACCAAAACCGGCATTCAGCAAAGTATAGCCTGTAGTTGCTGTTTCGGTATTATAAACTGTAAATACATTTTTTTTGCTGAAGGTATTATCCAGTTCAAACTTCACATAAAAATTACTGATGTTTTTGCTAAGTTCATTAAAGCTTCCTTTAAACTCGGTTACTAATTTTGAAGCAGGGATAAAAGGCAGAAATTTATTTCCTTCAACAGGAGTTTTTAATTGTCCGCTTACAACCGAAAAGGTATTTAAAATATGTAACCAGTCCAAAGGGTGGGGATGAATGTCAACAGTCGCTTCCAGGCCGGTAAGCGATGCCTTGCCCTGATCAAATTTAAAAGCAGTTAAATTATCACCATTAAAATTCACCAGCGAATCTCCACCGGCAGCAGCCTGTAGTTTGCGGTAGAAAATAAAATTATCAAAACTGTTATAAAAGCCAGAGAGGCCTATGGAAATATGTTCTGCTGCGTACTCCACGCCGGCATCAAACTGTAAACTGGTTTCACTTTTTAAATTTGCATTTCCATATTCGTACCGAATTGTTCCTTCATGTGCGCCGTTTGAGGTAAGCTCAGGAATACTGGGCGCCCTGAAACCACGGGCCACATTAAATTTTAAATTAACTGCTTTTGTTACCTGTACTGCCAGGCCGGCGCTTCCCGAAATATTTGAAAAAGATTTTTTAACAGCATTGCTTTTAATTGTGGTTCCATCCAGTAGATTTTCTGTATTAATATTTCTGTTATCAAAACGCAGGCCTCCGCTTAAAGTAATTTTATTAATTGTCTTTTGGGTAAAACCATATATGCCAAAATCAAAAAGATTATAATCCGGTATCAGTTGTTCAATACCTTTATTGGTGTTGGTTTGCTGCATGCCGTTAATACCAATTGAGTTTTTCCACCCTTTTATTTCTGCAAGATGAAACTGCGCTGTGTAGGTTATCGTCTTCAGATCAAAAAATAACGAACGTTCTGCTGCATCATCGGGGTTGCCAAACTCTTCACGTTTGTTTTGCTGATAGCCAATATTGAATGTGAGATAATTTTTCCCCATCCTGATGTTGTTATCAGTAGCTATTTTAAAATGCCTGATATGCTGATAAGGAATCTGAGGAACAGTACTTTTAAAATCATCATTAGTGGCTCTTGCGGTTCCGCCACCGGCAACAGGTTTAATAAAAAAGCCATCAATATCCCTTTCGCCTTCAATCAACCCGGCCTTTAAATTAAACTGGCTTATCAGTAAATGACTGAAACCCCAACTGCGGTTGAAGCCTGCATAACCACCGATATTGTTTTCGGTAAACTTAGAATTGAAAACCGGGCCATCGTATTTATTTTTATAATCGGCTGCCGCTTTATTGGATGTGTAGATACCCCAGTTGAAACCGTTTTTATTGCCAGCGATATTTACATTAAGGGTACTCAGTTTATTATTGGTTTGATAATTGGTCGAAATATTTGTCTTGAGGGTATTTACCGGCACGGGTACATTGGTAATAATATTCACCACACCCGCCAGTGCGTCGCTGCCGTAAATGATGGAAGCCGGGCCTTTCAGCAATTCAATTTTATGTACACTGGCTTCATCAATTTCAATACCGTGTTCATCGCCCCATTGCTGTCCTTCCTGCCGTACACCATCGTTGATGGTAAGCACCCGGTTATAACTTAACCCACGTATCACCGGTTTCGAAATAGCAGGCCCTGTTGCCAGTGTTGATACACCGCCAATTTTAGTCAGCGACTCAATGATGTTTGAAGAAGTATTTCTGAAAAAATCTTCTTTACGCATTACACTTACAGCAAACGGAACTTTTTTTAATTGTGTGGCACCTGTTACCCCGGTAACCACCACTGCATTGTTTTCAATGATTGCTTCGGTAAGTGCAAAATCTTTTTGTACATCGCTGGTAAAATCAATACTTTCAACAATGCTGCTGTAACCAATATGCGATACTTCAACAAGGTGTTTACCGGGCGAAATATTTTTGATAAGAAAATGACCGTTGGCATCAGTTGCCGTGCCCGATCTGATATCTGAAATATAAACAGTTGTACCGGCAAGTGCAGCGCCGGTTTTGGCATCGGTTACAGTGCCGGAGAAATTACCATTAACCGTATTGAATTTATTTACGGGTTTATTAAACGCATTGCTTTGTGCAAAGCTTTGAGGGCCTGTTATAATAAGACTGCTCAGAAATATAATTATAAAAGATCGCATAAAAGTTGTTTTAATACATGTGCAGATGGGATCCGGGTAAAATACGAATCCTGTTCAATGAGCATTATTAAACAACAGGCGGGCCCCGTAAGGCATAAGAGATATGAAGGGTTGAAGAGAATATTACCGGCTTATCAGCTTGTATGATACTGAAAACCTGTTTAACCGGTTTTATGTTTACCGTTGCCGTTTCGGTAAAAGGCGACTCAGCAACAATATTATTGCAATGGCAATTGAATAATTTTTTGCCAACCTGTTCCTGGTTGGGGTTATTATTTTTCTTTACCGAATCGGTATGGTTAGCAAATACATCATGAAAAATAATTGTAGGCGTAATGCTGACTGCAAAAACAATCAGCATAACAAAAGCTGCAATCTTTTTTATGACAAGGTTTTTAATCAAAGTTTATTTTTTGCTACAATGTTGCAAATATATATATTCCTGATGAACTCAGGAAACAATTCTTCATTCTTAAATAGCCGGTGAAGAATTTAATTGAAAAGTAAACTGTAAGTATTACTTTAGTAAAAGGTTCTTTGAATTGACTACTATCCTTTCGGGATGAGTATGCCCGAGAGAAAATTTGATGCTGGGGGTGGCTACAGGTATGGATTTAATGGCAAGGAGAATGATAAGGATATTAGTGAAGGC
>JBATAS010000139.1:0-22176 GCA_049661965.1 Ferruginibacter sp. | reverse complement strand
ATAAAAGTCTTTTGTAACGGCTTTGTTACGCATGGGTAGTTTAGGATTTATTGATGTGAGCATTTTTTTTATTAAAAATACTAAAGTTGAAGGTAACAAATAAAAGTTGAGCCATGCTCGTCCAGCCTTGCACAAAGCCGATGTTGTACGCAGTTATTTTATTTGAACAAACTCAAACCCATCTGCTCTACTGTCATATGAATCTTTGGTCGCAGCAAGTAATATTTTCTTGCCGACTATTTCAAAATTGAAAAGGTACTTATGTAACAAAAAAGATTCAACGCTCAGATCGGGTTCTGAGATAAAATCCTGAAAGTTATTTTGATTTAGTTTGGACTTTGTGAATTTGAAAACTGTAAATGTTAGACTGTTCGCTGAAGAATTTTTGCAGGACGACTTAAAGTAAATCGTGTCATTGGCCATAGTAGTCTCCCAACCAAACAGTGTCACAGAATCCCTCTCAACCATTAAGAAGTAATTTGTTCTAAACGAGCTAACGCTACTAGCATAATTTCCCGTCGGCAACTGAGCTTTAGTAGCAAAGTAAAAAAATGGCAAAAATATCAGGAAGAAAATCTTCATCACTTACTGTTTGTGAAATTGCGTACAACTCATAAATATACGCATGTTCTTGTACTAAAAAGCATTAAGCCTCAATAAAAAAGCCCTTCAAACTGTTTGTTTAAAGGGCTTAATTTACCTGGTGCCCAGAACAGGAATCGAACCTGCACATCCTTGCGAACGGCAGATTTTGAGTCTGCTGCGTCTACCAATTCCGCCATCTGGGCCAATAACACGTTGAAAAGGTTGAAGGGTTTAAAGTTGAAAGGTTTTGCAACCATTAAACGGTTTGAACGACTTAAACGTTTGCAACGGGCTGCAATATTACATTATCCATCCAATCTGTCCAAAATACGTTGCAGGTATTTTTTCTTGTAAAAATATTCTTTCAGTTTCAGCAGGTCGGTTTCAGATGCCCGGGTATCGTCATAATTTTCAATAATGGATTGTACTTCGCTGTATAATTCAGTTTCCAGGGTATTTATCTGTTTGGCCGAGTCTTCGGTTAATTCTTCATTCAGTTCCATCATCTCCATTAAAAATGCCGGGGGCAGTTTGTATTTTTCTTCCTCTTCCAGCAGGCCTTTCAACTGTAATACATATTTAATGGTTTCGTCTTCGTTCTTCAGTATTTTTAATGCTTTATTAAGCTGAGACGAAATTTCGAGTGCCTCTTCCTGCTCATGCTCGGTGCCTTGGGCAAAAAAATCGGGGTGATATTTTTTCTGCAGTTCAAAATATTTAAGGGCAAGCTTACTCTTATCAATGTTTAATGAAACGGGCAGTTCAAACAGTTCAAAATGATTCATGTTGCAAATGTATAGCCTTGTATATAAAATCTAAAATGTAAATTGCCTTCGAAAAAAAGTAACGATGCTAAAGATTGGACTGATACGTGAAGGAAAAATACCGGAAGATAACCGGGTGGCACTTACGCCGGCACAATGCAAATGGCTGCACCTTAAGTTTAATGATGTTAAAGTAGTGGCTCAACGGTCGCCAACCCGTTGCTACGGCGACCTGGAATATGTAAGGGCAGGCGTGGAGGTAAGAGAAGATATAAGCGATTGCAACCTGTTGCTGGGTATTAAGGAAGTACCGGTTGACATGTTGCTTGAGGGCAAAACGTATATGTTCTTTTCTCACACCAAAAAACTGCAGGCTTCAAACCAGGAATTGTTTAAGACAATACTGGCGAAAAAAATAACACTGATTGATTACGAATGCCTGGAACATGATGACGGCAAACGAATTATTGGCTTTGGTTTTTTTGCAGGCATTGTTGGCGCACATAATGGGATGATGGCTTATGGAAACCGTACCGGTGCCTTTAAATTGCAAAGGGTTGGCTCGGTAAACAGTTTTCAAAAACTGATACATACTTATTTTGGTTTAAAACTCCCCAACATAAAAATTGCTGTAACCGGCACCGGCCGTGTAGCACACGGTGTGCTGGAAATAATGAACCTCCTGGGTGTTCATGAAACAGAGCCGGATGAATATCTGGAATCTGAATTTGCTTACCCGGTATATGTTCATTTAAAAGGCACCAATCTGTATGCACATAAACAAACCGGAAAATATAACCGGAATGATTTTCATGCCAACCCGCAAGATTATAATTGCAGGTTTACGGAGTATATTTCATCAACCGATATATTGATCAATGGTATTTACTGGGAGAAAAATATTCCACGGTTGTTTGAAATGGATGACATAAAGAAAGAGGATTTCAGAATACAAACTATTGCCGATATTACCGATGACCTGAATGGGTCGGTACCTTGTAATCTTGGCGACAGTACGATTGCTGATCCGGTATACGGGGTAGATAAAACCAGTTTTGAAAAAACGAAACCTTATTTACCCAACTCGGTAGATATTATGGCAGTTGGAAATTTACCTAATGAACTGGCCCGTGATGCCAGCCGTTATTTTGGAGAACAACTGATAAAATATGTTCTGGATGATATACGTACCGGGGGCAGTAAACTGATTGATCATGCAACGATGGTTGATGCCGGTAAACTGAATGAACCCTATGAGTATATGAAAAACTACGCCGGATTATAAGAAGAGATAATAGTCTTTTAATAAAGCTGTAAATTCAGCTGTGTAATTATGCTCTATATCTTTAATGATGATCTCCTCGTATTCTGCTTTAGCAGCTGTTCGCTTAAAAAATAAAATACTCCTGAAGAATTTATGTTTAAAAGTTTGCTTTACCAGTATTTGCTGCGTAAGATGCAAACCGTTTTTTGAAGCTTCTTCAATAAAAAATTCAGAACGGTCGTAAGGAATTAAGGCAGCAAATATACCTGAGGGGCTGAGGTGGTTGTTTACTTTACTTAAAAGATGAACCAGGTTAAGCGTGTGATTATGCCTGGCTTTGTTTATGGTTTTATCCGGTGAGGGCAGACTGTTTTCAAAAAACGGTGGATTGGAAATGATATAATCGTATTGTTTGCCGGGAGTAAAAGACAATATGTCTTCATTAATTACAGTAATGATATCGGCCCATGGCGATTTTGCAATATTTTCTTCGGCCTGTTCTGCTGCAGCAGGGTCAATTTCTACAGCATCAATAACCAGCGAATCATTTTTTTGAGCAAGCATTAATGGAAGGATGCCGGTACCTGTTCCAATATCGAGGCAATCAGTTTTTTTAAGTTTTTGATTTGCAGCAATGGCGCCAAACAAACAGGTATCGGTACAAACTTTCATTGCACATTTGTCCTGGTAAATAGTAAATTGCTTGAATTTAAAATAAGAGTTGGCCATAGGTTTGGTAATATTAGACGTATACGGATTTTGATTATTATTGATGTAATAACACAAATAATAATTAAAGCAAGATAATGAAATTTTACACTTTACCAAACAGCCCGGGCCGAGGGGCTGATATTTAAAGTTGTAAAATCTTTCTCCAGGTATTTGTAATAGGCTGTAACAGCAATCATTGCAGCATTGTCGGTACAGTATTCGAAATCGGGAATAAAAGTTTGCCAGTTTTCTTTTTCTCCAGTTGCCGTAAAAACTTTTCTTAATCCGCTGTTGGCACTTACGCCACCGGCAAGGCAGATGTTGGTTATCCCGGTTTCGGTTGCTGCTTTTTTTAATTTATTTATTAAGATACTGATGATGCGGTCCTGTACAGATGCACAAATGTCTGCGAGGTTTTCATCAATAAATTTTTGTCTTGTTGCTTCATCTGCTAAAAATTCTTCTTTAAATAAATTACTGGTACCGGCATTTTTTAAAAAGTATAAGATGGATGTTTTTAATCCGGAAAAACTGAAGTTTAGTCCTTCAATGCGGGGTTCGGGAAACTTAAACCTTTTGGGATCGCCGGTTGCGGCATATTTATCAATCAATGGCCCACCCGGGTAGGGGAGCCCCAGCATTTTAGCCGTTTTATCAAAAGCTTCACCGGCTGCATCATCAATGGTTTCGCCAATAACTTTTAATTGTATGGGACTATCGCAACGTACTATTTGTGTATGCCCGCCACTTACAGTTAAACATAAAAAAGGAAAGGCGGGTTTTTTATCAGCAATAAGATTGGCCAGCACATGTGCCTGCATATGGTGAACGGCAATAAGCGGTTTATCTAATGCCAATGCCATCGATTTTGCAAACTGAGCACCTACCAGTAAAGAGCCAATTAATCCTGGTGCCTGGGTAAAAGCAATGGCATCTACTGAGGAAAGTTTGCAATTGGCTTTACGTAAAGCAGCATCAACCACCGGTACAATGTTTTGCATGTGAGCACGGCTTGCCAGCTCGGGTACTACTCCTCCAAATTGTTCATGTACGGTTTGGTTAGCAATTTCGTTCGACAATATTTTTCCATCAACACATACAGAGGCTGATGTTTCGTCGCAGGAAGATTCTATGGCAAGGATTGTAGTTATGAGTTATGGGTTATGAGTTATGAAAATAGGCTGAGTCAAAATTAATTTATAATTAATAACTCATGTTTCATTTTATTTTGCACGTATGGCTGCTACCGGATCCATTTTGGCTGCCTGCGATGCAGGGATGATACCGGCTAAAATACCAACCGTAATACAAATGATAATGGTGGTAATCAGCATTGGTGCCGAAATATAGACCGGAAAGTTTAAGGGGCCAGATAGTATAAGTGTGAGAATATATACAAACAGCAAACCAAATGCCCCGCCAATGATACAAAGCACAGCAGCTTCCATTAAAAATTCGAAAAGTATGCTGCCTTTTTTTGCGCCAATGGCTTTTTTTAAACCTATAACACTGGTTCGTTCACGTACAGTTACAAACATGATATTGGCAATACCGAACATCCCAACAATCAGGCTGATGCCACCTATGATGGAACCAACCACATTTATCATAACAAAGGATTGTGAAATGGCTTTGCTGAATGCCTCCACACTGTTCAGCGAAAAATTATCTTCCTGTGTGGGGCTCAGCCTTCTGATCTGCCGCATGATGCCTTTCAGTTCATCACTTAATGCCGATGCGGTAACACCATCTTTGCCCTTGGCAATTAAAATAGGGTTTGAATAGGATTCGTCAAATATTGTTTTACAGAATTTATACGGCAACATCACACAGTTATCATAATCCCAACCAATAAAATTTTTCCCTTCTTTTTTTATTACGCCAACAATGCTCACTTTTTTCCCTTTAATATCAATTTGTTTGCCAAGCGCCCTTTCGCTGTTGCCAAATAACTGTTCGGCGTTGGTAAAACCTATCAGGCAAACATTACTTCCGGCACTGAATTCGCTGGCCGAAAAAAAGCGGCCTGTTTCAAAACTCATTGGCTGAATGGTCATTTGTGCTTCAACAATTCCATAAACACTGGCGCTCTGCAACAGATCATCTTTATGAGAAATAGCGGAACCGGTTTGCATTAAAAAAGAAATATCGCTAAGTAAAACGGCCCGTTCTTTTATCATTTCCGCCTCTTCATATTTTGCCACAGGCCTGGCCCTGAATTTCCAGATAGGTTGATCGGGACCACCGCTGTAATCCCATTTATCAATATAGATGGTATTACTGCCCAGGCTTTTAACTTCGTTTTGAATATTACGCTCCAGGCTGTTTACGGTAGCCAGTACGCCAATGATGCAGAAAATACCAAAAGCAATACCCGTAAGGCTTAGCGCAGTACGGAGTTTGTTGACCTTTAGCTCTTTAAAAGTGAGAATTAACGAATTGCGGAGTATGTTAAGCGTTTTACGCATGAATCAAAATTAATGTATGCCTGATAACTTTCAGGAAAAAATATATGAATGGCTAATGAACCTGCTGAGCAGAGGGGATTATCTTTTAACTTTTTACCTCAGTTTTGAATAGTGTTATCCCGTTTATGGGCATTTTTGTTTTTAACCAATAAATACAGTACTAAAAAAACAAGCCACATAGTGTAGGAAAGGATTTTTGTGCTTTTTTGAAAAAGCAAAAGGTTTGGCCCTTCAACTTTCAGGAAGTTTTCTGTTTTTGCTGTTTTAAAAATGGCTGTAATCATTTCCGGGTCTTCATGATTATAAAATTTTGTAAGTATATCCGGGTTGTCCTGTAAAAAACTTAGTGATGGCCGGTTTTGCGGCCTTAAAAGAGTAAGGTTAGGTTCTTTATCAACATCAAAAAAATGCCAACTGCCTTGATAAAAAGCTTCAATAGCATAGTGGCCACCGTAAACCGGATGATCAAATAATACTTTTCTGACGGAGATTTTTTTGGTTTCTAATATTGCCGCTAATACTCTTGCCTGCTGGCCGCATATTGCAGCAGGAGAATTTAAAATATCTTCAATATCCACTATTGGAGTAATTGATTTTTTATACATGAACGGCTGCAGAAATAACGCCATGTAATTATTGCCAATTCCGTATTCGGCCCAGTCGTGATAAAATCGTTTTCTTATTAAAACTGCGGCAATATCGGCAAATAATGAATCCTGATCGCTACCAGTATGTGCATTTAATTTAACCGAAAAAACACTATCGCAGTATTTTGTTATTTTTTCCTGAGTATTCAGGCGTCTTAACGATGAATCAAACGATTCAGTTAAAATGCTTTTTGGATGTTTATTGTTTATCGGAATGAATTCAAGGATAAACAGGATAAAAAAAATGATTGTGAGAATGAGTAAAGCCTGTTGCAGAAATGTTTTCAAAATGCCGGGGATTAAATGATGTTTCCTGAGTTTCCTAACGATTGCAAAAATAATTAAATTATAAATAGAGTTAATGTTTTTTAGTTGATATTTTAGAATTAAATAATGGCAAAACAGAACAATTGACCTATTACTGGCTGGAAGGGAGGCTGGTAAATAGAAATAGCAAAATTAGTGTTGGTATTAATTCCTCCATTTTCAAACCTTACCTTTGCGGCTCTTAAATAAACTGGAATAGTTATCTCATGAAATATATTGACGAAATTAGCAGGCGTAAAACATTTGCCATCATATCTCACCCCGATGCCGGTAAAACAACACTTACCGAAAAGTTCCTGTTATTTGGTGGTGCTATTCAAACTGCCGGCGCTGTTAAAAGCAACAAGATTAAAAAACATGCTACCAGTGATTTTATGGAAATAGAACGGCAGCGTGGAATTAGCGTGGCTACCAGTGTAATGACTTTTGAGTATGACGGGCATCTTATTAATTTATTAGATACTCCGGGCCATAAGGATTTTGCTGAAGATACTTTCCGTACGTTAACTGCGGTTGACAGTGTGGTACTGGTTATTGACAGTGTGAACGGAGTGGAGGCTCAGACCCGCAGGCTGATGGAAGTTATTGCCATGCGTAATACGCCTGTAATTGTTTTCATTAACAAGATGGACCGGGATGGCAAAAACCGTTTTGATTTACTGGAAGAAATTGAAAATGAACTGAAGATTCAGTTACACCCGATGACCATGCCGATTAACAGCGGAAAGGATTTTAAAGGTGTTTATGATATGCACCAGAAGAGCCTTGTATTATTTACTGCCGGAACAAAGGCTAATGATGAAGATATGCTGGAAATAAAGGATCTAAGCAACGATATGCTGGATAAAAAAATAGGACAGAAAGATGCTGATATATTAAGAGAAGATGTTGAACTGATAGATGGTGTGTATGGTGAACTGAATGAAGATGATTACCTGAGCGGTAAAACGGCTCCTGTATTTTTTGGCAGTGCGGTTAATAATTTTGGTGTAAAAGAAATGCTGGATACTTTTATACGCATTGCTCCAACACCCAGGCCAAGGCATACCACAACCCGTGATGTAAGGCCTGAGGAAGAAAAATTCAGCGGATTTATTTTTAAGATACACGCCAATCTTGACCCAAAGCACCGTGACCGGATTGCTTTTTTAAGGGTGTGTAGTGGAAGATTTGAGCGTAGTAAATATTATCATCATGTACGGAGTGATAAGGATCTGCGGTTCAACAATCCTTATAGTTTCCTGGCCCGTCAAAAAGAGGTGATTGACGATGCGTATCCGGGTGATGTGGTGGGCTTGTTTGATACCGGGAATTTTAAAATTGGCGATACCATAACTGAAGGAGAAGATTTTTTCTTCACCGGTATTCCCAGTTTTTCGCCTGAAATATTTAAAGAGGTAGTCAATAAAGATCCAATGAAAACCAAGCAGTTGGAGAAAGGACTGCTGCAATTAACTGATGAAGGTGTGGCTCAGTTATTTACCCAGTTTGGAGGAAATAAGAAAATCATTGGCTGTGTGGGCGAACTGCAGTTTGAAGTTATTCAATACCGGTTGTTGCAGGAGTATGGAGCATCGGTACAAATGAATAACCTGCCATTTTTTAAGGCCTGCTGGCTTACCAGCAAAGACCCCAAAAAATTAGATGATTTTATTAAGTATAAGCAAGCAAATATTGCCGAGGATAAAGATGGTCATTTGGTTTACCTGGCACAAAGCGAATGGTTTTTAAATACTGAAATACAAAACAACCCCGACATTGAATTTCATTTTACGAGTGAAATACATAAATAAACTTATTGTTTTAACTTAAATGATACCACGCCATTACTGCTTTTACTGCTGCTTACATTAAGTTCATACCTTTTATCTCCGTCGTAAATAACCATTAATGCAGTATTGGGCGGTATGCTGCCCAGGTTTTCGGCATACATTACCAGTTCATTCCTGCTGTTTCCCGGTAGAATTTTGATATAAAATGTTACTGGTTTTTCGGTTAGTAACTGGTGTGTTGTAAGTATTACATTATTATATATCAGTGTTACACTGTCTCCGTCAACAATACCATTATCATAGAGCGTAACGGCAATTGAATCCTGTTCAACTATTATTTCTTTAATTAAATCATTTCTTCTTTCCTCCAGTTTAACTTCTTCAAACTGACCGAATTGTTTTGTTACCTGGTTTGCAGAAACTGAATCGTTGTTTAATAGCCCGGGCAAGGTTCCACTTTGGGCCAGTGTTTGTTTGGCTGAAGGGCTTTGCTTTATTATCTCTTTGCTTTTTTGTTCTTTTACTTTAGCTTTTACATAATCAGGTTTTTGAGAAGTGGGTGATTGAGGCGTTGTTGTTTTTTCACAAAGCGCCTGTATCTCCTCGCTATTAAGCGCTCTGTTATAAATTCTTATTTCATCAAGATCTCCATTAAGCCAATAAGGGAATTGGTTGCTGTTTAAATGTCCGATAAACAGGTCGTACTGATTTGTAAAACCAGCATTGAAAGCTGTTTTAGCCTGTAACACACAATTTACATAAAGGCTTGAATTCTTTCCATCAAAAGTAAGCACAACATGGTACCATTGGTTAAGTTTAACCAAGGGATATGTAGCGATTGAGGTAAAGCCATCAAAAAATCTTTCATTTTTTGTTGTTGGGTAATCACACCCTGTATAAACATCTGAAAAGCGCAATGAATAATTCCCTGCTAAGTAGTCTGCATCACCTTTCATCAGGAGTATATTATTGTAACATTTACCGGTGTAAAACCCGGTTGGTTTAACCCATAATGAAATAGAAAGCTTATTTGCCATGTTAAGTGAAGCACTGTTGGCAACTTTCATATAATTATTCTTACCATTAAAATGATAGGCACTTTTTGGATTTCCAAAGCGGTCTGCAGTTAATGTAGCATTATTGAAGACAGGGTTATTATTGAAGCCGCTCTCATCTTTTGCATTGCCCGAAAACGGGTAATAGGCTTTTAACCCCAGGTTTAAATTAACCTGGCTAAAACTCTGGCTGGTTATTAATACTAAAATTGAAAGGAAGGTTGTTTTCATAAACAAGGGTTCGTTATTCAATTATATTATTCCCGTAATTTAAATGATACCACACCATTTGTTTTATCGGTGCTGCTCACATTCAATTCGTATCTTTTTTTGCCATCGTAAATAACCATTAAAGCCGTGTTGGGAGGGATGCTGCCCAGATTTTCGGCATACATCACTAATTCGTTACGGCTGTTGCCCGGGGCAATTTTAATGATAAAGGTCAGCGGCTTATCAGTCAGCAGTTGATGGGTGGTTAAAATCTTATCATTGTAAATGAGCGTAATACTGTCGCCATCAATGATACCATTATCATACAAAGTAACTGAAATGGAATCATGGTCAACTGTAATTTCTTTCATCAGGTCATTGTCTCTTTTTTCCAGCACAATGTCTTTAGCAGGAACCAATTGCTCCGCAGGGTTTACAGAATCTTTCTTTTCGTTACAAAGTAAAAATATTTCATCAGCGGTAAGGGCTCTGTTATAAATTCTTATATCGTCAAGGTCGCCATTAAGCCAATAAGGAAAAAACTCATCATCAGATTTACCAAAAAATAGATCCTCATTATTGGTAAAAGTTTCCGGAAAATAAACAGCATATTTTAATTCGCAGTCAACATATAATTTTGCTGTATCACCATCGTTGGTATATAGTACATTATACCACCTGTTTTTTTTTATAAAATCACCGGGGTAGGGCGTAAGTACCGTTCCTGTTCCCCTGAAATTCTGATGCAGCGTATCACATACATTTCCGCTGCAGCCTGTGCCGGCGCTATACAGCGCATCATCAAACCTAAGTGCATAATTGCCGGGATTGTAATTACCGCCGCCTTTACTGATCATTTGGCTGGCATGGCAAATACCATAATAGAACCCGGTAGGCCTTACCCATGCTGATATAGAAATCTGGTTAGTGAAATTTAAAGAGGGTTTATTGGGGATTTGTATATACTGGTAAACGCCGTTAAAATGATAGGCACTGTTTGAGTTACCAAATCTGTCGGTTGTTATGCTGGCATTGTTCCTTACCGGGTTATTATTATTGCCGCTTTCATCATTTCCAGTACCGTTAAATGGATAATATGCCTGCAATCCTTTTTTTAGATCGGGCTGTGCATAACAAATAGTTACAGAAAACAACAGGCATACCGTAAGCCTTATCATTCTGCTGATAAAACGATAATTAAAAGATTCGTCCCCCTTTATAATTCGTGTAATAATTTCTTGGTTTTTTAATTAGCAGGTTTAAAGATAGTTCAAAACTGCCATTTTTGGGATTAGCTTTTTTTAAACTTGAGTTAACAATATCATAAGAGAAGCCTACCTGCAGACTGTTATAATTTAAACCTACATAAGGCATAATAGCATCTTGTATTCTGTACCAGCTTCCGGCATATATAGTGGCTTCTTCACTCAGCGAATACCCATAAGCAATACCAAAAGTTTTTTCTGTGGCACCAACCTGTTCCATGTACAACCCACCAATAAATATTTCACTGCCATTATCGCCTACCTTAAATCTTGAGCCTCCGTGAAAGGTAAACCTGAGTGGCAGACTGAATTTTCCGTCTTCTAAAAAACTTACATTAGGGCCGGTAAGATGATATAAGGATGCACCTAAATAATATTCGGTGTTCTCAGTTTTATAAGTGTACAATAAGCCGGTATTAATATCAAGATAATTCCGGCGACTGCCGCCAAATGTTTCATTTGAAGGAATATTGGTGTCAAATCCGCTTCCATTAAATTGTGAAGCAAAATTAAGATCGCCGAAATTAAGTACCCGGCTGGCATAAGTAAACTGAAACCCTGCACTCAGGCTTTTTGTACCGTCAACATCAAGGTTCTTGTGATAAGCTATTGTAGCGGAAACATTTATATTTTTAAATGCACCGCTCATTGACTGATCGTATAAACCAAGTATACCTGCTGCAAAAATATCATCGGCTGGTATTTTTGTTTGCATAAGTTTTGTATCGTAGCTGATGGTATTTGTTGTAAACGGAGATCCAACGGCCCACCACTGCTGCCTGAAATTTGCACTGATCCGGTAATCGCCTTTAAAGTATCCTGTCATTGCCGGGTTTAACGTTAATGGCGAGGCAAAGTATTGTGTAAAATGCGGATCCTGCCCCTCAACAGTTGTTGAAGCAGAAAATAAAATAACGGCCCAGATTATTATTGCTTTATTCATTGTTGTTTTCATGTTAGCGGATTAAAAATGTGTTACCACTCTTTCTTATAACCAAACCGTCAATATCAATGCCTTCAACCGTCCAGGTATAAGTTTCGGGGGGTTGCGAACGCCCTTTTATTTGGCCATCCCATCCCTGGGCAGGGTTGCCACTATTGGTTTCAAAAACAAGATTACCCCACCTGTTGAATACCCTGAAATAATTCAGTTTTGTAATCCCTACCAATATGGGATATAACCTGTCATTAGCCCCATCAGCATTTGGAGAGAAAGCTTTTGGAACATAGATGCCTTTTTTACCGTTTACTTTTATAAGCAGGGTATCAACTACCGAACATCCATCGGCCGTAACAATAAATATTGTAAATTCCTGAGATTGGTTATGATTAAACAGCGGGTTAATAATAAGACTATTGTTAAGTCCTGTAGGCGGCATCCATTGATAATTGTTTCCACCCAGGTTGCGGGCTTGTAGCTGTACAGTCTGATTGGTTAAAGCAGTTAAATCGGGATACCTGATATTAATCGGCGGAACAGACACTGTAACAGTAACTGAATCTGTTACGGCACATCCCTGGGCATTGGTTACTGTTACATAAAAGCGGGTAGTGCCGGTAACAGTTGCTGCAGGGTTTTGTAAGGTAGAATCATTAAGTAATGCTGATGGTGTCCAGGCATAAGTAGTACCGGCGCTGGCATGTAGTATAACCGGGTTAGGGTTTGCCGAACATATTGTAGTGTCGTTTCCTGCATCAGCAGTAAAAACAACAATGTTTACTGGTTTAATGATACTGTCTTTACAGCCGTTAATATCAGTAACCACCAATTTTACCAGGTAGTTACCTGTAACATTAAAAGTGTGTGTACTGTTTTGTGTATTGGCAGTGTTGCCATCACCAAAAGACCATTGCCAGATTGCAATTGGATTAGTATTGGTATAAGCCAAGCCATTAAAATCGTAAGTACGGCAAATTACAAGGCTGTCTTTTATACGTACTGAATCTATATTTATCTGGAAAGCAGTTGCAGACAGTGGTAAACTTAAATTAAAAAGATTAACACCTGCTGCCCCCGGAGTTGCACCCCATGGGTTATTACCATCAGTTGTTAAAACACCATTTAATCCTCCGGCATTATTGATAGTTACATTTGGAGGTAACGTTCCGTTCTTTAAAAAAGTTGCTCCACCACTTCCGCCGCCGCCTGCACCAATGCGGCCACCTGTTGGAACAGAGCCTGTCATGTCGGCTCCTTTTCCACCTTTAGTTTCAATGTTTGCATTTCCGGTAAACTGGTTAACAAATAATAAAACTGTTCCTCCAGCGCCGCCACCGCCCATGCCGTCATGGCAATTATTCGGTCCGCCTACAACACATGCCAGGCCGGGGTTTCCATTCGCAATTATTTTTTTAGAGTTTGATAAAACCTGGTTAGCAGAAATAATAATAATACCTGCTCCATTTCCGCCAGCGGGAGGAAGGTTTCCTGCATTATCAGCATGTCCGCCACCGCCACCACTGCCCATAAATATTTTATTAGTTGCAGAACTATAATTCAGGCTTTTGCCGCCAATGCCCCGGTTATCAAATGGAGGACCGGCACAGGCTTCCAACTGGTATCCGCCAAAACCTCCAACGCCTCCATTGCCTCCGCCACCGCCGCCGCTATTATGGCCAAGTCCGCCACCACCGCCGCCGGCAGGGCTACCTTTTCCATTTATAATATTGTTTGATATAGTAGTTATGCTTTCTCCTTTTTGGGCGGCTTCCGGCGAATTCAACGGGTAATTAAATTCGTTTTTTGAACAATAGAGTGTTGTGGTTTGCGGGTTATAGCCCGGGGCGCCTTTGAAACCTTTTCCGCTAACATCAATATTGGCATTTAAAGTCAGATTGTTCAATACATTAAATACCAGAATACCTCCTTTGCTTCCATCCCATGGAAGACAGGTTAAAGTATCACTTATATTAACATCGGTGTAATAAGGCACTCTTACCAATTGAACTTTGCCTGTGGGTACATCGTATTGCCGGCTTAATCTTCTGTCAAGTTCAATAACATTTCCCACTTTAGTTTTTACATAATTAAATTCATAATTGCCAGAATTTTTATAATCGGTTATTGCACCAAAAGAAGCTGTATTTGTACTGTCTATAATGGCGCCTTTCATTTGTATCAGTAAAACGGTGTCTCCGGGATTGAACTTCGCCGCATCTTCTACAGTAATTTTATTTGTGCAAATGTTTAATTCCTGTACTGGGGTATAATCATTGATGATATTGCTGATACCCGGTGCAACAGTTGAGCATCCTCCAAGCACATTCACTTCATCAACAGTTAATGCACGGTCATAAATTCTTACTTCATCCAAATCGCCATTAAGCCAGTAGGGAAAGGCAGAACTATTTAAGTGACCCAAAAATAAATCCTCAATATTAGTAAAATTATAAGCTGATGTAACAGGAGTTGAGTCGTAGGGAATGCAATTAATGTAAATCCTGCCCCAGATTCCATCATTTGTATAAACTACCGAGTACCATTGGTTAAGTTGAATAGGAGGGCTGCTAAAGGCAACAGCACCGCCATTAAGGGAGCCACCCTGACCCACCACGGCACCAAATTGTTCATTGTTATAATCTGGAAAAGCAGTACATCCTGTTACCCACGGATTATACCTTAATGAATAATTGCCTGGTTGGTTATCGCTGTTTAGCTTCATGATCATTGCGTTGTTTGCACAATTACCTGTGTAAAAACCCATGGGTTTAACCCAGGCGCAAAGCGAAATCTTATTATTCATGTTAAGCGTAGCATTATTTGGAACCCTTATGTAGGTATTTGTACCATTAAAATGATACGCACTATTAGGATTTCCCAACCTGTCGGCAGTCAGTGTGGCATTGTTAAAAACAGGATTGTTACCATTGCCACTTACATCATTTGCATTTCCGGTAAATGGATAATAAGCTCTTAAACCCAGGTTCAAATCAACCTGGCCAAAGCATAATGATGAGGCAAGCAGCAATAAAGGCAGTATAGTTTTTTTCATAAAAGGGTAATAGCTGGATGAAACTATAACACAAATTACACAAGCTTTTATGAAACCCCCAAATAATTATGGGGTGTAATAGCTTTTAATTCCTTCTTTACAGCAGCTGATACTTTTAACGTGGCTATGAAAGCGTGAATGGTTTTCTTATTAATCGCATTTTTCCCTCTTGTAAGTTCTTTTAGTGCTTCATATGGCTTAGGGTAATTCTCCCGACGTAAAATGGTTTGAATGGCTTCAGCAACCACCGCCCAATTATTATCAAGATCAGCTTTAAGTTTAGCTTCGTTTAAAACCAGTTTGCCCATACCTTTTTCGGTTGATTTTATGGCAAGCAGCGTATGTGCAATAGGTACACCAATATTTCTCAATACGGTAGAGTCAGTCAGATCTCTTTGCAAACGGGATACAGGAAGTTTAGCGGAAAAGTGTTCCAGTAAAGCATTGGCTAATCCTAAATTACCTTCAGCATTTTCAAAATCAATGGGGTTTACTTTGTGTGGCATGGCGCTGCTGCCAATTTCTCCCTTCTTCGTTTTTTGTTTGAAATAGTCCATGCTGATGTATGACCAAATATCTCTGCAAAAATCCATCAGGATAGTATTGATGCGTTTGACAGCATCGAAGTGAGCTGCTAAAGTATCAAAATGTTCTATCTGCGTAGTGTATTGCTGGCGTTGCAGGCCCAGTTTTGTTTCGGTAAAATCATTGGCAAATTTTACCCAGTTGTATTTTGGATAAGCTACATGGTGTGCATTAAAGTTTCCGGTGGCCCCCCCAAATTTAGCAGTAAAAGGTATATAACTGAATAACTGAATCTGGTTTTCCAATCGCTCTACAAATACCATCATTTCTTTACCCAATCTTGTAGGACTTGCAGGCTGTCCATGCGTACGTGCCAGCATGGGTATATCTTTCCAGGCAATGGCTAATTTACCAATGGCGTGCTGCAGATTTATAACGGCTGGTAAATATTCCAATTCTATGCTGTTTTTCCAGAGCAAGGGAATGGCAGTATTGTTTATATCCTGCGATGTTAAACCAAAATGAACCCATTCCTGTAAATGACCGGCATTACAGTTGTTTAATGCTTTTTTAATAAAATATTCAACAGCTTTTACATCATGGTTGGTAATTTTTTCAGTTTGCTTTATCTCCTCAGCATCAGCTACCGAAAATTCTTCAGCAATTTTATTCAGGTATTGTTTTGTTTTGGCATCAACTTTAAAGAATTTCTTTTCTGCCAGAAACAGGAAATATTCAACCTCTACAATAACACGATATTTTATCAAAGCATATTCACTAAAATATTCTCCAAGATGCTGTAATTGCTTGCGGTATCGTCCGTCAACAGGAGATATGGCAGTAAGTTGATTTAAATCCATGATGTTGCTGTAAATTTGCCGCAAAAATACAGTAATTGGCACAGAAGTTAAAGGCAGGAGCGGTTAGTTATTTAAATACCAAACCGTTAATATATGGTTTTGAGCAGGGAATGATGAAAGATGAGCTTGAATTGGTTATTGATTATCCTGCCAATATTGCCACATTATTGCAAGCGGGTAAAATAGATATTGGTCTGGTTCCCGTGGCTGTTATTCCTTCATTGAAAGAACATCATATTATATCGGACTATTGCATTGGTTGCGATGGCGAAGTAGCAAGTGTTTGTTTGTTCAGTGATGTGCCCATACAGGAAATTGAAACTGTTTTATTGGATTATCAAAGCCGCACTTCAGTAGAATTGTTAAAGATTTTACTTAAAGAACACTGGATGATTTCTCCTGAATTGATTGAAGGAACAGAAAATTATGAACAGCAGATTTCCGGAACTTCAGCCGGATTGGTTATAGGCGATAGAGCCCTTGCCAAAAGGTTAAATTCAAAATATATTTACGATCTTGGCAGGGCATGGAAAGAGATGACTGGATTGCCGTTTGTGTTTGCAGCCTGGGTAAGTAATAAAAAAGTAACGGACTCATTTATTGCAGCTTTTAATGCAGCTAATAAAAAAGGACTTGAATCGCTTGATCTTATTCTGCAGCAACAAAAAACGGAGTTATACAGTTTGCGTACATACTATACTGAAAACATCAGCTATGAACTGGATGAAACAAAAAAAAGAGCTATGCAGCTTTTTATAAAAAAAATGGAAAAGAAAAGCAGCGCTTTAATCTGACTGAATAAAATAATTAACCGTTGCTTTTTAACAGCGTAATGATTTAATATGGGATTTAAAAAATACATACACCAGTTTACCCGCAGCCTGGGTTTTGATTTTTATGCTTTAAAGGATAAAAGTGATGGCGAATTATTACGGTTGCGCTGGTTAAAGGAGATGGGCATAAATACCGTGCTGGATATTGGTGCAAATGAAGGCCAGTTTGCTTTAATGATAAGAAAGTTAATGCCACAAGCCACAATTTATTCCTTTGAACCCATACCGCATTGCTATGAAAAATTGAAAACGAATTTTAAAAACGATAAGTCCTTTGGCGCTTTTAATATAGCCTGCGGCGATGCAGATGCGGAAATTGAAATGAATATAAATGATTTTTCACCTTCTTCGTCTTTACTTGAGATAGACGAACTGCATGTTAAAAATTTCAAACACACGGCGGCGTCAAAAAAGCAATTGATAAAGGTAAAAGCACTCGATGGTTTACATAACGAACTGAGGTTAAAAAAACCTTATCTCATCAAGATAGATACACAGGGTTACGAAGACAAAGTAATAAAAGGTGGAGCTAAAATGATAGCTGATGCACAGGTGGTTTTTATTGAATTAACTTACAAACCATTATACAAAGGGCAAACTTTGTTTGATGATATTTATAATGAAATGCTTCAGTTAGGTTTTCAGTATCATGGCAATACCGAGGAATTATTAAGCCCCGTAAATGGCGCTGTGCTGCAAACTGATGGAATATTTATAAAGCGAACAGTTACTGATCAGTAATTTGTAAATGATAAAACTGATTAAAGAATTAAATTTACTCAGTATTGATTTTTTCAATACACACTAATACAAGAAATTGATATGTCATCTTCACCTTATCTTATTCATTTTAATTCAATCGGCAAATCAGATATCGGTTATATATCCATTGCCGAAAAAGAAACGCTTCCTTTTGTTCCGCAAAGAATATACTGGACGTATTATACTCCCGAAGATGTAAAAAGAGGTTTTCATTCGCACTATAATTTAGAGCAGATACTGGTTGCTGTTGCAGGCAAAATAACAGTAACAACAGAAATGAAGAATGGCGATAAGCAGGAATTTATTTTAGATTCGCCCAAAACAGGTTTGTTCATTCCTAAAATGTGCTGGCGAATGATGCAGTACAGTCATAATGCAGTGCAGATGTGTATCGCCAGTGAAACCTATGACGAAGCAGATTACATCAGAGACTATAACGAATTTTTGAAATAGCCAACATGGAAAAAATTTATTCTTTTGAAAACAATCATTATTTCCATGCCTATTGGGAGGAAAGGGAGAACCAGTTTAAGCAAAGCCTGGTATTTCCTAAAAGTACTTATTCGCCCTGGCTGGGTGATGCAGATTTTTTAAAAACATACAATGCCATTAAAGAAAATACCTTAGTGGATATTTACCGTTGTTACGAACTCTGGAATATCAGCAACCGCTTAAAAAAACAGGATGCCGCCATTATAGAAGTTGGCGTTTGGCGTGGAGGAACTGCTGCATTGCTGGCAAAAGCTAATAACAATCAGTCTACAATTTATTTATGCGATACGTTTGAAGGTGTTGCCAAGGCCGGAGAAAAAGATAATCAGTATAAAGGTGGAGAACATGCCGATACTTCTATTGAAACAGTTGAAAAACTGATGACGGAACAGGGCATTTCTGCTTACCGTATTTTGAAAGGCATATTTCCGGATACAAATGCCGATTTGCTGAATGCTGAAAAATTTAAGATCTGTCATATTGATGTAGATGTGTATGAATCGGCAAAAGATATTTTTAACTGGGTTTGGAAACGGATGATAGTAGGAGGTGTAGTTGTTTTTGATGATTATGGTTTTGCTGCCTGTGCAGGTATTACACAATTGGTAAATGAACTGGCAGATAATACAGACAATGCTTTTTTTGTACACAATATTAATGGCCATGGTTTATTAATTAAAACAGCCTTATGATAAATGTATTGGTTACATCAATGGGCAGCAATACAGCAATTGGCGTAATTAAAGCATTGCGTCAGCATGAAGAAATTTCAATAACCGGTACCGATATTTATCCTGCTAAGCTAAGTGCAGGCAGTCCGCTGGCCGATCATTTTTTTCAGGTTCCGCTGGCTGTTGCTGATGATTATGAAAGCCGGCTTATTGAAATCATTAAAGAAAAAAATATCCAGTGCGTAATTCCTATTCATGATATTGAAGTGCAAAAGATTGCTGATATCTCTATAAAATTTCCTGACTTTACATTCTGGGCGGTTAATAAACCGGACATTATTGCCTTGTGTAATAATAAAAAAAAGATCAATAATTTTTTGGCGGATCTTCAGATTCAGGTACCTGCCATGTTTAACTCTGTTGCCAGCATTTCCTATCCTGCCATTTACAAACCCAACGAAGGTGTGAGCAGCAAAGGAATTCAGGTAATTAATTCTGCTGATGAGAGCAACAGACCATTTGATCTTGAAAATGGTTTTTTACAGAAGATGATAAAAGGGGATGAGTACACCGTAGATTGTTACAGCGCTTACAACAGCGATTATTTTAATTGTTGTGTAAGAAAAAGAATAGAAACCAAAGAAGGGATATCTACCAAAGGTGAAACTGTTGATTTTCCTTTACTGGAAGAGTTGGCAGCAAAAATTCATCAAAGCCTGAGCTATAAAGGCGCTTCCAATATTCAGTTTATTGTTGAAAACGGAACGGCGTATTTTATTGAAATTAATCCACGTTTTTCAGGCGCAGGCATACTTTCTTATCATGCTGGTTTAAACAGCCCTTTGTTTACAGCTTTTGAATCGGTAAAATCTCCGCTTTTTGATACAGCTAAAAAGATGCCTGTTAAAAAGAATGTTTTTATGACAAGGTACTGGAACGAAAATTTTTATGAAGGATAATGCCATTATTTTAGACCTGGATGATACTTTATTATCCACCCATTACAGGCAATACTGCTGCATTAACGACTATTTGGTTGGCATCGGGTTAAGTTTTATTGATTTTGAAAAATATTTTCAATTACGACGGTCCAATAATTTATCTAACAGCAATCTGTTGAAAAGTCTGCACATTGATCCTGATTGGGAAAAATTCAATTTGTATTATCAGCAAAATATAGAAGCCGAAAAATACCTGGCATTAGATACATTGATTGCAGAGAAACAATTATTGACGCAAGTAAAGAAAAAGGATTTCAAACTGATTCTGCTTTCGTTAAGAAGCAACCCGACAAATTCTCAAAAACAATTACAAGATTCAGGTTTGGCTGAGTATTTTGATGAAATTCATTTTGTGCAACACGGATTACACGATAATCCAAAACTAGCTATACTAAAGCATTTGAGTCAAACCTATAATATAATTACATTTTGCGGCGACTCTGCATCTGACTATGAAGCCGCTGAACAATTAAATATTAACTTTGCCCAGGTAAAAACATCATTATACCAGTTGCCCGGTTTTGAAAAGGCAACACAGTTTACCGACATTAATCAATATTTTTTATCAATACTATGAGTACATTCAGTGAATCAAAATTAAACGAAGTAGCGTCGCAATCTCTTTATACTACTTTCACCAACAGCAATACTATTTTATATTCGTTCAAAATATTTTCAAGATTTTTAAAACACGGAAAAATTCTTGAACTCGGCCCCGCCGAAGGTTTAATGACTGAACATTTATTAAAGTATGATTCCGCTCTTACTGTAATAGAAGGCTCTTCGGTTTTTGCTGAACAGTTAAAAGAAAAATATCCTTCTCTTAAAATTATTCATTCGCTGTTTGAAGAAACAGTACTTGGTGAAAAATTCGATTTTATTGTATTGGGGCATGTGTTGGAGCATGTTGCTGATCCTGTTTTGCTACTGAAAATAATTAAACAATGGCTTGCACCGGGCGGCAAAGTATTATGTGCGGTACCTAATGCACAGTCATTGCACAGGCAGGCTGCTGTTGAAATGGGATTACTCAAAACTATATTTTCTCAAAGCGAAAAAGATATTCATCACGGTCATATGCGTATTTATAGTCCTGATACTTTTAAAGCGGATTTTATAAATGCCGGATATGTTATTGACCAGTTTGGCGGTTATTGGCTGAAGCCATTATCTGATAAGCAACTTGAAGAAAGCTGGACACAGGAAATGTTATCTGCCTTTTTAAAATTAGGTGAATCCTATCCCGATATTGCTGCCGAAATCTATATAATTGCATCAGTTTAAAATTTTATAAAGTGGTAAAATTCCTTGACCTGAAAGCTGTAAACCAACAGTACGGAGAAGAGATTGAACAAAAGCTTTTAGAAGTTTTTAAAAGCGGCTGGTATATTCATGGACATGAGGTTGAAAGTTTTGAAAATAATCTGGCCAGCTATATTGGTGCTAACCATATCATTGCTGTGGCCAATGGTCTGGATGCTTTAAGACTGATCTTTAAAAGTTATATACAAATGGGTATTATGCAGGAAGGCGATGAAGTTATTGTGCCGGCCAATACTTTTATAGCTTCTGTTTTAGCCATCAGCGATAATCATTTAACCCCTGTTTTTGTTGAACCTGATATTGATACTTATAATATTGACATCAGTAAAATTGAAAAAAAAATTACAGCTAAAACTAAAGCCATCATGGTTGTTCATTTGTATGGCCGTGTTGTTTTTTCAAATGAATTGATGGCATTAGCCAAAAAATACAATTTGAAAATAATTGAAGATAATGCACAGGCTATTGGAGCAGTATGGGAAGGCAGGAAAGCTGGCTCCCTGGCCGATGCTGCAGCATTTAGTTTTTATCCCGGTAAAAATTTAGGAGCATTGGGTGATGGAGGAGCGGTTGCTACAGATGATGCAGACCTGGGCAAAAGATTAAGAGCAATTGCCAATTACGGTTCATCAGAAAAATATGTAAACGA
>JBATAS010000138.1:0-1551 GCA_049661965.1 Ferruginibacter sp. | reverse complement strand
GGAATTACTGAAATCCGTGTCCGGGAATTTGCGAAACCCGCACTGGGAAAACGATCCGGCGATGAATTTCCCTAAGGCGATCAAAATTCATTCGCGTCGGTACTGGCGGGAAGATGAAATTGATGAGTGGCTGGAGCAGAAAAAAGAGGGGTGAACCATGACATATCAAATGGAAAACCCCGGTGCGACGGCAATCGCAACCGGGGCAACTTTCGAAGCATATCACTTCAAGACAAAATACTATCGCCTTGAAGCCGAATGGGCAACCGCTTTGGTGTTCTGTCTTGGCAAAGTCAGCCATGAAATCGGGGCGCAAATCTGTACGGCTTACCTGGACGATTTGCGCACAGAAGGGCCGGTGCTGGCCATGTTCAACGATATTCGCGCCGAGGCAGAGTTTTGGGCGGATAGCGCCCACGTCCACGAAATTTTGGCCGTCACGCTTGCAGGGATAAATCGCCTTGGCAAAATGGCTCTTGGCCTGAATATGCGCAAGCGATTGTTCATGGCGCTCTGGGACAGCTTCGATGATGTCACGCGGCTGAGTTTCGCCCGCAAGTCCGGCATGATCGGGGGTGCGGTATGATGGCCAACACCACCGAACTTCGCGGCGAAGTCGCTATGGTGTACGCCGGGGCCGAAGGCTGGTGGTGCCATAGCTTCGACAAGCACGGCGACAGCGGCCAGCTTCTTTCGTCGCCCCGCACGAAGCGCGAGGCGAATACCTGCGGGGCGAGTCTGGCGCGGGAGTTGAGCCTTGATCTGGCAGTCTGGGGTGAGGTATGAAATTGCTTCGCACCCCCGACGACATGCCGCCTTCGGTGCCACTCGAAGCCTATCAGGGCGAAGCGACGGATGGCGCCCCGCTCACCGCATACTCAGGGATCGAAAGCACCCCTGACTTTCTCCGCCGTGCCATACCGCCCCGCTACATTGTTGACGGGGTCATTCAAGCCAACCGTCTCTATTCTCTCTGTGGCTTCACCGGCCACGCCAAGACCTCGCTCGCGCTCAAGCTGGCGTTTTGTGTAGCCCGCGGCGTAGTGTTTGGCGACAAGGAGACGGAACAAGGTTCAGTGCTGTTCCTGGCCGGTGAAAACGCCGACAACGTGATTACCCAATATCAGGCGCTTTTGATCGCCAAAGGTGTAAAGCCGGAGAGCGTCCCGGTGTTCTGGCACTACGGCAACTTTCGCCTCAAAGACAG
The DNA here is from genome assembly GCA_049661965.1 of Ferruginibacter sp. Taxonomy (GTDB): domain Bacteria; phylum Bacteroidota; class Bacteroidia; order Chitinophagales; family Chitinophagaceae; genus Ferruginibacter. The sequence goes on along the minus strand of JBATAS010000138.1, from coordinate 344 downwards.
CATGGCGGCGCTGAAAGCGGATGCCGAGAATATCCCAGATCTTCGGCTGATTATTGTGGACACACTCCAAGCGTTCTTTCCCGGCGACAACGATAACGACAACATGCAGATGTTGGAGGCTGCGCGCCAATTTCGCCCGCTTAACTCTCTACCAGGGAATCCGACCGTGATTGTCCTGTGCCATCCTTCGGGAAAACGCCCGGACAAGAGCAACCTCGTCCCGAGGGGTGGCGGGGCGTTCCTCAACGAAGTGGACGGCAATTTTTCTGTCTGGCGCGACGCGGACGGGGCAATCACGCTGCACACCCAGGGCAAGCACCGGGGCGCCTGGTTCGACCCGATGG
>JBATAS010000137.1:0-7681 GCA_049661965.1 Ferruginibacter sp. | reverse complement strand
GCATGGGGCCATTAATTTTTCCTGTAAGATCAAATGCCAGATCATATTTTGTAACCGTATAGCTAACAGCAAAATTTGCTGAAAACTTTGGTGCAAACAGTTGAGGAACTTTTGTTTCAACACCGTTCTTGTCTTTATCCATTTGATAAACATCCATATAAGTTGCTCCTAAAATAAATTTTAAACCATTGGTAAAACTTATGTCGGTGTTTAAGGTTAATCCTTTTGATACTGCATAGCCACGCAGGTTATCATAAATGATCTTTCCCGGATCGGTTATAAAATCTCCAACAATCTTGTTGGTGAACCGGGTATAAAACGCACTGGCATCAATACCTATATAACCCTTTTTGTGGCTGATAAAACCGGTATAGTTCAGATTAGTATTCCAGGATTTTTCAGGCCTTAAAGCCGAAGCAATCACTACTTCCCTGGCACCGGTAAGCGCCGCATGGTCTTCGGTAAAAAGATTCACCACCCTGAATCCATTTCCTCCGCTCAACCTGAATGTATTGTTCTTATCTGGTGAAAACTTGAAACTCAATCTTGGTGTAACAATACTGCCATGTTCATCATTATGATCATAACGCAACCCGGCTAAGGTTGTCAGTTTACTGCTCAAGGTAAACTGATCCTGTACAAAAATACCCGGCAGGAAAGAGTGAGCAGGTTTGTTATCACCATTAATCCTTGCTGTTGCAGGCGAATTATCATCGTAAAAAGTATATCTGAAAGGTAAGCCCATCAGTACATCATGCTTACCCCATACTTTATTCCAGCGCAACTGTGCAAAAGCTACCTGCTGGCTTGCATAATATTTTATCTCGCCATAATAACTATCCTGCAAGTGATAATTATAAGAAACATCTGTTGTTAAATTTTTCGATAGTGCAAAAGTTCCAATCATTTCTGCACGGTTTGTATTAATACTTTCTCCGTAAACACTGTTCGTTCCTTTATACATTGGCTGCCACTGCAACTCGCCACCCCAGCGGCTTTCATTTACATACCTCAATGCCAAAGAAGAGGACAATTCATTTTTATGCCTGAAATTCCATTTATTAAAAACAGAAATCCTGTTCTGCAGGGTAACGTCTGTGAAATTATCGTTGTTAATATCCCTCACCTGCTGGTAATTAAAATAGTTCACTCCTAATAAAGAGGAAATATTTTTGTTTACTTTAAATTTTGCAGTCACGTCAGTATTAATTTCACCCACACTTGTTGCAGACAGATCAATCTTTAATTTTTCGGCACCAACTGCATCCTTGGTTATAATGTTTACCAAGCCACCAACAGCTTCACTACCGTACAATGTGGATGCAGGGCCTTTCACAATTTCAATTCTTTTAACCATGCTGTTTGGAATACCTGCCAACCCATAGACTGTTGAAAGACTACTTACGATAGGCATACCGTCAATCAGTATCATCGTGTATGGACCTTCCATACCGTTGATATGAATATCGCCGGTATTACAAACATTACAGTTCAATTGCGGCTGAATGCCGTTTACCATTTGCAGGCTTTCGAAAATATTGGGCGAAGGGTTCTTTTTAAAATAGGCTGGAGAATATACTTCCACAGGTATAGGCGAATCCATTTTACTGATCGGCTTCATGGTACCTGAGACAACAACTTCATTCATCATAGAATTCTTTTCCTCCAGTTCTATGTTAAGCTTAACAATATCCTTACCAACGCCGACAGTGGTTGTGTACGTATTGAAATTTACGGCGGAAATAGAAATTGTGTAATTGCCAGGCGGAACATCGGTGATACGAAAATAGCCCGTTGAGTCGCTGATTACCGTTTTTTTAAGTGACTTTACAAAAACAGTTGCTGAAGCTACAGCTCCACCAGGTCCGCTAACTGTACCGGAAATCGTTGTTTTTTGAGCAGATATGGCGTTAGATATAAATAAAAAGGTCAGCAGTACAATAATGTATTTCATTTTTTAATTAAACTGCAAAATTAGATTTGCTTGGCAAAAATATATAATTAGGCTCACCTAAAATAATTTTATCGGATTTATTTCTGAAATTTGTAAAAAAAACCGGATATGACATCGTTAGCGGAAGAGAATTACCTGAAAGCCATTTACAAACTGCAGGAGAAAGATGGAATGATTGTGTCCACTTCTTCCCTGGCCGATACCCTTGGCATCAATGCTGCATCGGTTACCGATTTCATTAAAAAGATGGCTGTAAAAAAGCTGATTACCTATAAAAAGTCAAAAGGGGTCTTGCTTTCGGAGCAGGGGAGGCAGATTGCATTAAGTATCATACGCAAACACCGGCTTTGGGAAGTGTGGCTGGTAAACAAACTGAATTTTAAATGGGATGAGATACATGAGATAGCAGAACAACTGGAGCATGTGGTAAGTGATGAGCTTATTGAACAACTTGATGAACATTTAGGCTTCCCGAAAGCTGATCCGCATGGCGATCTTATTCCTGACGCCAAAGGGCGTTTTGCAAAAAACAGCAGCAAGCCGCTGTCGGAACATGCTATTGGTGATAAGGTAAAATTTGTTGCTGTTGCTGAACATTCCAACAGCTTTTTACAATACCTCACCAAAACCAATATCAAACTAGGCGACGAACTCCTGGTAGAGTCCATAGAAGAATTTGATAAAAGCTTCCAGGTAAAAGTTAACAGGAAGGAACAAAAACTACTGAGCCGTGAAGTAGTAAAAAATTTATTTGTAACAGCCGTTTAAATAATTACTGAACCAACTGCTTAACCATATCAAACATTTCTTTGCCTTCAATATTAATGGCTACTATCTTTCCGTTTTTATCAAGTAAAAAATTGGTTGGCAAAGCATCCACAAAAAACTGTTCAGCCACTTTTGAATTCCAGCCGCTGTTATCAATAACCTGAGTATAAGTAAGTTTATCTTTTTTAACTGCCTTAAGCCAGGCTTCTTTTTTTACATCCAGTGAAACAGCAAATACTTCAAACCCTTTTTCCTTATACTTTTTATATAGTTTCTGAATATAAGGATTAGCTGCCCGGCAAGGCGCACACCAGCTTGCCCAAAAATCAATCAGTACTACTTTTCCCTGCAGCGATGAAAGCTTTACAATTGTATCCTGCGTACCTGCCAGGGAAATTTCAGGAACAGTACCTCCTATCCTTAACTGAGCATTACTTATTAAAGCGCTCATTAAAACAATAACAACTAAAAATGATTTTTTCATTTACAACAATTTTTCTTTTGAAATAATGACAATATGAAAAGCAATATTTTTTTCATGATGAATTTTAAAGAAGTCAGGTCTTGAAGACCTGACTTCTTTAAAATCTTATTTGATTTTAAACCTTATTCCTCCATAAAACATTCTGCCGCTGAGCGGCCCCCAAACCATTGACGCATCAAAGTACTGGCTAAACGGTTGATCGGCCGCAACAATTGCATGCTGCTGAAAATAATTGGTCAGGTTTTCAGCGCCAATATAAACTTCAATCTCATATTTATTACCAAAGGTTTTGGATAGCTGGGTGTTCATCAACACATAATCAGGTGAATAAGCGGCCAACTGATAAGCTGGAATATTAGCCTGTGTATCAGGTATCCTTTTCTTTCCATTATAGGTTACTGTATAATCAACCTTAAAACCTTTAAAAGCATAAGCAAGATTTACAAATGCCCGGTTTTTAGAAATTAACTGGCGTTCCATCAACTTGCCATTGAATGTAGTTTTTACATCAAAATACCTGTACGCAAGGCGGATTTCAAATTTCTTTACCGGCTCTACATTTAACTCGGCCTGCAGGCTGTTGGAAAAAGATTTTCCCTGTAAATTGTAAAAACTTACAGCCCTTGGATTTTCCAAATCAACCACCACCTGATCCTTAAAGTCGTTTCTGAAATAATCCACCACAAATAAGGCATCATTATTAAAAAGTCTGAATTTCTGATCAATACTTATGCCCTTATTCCAGGCAACTTCGGGATTTAGCCCATAGGCTTTACCTGACCCGGAAGCGATAATGTTAACCTGGCGTGCACTTACAAACACACCTGTATTTTCAGCAAAGATATTTGCAGTACGTTGCCCACGGCCAACACTTGCCCTGATGATTGTTCCTTTAACAGGTTCGTAACGCAGGTTCAAACGGGGCGTTACAAAAAATCCAAACAGGCTGTTATGATCTGCACGTAAACCAACAACAGCACTAAACTTATCATTAGGCGTATAAGTATATTCACCAAAAGCGCCAGGCACTGCTTCTGTTCTTTTATAATTATTCAATTTAAAATTTTCGTTATACTGATCGTATTGAAAACTGAGTCCGGCCCTGAATTTATGAATAGTGGTTTTAATAATTGACTGGTATATCAAATTACTGTAAAAGGTTTTTTGTTTTCCGGTATAGGTTGTCAATCCAAAATACGAATCCTGTTCATGACTGATTGCGGCTATCTGTAAGCCGATACTTTTGTATTTTTTTTCAGGAAATAAATAACCAATCTTTCCAAATAGTTCGTAACGATCGGTATTAATTCCCACTCCATAAAAATTAGTTGTATTCTTATCTTTTTTCGGATCAAAACTTACTTCACCACTGGTCCTTCTGTCGTTTAAAACTTTAATACCAAACTGCGCCATTACGCCTTTACTGTTATCAAACTTATACCTGTTTACCATACTGAATGTATTGCCGGTAGGCTGATCTCTGAAACCATCTTTATTGAAATCTATTTTTTTATTCGTTAAGAAATTGTCATGCAGTAATAAACCTGCTGACCATTTCGTATTTATCTTTTGCGAAAGATTTAAATTCATATCTGTTTTGCCCTGCCCGTTTATATACAGGTTTGCCAAAAGCTTTTCACTGTTTTCAGGTTTTTTCAGTTCTACATTTATCTGTCCGGCTATACTTTCATAACCATTGGCAACCGAACCAACTCCTTTGGTCAACTGAATTGATTCTATCCATGGACCGGCAATGGAATTCAATCCCAGGGGTGTGGCTATTCCTCTTGGCCCCGGTAAATTTTCAACCGTAAGTTGTGTATAGTTTCCGCTTAACCCCAACAACTGAATTTGTTTTGATCCAGTAACAGCATCGTTATAGGAAACATCAACGGAAGGATTGGTTTCAAAACTTTCGCTGAGGTTACAACAGGCAGCTTTTAGAAGTTCACCACCCGTCATTGTTTGTGTTCGTACAGCACTGAAATTATTTGTGTACATCGTACGTTTCCTCGCAGAAACTACAACTTCTTTTAACTGCTTTTTAGATGCCAGCACAATCTTTAGATCATTTGAAGAAGCTACACTGATAGTATCTGATTTGTACCCGGAAAAACTTACAACAAGGCGGCTGCTTTTGCCGTTGTGCCTGATGTTAAAAACACCGCTGCTGTCAGTAAGTACACCGTCATCTGTTCCCAACCAGAATATGCTTGCATTCCGGAGCGGCGTTAATGTGCCTTTAAAATCTTCATTTAATACAATCCCTTTAATATAATCCTTCAAGGCCGGTGATGCTAAGTTTGACGAATTTAATAAGTAAGAATCTACAGCTGTATTCATCGCATTTTTATCGTGGTTTGCGGCAGCACCTGTTTCCCGGTAAAGACAACACTTTGGTAAAGCTTCATATACTGCTACGTTTGCTTTCATGTCCTCTACATCATGGCCAACTTCAACAATTTTGTTCTTCAGTTTGTCCAACGAAACTTTAGCAGGATTATAAACCAGACTGAGTATTTGAGAATTTTCATCCCACGCAGCATTTTTTACACCTTTACCTTTTACTGCCTCTTCTATTCTTTCTTTGCACTGACCACAAACTCCATAAACTTTAACGCTTACCGAAATATCGGGGCTCTTTTTTTGTATATTCTGCGAATAAGATATTGTACCTGAGAAAAGCAGGCAAAACATCATTATATATTTTATACTTTTCATGATCATTAATTTTAGCGGCTTTCTATATCAAGCTGTTATAACAGTAGCATACTAAATACTGTATCGGCTTAATATGCAGCCGGAATGGGTGATACAGTCGCAATAAAACTGCAACTGTATCACTTAATTTATTTCCGAAGCGATATTAATGTTTATGATCTGAGTGGTCGTCCTTCTTTTCTTTCAAATCCATTCCACATGAAGGACATTTGCCGGGCTTGCCGTATGTTTTATCTTTCTCACATTTCATAGGACAGGCATAAGCCACAGAAGCCACATCTGCATCAGCTTTGCGGTCATACTTGCAGCAGCCATGTAAATTATCGTAAGCTGATTTTACTGCAGTAAAATCCTGTGTATCATAACCAGACTTTGCAATGGCATCCTGAATTTTTGCAGAAGAAGTTTTTTTAGCAGCATAAGTTACTTTAAGCTCCTTACTGTCTTCGTTCCAGTCCGCTGTTTTTGCACCGGCAGATTTTGCAGCTTTTTCTATTGTTGTTTTACACATGCCACAGTTGCCCCATACTTTAATGGTTTCAGTTGTTTTGCTTTGTGCAGATGAAGTGTTGATTGTGAATATGCTGAACAGTATTACAGCAAATAATGATAATGTTTTCATTTTATAAAAATTTTGATGTTGAATAAATTTAATTGTTGGTCAGACGGGACGTTGGACCAATAACACGAACATCGCTAAATATCTTTACCGATGTAAAAATTCAAAATCAATTCTATAGTCTGAAAACACAATTCATGATACGGGAAGAAGGCCCTGTATCATCGGGAGGAGAGTTATTGTTTACTGAAGGTATTGCAATATTGATTGGCATTTGCCAGTCATATATATTATAGTCAGTAATTACAGCAATTGAAGATGCTGTAAGATCAATATCGTTTGAAACAATTTTATGAGAATCACTTATCTTATAGAACTTAAACTCATCGTGGCAACAGCCACTGTCTTTATCTGTCATACCACACTTGCCACAGGTCTCGCTGGATGAGCCATATAATTCCATACCAGCTTTTTCGCCCATGCAATAATGCAACTCCAAAGCAATTCCCGAAGAAACAGCCAGGTATAAAAATGCTAATATGCCGATATAGATTTTTTTCATCTGCAACGCAAATTTACAACAGAATACTGTAAATGCAATATTGATGCGCTCAATAGGAATAATTTAACAGCCTTGATCTGTGTTTATGTCAGTTAGTTGACAAAACCCCACTGTATTCCAAACCGTAACATAAATCCCTGTGTTGGATAATGCTGTGCCGCAAAATTGTTATTTGTAAATCCGAAGCCGTTGGTAAAACTAACCGTATTCAGATTTTCGGCCCGTATATAAGCTGTAAATGATTTGATACGAAAATGAAAGAAGGCCGCTATATCGGGTACATTTTCTAAATTAACTGTATCCTGCGGTACAAACTGCCCCATTATGGGAGAATAACCATATGCTTCAAAAGGTGTAAAGTATCGAACTTCAAGACCTGTACTTAAATTTAAATTTTTAAAGAACACACCTTCATAAGCCAGGCGGTTGCGGGTAAAAATTAAGGGAACTTTTACCGGAGCGCTGCCATCTGTTTGCTGAAATGTTATGTCTGTGTACAAATTCCAGCGTTTAGTAATCTTAATTTTTTTTGAAGCAGAAAGCTGCAGCAGGTTTATCACTTTGCTGCTTTGTTCGGTATGATAATAATCCGTAAAATAGGCCAGGTTGCTGATGATATGATTTTTGAATCCG
>JBATAS010000136.1:0-8384 GCA_049661965.1 Ferruginibacter sp. | reverse complement strand
GCTTTTATCTGCTGGGCATCATTACCGGCCTTAATGGCCAGGTTGTAAATAACCATGACTTCTTCCAAAGCAGATTTGGTCAATCCTTTTTTTTCAAATCCTTCAACTTTTTTCCAGTTAGCTGTATAATCGTTTTTTGTTTGTGCCATTGAACTCATAGATATACCTGTTATCAATATAAAAAACAGGGTAATTTTTTTTAAAAACATATAAGGGTATTTTAATTACAAGATACAATTTGTTATGTAGTCATCATATTGGTTAAAAAATATAACAATTTATACTGAGATGGATTTAAAACTTGTTTTGCATAAACTGTTTTTATAAAATTCATTAACATTTTATTAATCGGTTTTATTAAACCCACGGCATATAATTTGGTTTAAGTATACAGGACAGTTTGAAAGCATGGCAAAATGCACTATTCAAATTTGTTACATGGCTATACTTTAACGGCCGGGATTTTTATCCCGGCTTTTTTGTAAATAAAAAAGCCCTGCAAAACAGGGCTTTTCAGATAAATATCTTACGTAATTATTTCTTCATCACTTCTGCCATTGTCTTGCCAATATCTGCAGGACTTGCAACTACATGAATACCACATTCAGTCATGATCTTCATTTTTGCAGCGGCTGTATCATCGGCACCACCAACAATGGCACCAGCGTGGCCCATCCGGCGGCCGGGAGGTGCTGTTTGTCCGGCAATAAAACCAACAACAGGTTTTTTGTTACCGGTAGATTTAATATAGTTAGCTGCTTCTGCTTCCATACCGCCGCCAATTTCACCAATCATTACAATCGCATCAGTTTCGCTGTCGTTCATAAATAATTCAACCGCTTCTTTAGTAGTTGTACCAATGATGGGATCGCCACCAATACCAATAGCCGTAGAAATACCCAGGCCTGCTTTGGCAACCTGGTCGGCAGCTTCGTAAGTAAGTGTGCCCGATTTTGAAACGATACCAATTCTTCCTTTCTTAAAAATAAAGCCCGGCATGATGCCTACTTTACATTCATCGGCAGTTATAACGCCGGGGCAGTTTGGCCCAACCAGCCTTGTGTTTTTATTGGCTAAATAGTTTTTCACTTTCACCATATCCTGTACCGGAATACCTTCGGTGATACAAACCACCAAAGCAATACCAGCATCCGCCGCTTCCATAATGGCATCGGCAGCAAAAGCCGGTGGCACAAAAATAATGCTCACATCGGCACCGGTTGTTTTAACTGCATCGGCCACGGTATTAAAAACAGGTTTATCTAAGTGCGTACTGCCACCTTTACCCGGTGTAACACCACCAACAACCTTGGTACCATATTCAATCATTTGTGTGGCATGAAAAGTACCCTCGGTACCCGTAAAACCCTGCACAATTATTTTGGAATCTTTATTAACTAATACTGACATGGTTCAATTAAGAATTAAAAATTTGTAAAATCCCGATGATTTCGGGAAGGAATTGCGGCAAAGATAAGGGAGATAGGGGATTGTTTGGGAGATTTTTGGTTGTTACTTCAGCAACTCATCCATATCCCTGTCGCCATCAATTTTTCCCTTTGCTTCCAGCATACGCATATCCTTGGCATCCTGTAAAAATTCGCTGGCAAAAATAAATTCGTTGAGTCGCTGATTTTTAGAAAAGATGATGTCTTTCTTATTACCGGTCCATTCTTTTTTGCCTTCGTACAGGTAAAGAATATTTTCACCCATTTCCATTACACTGTTCATGTCGTGTGTGTTGATGACGGTGGTCATGTTGAATTCACGGGTCAGTTCAAGTATCAAGTGATCAATTACCATCGAGGTCTGCGGATCGAGGCCAGAGTTGGGTTCATCACAAAATAAATATTTAGGATTGAGTACAACAGCCCGGGCAATACCAACTCTTTTCTTCATACCGCCACTCAGTTCGGCAGGATATTTTTTATTGATACCTGCCAGGTTTACCCTTTCTAAAACTTCATTAACCCTTTTTAGTTTTTCGGCAAAGGTTTTTTGTGTAAACATGTCAATCGGGAACATGATGTTCTGTTCAACGGTCATACTGTCGAACAAAGCCGATCCCTGGAAAAGCATGCCGATCTGCTGGCGGAGTTCTTTTCTTTCTTCAATGCCCATGTCGGTAAAACTTACGCCGTCGTAAATGATCTCGCCTTCGTTTGGCTCAAATAATCCTACCAGGCATTTTTGTAATACTGTTTTACCACTGCCGCTCTGCCCGATGATTAAATTGGCCTTGCCTGTTTCCATAACATGGCTTACATCATTAAGGACAACTTTATCGCCAAAACTTTTCTTTATATTCTTGAACTCTATCATTGGTTATAAAACTATTACTTATCTAAAAGAAGCGCTGCCAGAATATAATCTGCAAATAATATCATTATACAACTAACAACAACACTTTTGGTACTGCTGCGGCCAATTTCCAGGGCACCACCTTTTACATAGTAGCCATAGTAAGAAGGAATGGTGCTGATAATAAATGCAAATGTGTATGCTTTTACCAGTGCAAAAAATACATTGTAAGGTAAAAAATTCATGAGCAGTCCCATATCATAGGTATCGGTTGATATGATACCGGTTGCTGCGCCTGCCAGTCTTCCGCCTAAAATTCCCAGCACCATAGATAACACAACCAGCATGGGGATGGTTAACAGGCTGGCAACAACTTTAGGCATAATTAAATACGATTTGGTATTAATGCCCATGATCTCCAACGCATCAATCTGTTCACTCACCCGCATGTTACCCAGCTCACTGGCAATCTTGCTGCCTATAACACCAGCCAGTACAATACAAACCACTGTGGGTGCAAATTCAAGGATAACCGTATCCCGTACAATTTGAGCAATAGTTGTAGCTGGAATTAACGGGCTGACTAATTGGTAAGATGTTTGCACGGCACTAACCGCACCCATAAAAACTGAAATGATTATGACAATACCCAGTGAGCCGATGCCGATTTCAACACACTGATGCATAAGCTCCTTCCAGTACATGCGCATGTTTTCCGGTTTGGTAAACATGCCTTTCAGCATCAGGAGGTAACGGCCAAAATGATTGAAAAAAAGCATTAATTAGTTATGTTTGATGTTAGCTGTCAGATGTACGAATGTAAGTTAATTTAGGTTTATGATGCTTTCGTACATCGTACATCAAACATCATGCATTACAAATCACATTTCCTGTGCAATATTCTTTTTACGTTTCCACCACTTACTTTTCTTAATTACTTCTTTAGTGTTTGTTTTACATTTGGTTTGTGCATCCACAACGGCAATCAGCACCATATTAAAGATGGCACGGATTGAGCTTCCCAGCTGCAGCACGTGTACAGGTTTATTCAATCCAAGTAAGATAGGGCCAATAGAATCTGTTCCCCCAACTTCCTGTAAAAGATTATAGGCAATATTACCGGCCGATAAATTGGGGAAGATTAGAATGTTCACTTCGCCATTCAGTAATTCGGTAAACGGATAGTTCTCTTTTAAAATTTCTTTATTGAAAGCCAGTATCCCCTGTACTTCGCCATCGCAAATAAGCGAAGGGTCTTTTTGTTTTACAATTTCTCTTGCCTTACGCACCAGGTTTGCTTCTGCCGAATCGCTGCTGCCAAAGTTGGAGTAGGAAAGCATGGCAATGCGTGGTTTGATGTTGAATTGTTTTACTTCTTTGGCAACGAGTAAAGTTATTTCGGCCAGTTCTTCAGCAGTAGGGTTAAAGTTTACGGTTGTATCGGCCAGAAAAATTGGCCCACGTTTGGTAAACATAATATACATACCGGCAATCTTCTTAACACCCGGCTCGGTACCAATAATCTGTAAGGCAGGACGAATGGTGTCGGGATAATTCCTGCTCAGTCCGCTGATCATACAATCAGCTTCACCATTTTCTATCAGCATACAACCAAAATGATTGCGGTCCTTCATGGCTTTATAACTTTCATACCTGTTTACACCCTTGCGTTGTCTTTTGTCAAAGAATACATCGCCGAATTTTTTCCGCAGGTCTTCATGCTGATCATCTGCCGGATTTAAAATGGGCATGCCTTCCAGGTCAATTCCGTTTTCATCGGCAAGTTTTCTGATCCGTTCTTCTCTGCCCAGCAATATGGGATAGGCAACATTCTCTTCCATCACCAGTTGTGCCACTTTCAGGATCTTGATGTTTTCTGCATCAGCAAAAACAATCCGCTTGGGATCTTTACGGGCCTTACTGCTGATGACACGGCTTAACTGGTTATCCAGCCCCAGACGGCTGTTTAAATTTTCAATGTATCCATCCCAATCAGTTACCGGATGTTTTGCAACACCGCTTTCCATAGCTGCTTTTGCAACTGCGGGTGCTACGGTTGAAATTAAACGGGGGTCCAACGGTTTTGGAATAATATAAGTGGGGCCAAAAACAATTGTCTTTTCGTTGTAAGCCAGGTTTACAATATCGGGTACAGGAGCTTTCGCCAGCTCGGCCAATGCTTTTACTGCAGCCAGTTTCATGGCTTCATTAATTTGTGTGGCACGTACATCCAATGCACCACGGAAGATGTAAGGGAAGCCAAGCACATTGTTTACCTGGTTGGGATAATCGCTGCGGCCGGTGGCCATAATGATATCTTTACGGGCAGCAACAGCCACATCGTAATTGATTTCCGAATCGGGATTGGCCATGGCAAAAACGATGGGATTTTTTGCCATGCTCTTTACCATTTCGGCGGTTACAACATTTCCAATACTCAAACCGATAAAAACATCAGCATCTTTCAATGCTTTTTTAAGATCGTAGTCTTTGTATTTGGCATCAACGCAAAAATCTTTTTTAATGTCTTCTACATCTTCTCTGCCTTTATATAAAATTCCTTTACGGTCAAACACCATAAAATTGCTGTGCTTTGCACCCAGCGATTCGTATAACTTAATACAGGCCATAGCTGCGGCACCGGCGCCATTCACTACAAACCGTACTTTATCAATTTTCTTTTTTTGCAGGATGAGGGCATTCAGTAATGCAGCTGCACTGATGATGGCTGTACCATGCTGATCATCATGCATGATAGGTATCTTGCAACGTTTCTTCAGTTCCTGTTCAATATAAAAACATTCAGGAGCTTTGATGTCCTCTAAATTAATTCCACCAAATGTTGGTTCCAGCGCCTGAACAATCTGCACAAACTTTTCAGGATCGGTTTCGTTGATCTCGATATCAAATACGTCAATGTCAGCGAAGATTTTAAAAAGCACGCCCTTACCTTCCATCACGGGTTTACCTGCTTCGGGGCCTATATCACCCAGGCCAAGTACAGCGGTTCCGTTACTGATAACGCCAACTAAATTTCCTTTTGCTGTATATTTATAAACCTCTTCAGTATTGGCAGCAATCTCCAGGCAGGGCTCGGCAACACCCGGTGAATAGGCTAAAGATAAATCTCTTTGTGTTTTGGCTTCTTTGGTTGGTATAACTTCTATTTTTCCGGGACGGCCTTTTGAATGGTAGTCTAATGCTTCCTGTTTACGCAAGTCTTTTGCCATATGTTATTTACCCCTAACCCTTTGCACAGCATCCTGCGGAAAAAGGGGATTTGGATTTGGTTTTAATTTTATTGATAGCTGGGTTTTCTAAAATCAGTTATGATTAGTTTTAATTTCTGATGTATTTTTTAATACACTCAGGGAGCTGCAAATTACATAAATACGGGGATAGTAAGCTTATATCAATATTAATTTGATTTAACCTTAAAGCTCCAGGTAATGGCAAATTCTGCCACTATTTCACCATCCTTGTTTCTGCCATACGATTTAGCCGTAACAATTTTTCCTTCACCGCTTATAATTGCATCTTCAATGGTTTGTTTGATGGCTGTGCCATCTTCGCAGGTAAATATGGTGATGCCGGTTGCTTTTTTTACAAAACTGCCTTCTACTTTTGAAACCAGCATGCTTACCGCCGGTTGGCGCTTATATATATGTACCAATGCCAAAACACCGGTACTCATTTCGGCAGCCATACTCAGGCAGGCAAAATATGTACTTTTAAAAGGATTTGTGCTGAACCATTTGTATGGAATTTTTACCAGGCATTTTTTTTCATCCGCATCAACAACCCGTACTCCCGAAAAAAAAGCGGCGGGTAGATTTGATAATAAAAACATCCTGAATTTAACAGGATGCTTTACTATTTTAAGAAATTGATCGGCATTACTCATCTGATTATTTATTTACTTCTACAACACAAAGTACTGCCTGTTGCTGTGAATTATTAGCCCTGAAATTTATGGTACCTCCGTTGCCTGCAGAAAAACTTACTCCCGAAACTGCATTCTGTTTTAGTGCATCGGCAACTTTAGCAGCATAGTCGCCTGCAGTACTTTTGGTAATGGCATTGTTTACAGCATACCAGTCAAGTTCCTGTTTGGTTACCACAATGGCAAACACATCTTTGTTACCAATATTATCGGGCACTAAACTTTTACCCCGTGGAAATAAACGATAACCCGTAATACCGCAATAAGGTGAAAAGGATGTTTTGGTCGCATCTTCTTTACTGGGGTAAGGAAATAAGGTATAACTGCTGCCATCTGTTTCCTGTCCAAAAATATAAGTATAGCACTCCGTTGAATTTTTTATTTCCATCTTGAATTTTGTGCCTGGTGCAACCGTACTTACAGTTTCAAAAATATTGCCGGCTTTCAATTTTAGCGGGATATATTGTTTATTATCATTCTTAACCAAACCAATAGCCGCTTCAAAACTTACATTAACTGCAGCACCATGCTTGGGCATGGGATCAATACCATAAGCTTCACGGGTAAATTCCTTAAAGTCGGCATAACGAACCCAGGCAACACCGTTGTTGCCCCACTCAGGTCCCCAGCTGTTCATAATTTGTACTGCCTGCTTGCGGTCATCGTAACCAATCACACACATGGCATGGCCCCCAAAGCCCATCTGGCTACGGTCTTGATTAGTTGGTGTCCATAATTCCTTTCCCATCATCTCCTGCATAAAAGAACCGCCCACCATCATACCAATAACAACGGGTGCATCTTTTGCCAGGTGTTCTTTTACAGCCCTTACACTTATTCCTTCAACGCCTTCACCATTGGTTAATCTGGTAAAACCATGCATACGGTTTTGAGCAGCCTTATTGTCTAAAACAGAATTTGGCCGCCGGCTGCAATCCTGGTCGGTATAGGGGAAATCGCTGTATGCAACTACACCTTTTTGCTGCATCAGTTCCATAGCATTTTGAATGTATGCACCCTGGCAACCTTCCAGTCCTATCTGGTTATAAACATAGGCCGGACTATAGGCTGTACTGTTTCCGTTTTGTCCTGTTGATGCTGCCTCAACAATTGTTCTGGCTGCATAGGTGCTGCTCCATGCCACGCAAGAGCCTTGCTGGCCCTGGTTTTTACGGTCAGGAGCAAAACGTAACAGAGAAACTGATTCTGGTAAAGGGTTTTTTGTGTTATCGTCGGAGAGGCCTTCATAAACACTTGCCTTTTTAAATTGTTCGGGACTAAAACTATATCCACTTTGTGAAAAGAGGTTTTTAACAACATCAGTTACACCACCTCCACCTCCCGAACTGTTTCTGAACAGGAAAAAATAAGCGGCGGCACCGGCAACCAACAATAACAATATTTTTTTACCGCCGCCTCCGCCTCTGAACAAACCAAGGAGCAACGGTAGAAAATTTAAAAGACTTCCACCACCTCCACCACCACGGCCACCACCGCCAGAGGTATTACTGTCATCAAAATCCTGTTGATCATTGGGATCATCTTCCATACGTATAGGCATAAACAAAAGGTTTAGGTTTAAAAGTAAGAAGTTTTTTGATAATGACTCCTCTCTTTTATACAGCTGCCAACGTAAGTACTTACTCTAACACAATACTGTTGTTTTTTGGATATTTAACGGCGTATTTAAAATCAACCTTCTTTTCTTTACCAGGAGCTAACTGAATGGTCCATTTTAATTTGCCGGTTTCACTGTCGAGTTCAGCTTCTTTGTTTTCTATTTTATCTACTTCCACTTCTTTCATGGTACTTACAGGAAACTGATCTTCAACAACCAAATTGATTGCTTGTTTTTTATTGTTACGGATACTGATCTCAAATGTACGGTAATCAATTTTATTGCTGCCGAGGAACTGTTTTTTACTGTACTCTTTAACACTTGTTCTTTTTACAGAAATATTTTTATCCCTGCCCAGCGAAATGTTTAAAGTATCGCCTGAAGTTTTTGGGTTGATCATAGCTTTACCCAGAAAAGTTCCTTCAAAAAATAAGTTGCTTTCTCCTTCCAGTAAATTCAGATCATTCCAGTCGGTGATCTTTGCAGTGAGAAAAACATCCTGGTCAAGTTTTGGAACACAGT
>JBATAS010000135.1:0-4507 GCA_049661965.1 Ferruginibacter sp. | reverse complement strand
CTTTAAAAACCAGCACAGGCTGCGATTCTGTAATTGTTACAAATCTCTTTGTCAGCAATAAACCAAATCCCAACCTTGGTAGCGATAGAAATATTTGTGCAGACGAAACCATTGTACTTAACCCCGGTGTTTTCAATTCTTATTTATGGCAGGACCAGAGTACTGCTGCACAATACACAGTTACTGCACCCGGATCATATCTGGTTACAGTAACCAATCAGTTTAACTGTAAGGCTGCTGCCAGGTTAGTTATAAGAGAACAGGTAGCTTTACCGGCAAATTATTTACCTGCCAACGAGCAGCTTTGCAGCGGCAATGTTTTAAAAATAAATGTACCTGGTTATAAATCTTATGAGTGGAGTACCGGAGCAACCCGTTCCAATATTGAAATAAGAACCCCGGGAATGTATTATTTAACCGTAACCAATTATGATAACTGCACTGGTACCGATACCTTAACCGTACAGGAAATCAATTGCATCCCCATCGGCATTCCAAATGCCTTTACACCAAACAATGATGGTAAGAATGATGCCTTTAAGCCAACGATTAATATAGAGATTAATGATTACCAGTTGCAAGTGTACAATCGGAGCGGCCAGCTCATTTTCAGAACAAAAAATATTGAAGAGGGTTGGAGTGGAAGATTTAAAGGACAGCCCCTGGAGCCTGGGGCTTATGTCTATCTCATAAGATTTAAAAACTCAACAGGTAAATCCTTTACAGAAAGAGGAAATGTTTTGCTGATAAGATAAGATTTAGTTTGGTGCTTAAAAAAATCCTGATTTATATTGCAACCAATATTGTTATTTTTAATTTTTATTACCCCGTAAATTTTAATTCGTTAGTCTTTTTAGAATGAAGAAAATAATTCCAGCTATCATTTGTATTTTTTTGAGTACACCATGTTGGGCTCAAAATGTAAATTTTGAGTGGGTAGCACATTTTGGTGAAATATATTGGGAGAAAGGAAAATCTGTAACAATCGACCTATCTGGCAATGTTTATTCAGCTGGTTACTTTAGTGGTACAATAGATTTTGATCCTGGTCCCGGAGTATATACACTTTCAGCAATTAACAATACCTATGGATTTATTTCGAAACTTGATGCAAACAGGAACCTTATCTGGGCTAAAGTGATAGAAGGATTGGATGCACACCCACTCTCAATACAGATAAGCTCAAATGGGGATTTAATTATACTTGGTAGTTATGTATCAGTGATAGACCTGGATCCCGGCCCTGGTGTAGTTAATGGCAGTACATCAGACAAACTTTTTCTTATTAAACTGGATGCATCGGGGGATTTCGTATGGGGAAAGACATTTGCCAGCAATTCTTTTGTTTTTAATAAGCCCTTTAATTTAGCGCTTGACCGGTTGGGGAATTGTTATGTAACAGGCACATATGGTAATTTTACAGATTTGGATCCCGGACCAGGTATTTTTACACTGCCTAATGTTAGCGGCAGCGAAGATATTTTTATTTTAAAATTAGATTTAAACGGAGATTTTGTTTGGGCAAAGGGAATTGGTAGCCAGTCAACATTTGATGAGGGTAATGCAATAGCTGTTGATGGCGCTGGGAATGTTTTTATTACAGGTACTTTTGCGGGCGCCTGCGATTTTGATCCCGGCCCGGGTACTTTTATTATTACCGAGCCGTATTGGTCTGCATATATTTTAAAGTTAAATACCTCGGGCGATTTTGTTTGGGCAAAACATTTGAAATCAACAAACTACCAAAGCAATGGATTCTCTATAAAAGCAGATCAGACTGGTAATGTGTTTATAGGTGGTACTTTTTATGGAGAAGTAGACTTCGATCCCGGCCCTGCAGAATTGATGTTAGGTTCAGTAGGTTATGTAGATTTCTTCATTTGTAAACTTGATGCTGCTGGCAATCTGATTTGGGCAAAAACTACCGGAAGTACAGCTGATGATATGCTAAATGCGCTTGAAGTTGATGCTGCAGGAAATGTATATGCAACAGGTAGTTTTTATCTCACTGTAGATTTTGACCCTGGCCCAGGTTCTTTTAACATTACAACAGCACCAGGCCAGAAGGAAGCTTTTATTTTCAAATGGGATGCTCAAGGTGATTTTGTTTGGGCTAAAGCAATTGGTGGGCTGGAGAATGATTATGGAACTTCTTTAGCAGTTGATGGAGGGGGGAGCGTTTATACAATTGGCGCTTTTGAAACTGTGGCAGATTTTGATCCCGGTCCGGGTATTGAAAATCTTACTTCATTAGGTTATGATGATATTTTTTTACTAAAGCTGAGCAAATGCGCCAATAATACTTTTTCTTTTATCACAGCATCTGAATGCAGTAGTTACACCTTAAACAACCAGGCTTATAACTCCAGCGGCATATATACCCAAACAATACCCAATACTGTTGGCTGCGACAGCATCATCACCCTTAACTTAACCATCAACAGAAAATTCACTACAACTGATACTACAATTTGCGAAGGCCAATCCTATTACGCCGGCAGTGCCTATCAAACTACTTCCGGTATTTATAAAGACACTTTACTTACTTCGCTAAGTTGTGATTCCATTGTAACAACCACATTAACTGTTCACCAAAAACCCAAGCCCGATCTTGGCCCCGATGGAAATATCTGCCTGGATGTACCAACAAAGATTACGCCTGGAGTTTTCAATAGTTATCTATGGCAGGATAACAGCACTCAACCCGATTTTTTAATAAATGTAACCGGTCAATATTGGGTAAAAGTAACAGATGCAAACAATTGCAGCGCTACCGATACGCTTAATGTAATGGCAATTGATACAGTCCCTAAGAACTTCCTGCCTCCAAATCAGCAAATGTGCTATGGTAATAATTTACGCATTGAAGTGCCAGGTTATATTGACTATACCTGGAATGATGGTTCTAAAGCCCAATATTTTAATATCAGCAGCTTTGGCACTTTTTATCTAACCGTAAGAGATTTTAATAATTGTGTGGGAACAGATTCAATAACGATTCAACGTGCCAATTGTATTCCTATCGGTATACCTAATGCATTTACCCCTAACAACGATGGATTGAATGATATCTTTAAACCTACCATTAACCAGGCCATTCAAAAATTTAGTTTTATTGTTTTTAACCGCTATGGCGAAAAAGTTTTTGAAACCCGTAAATATGGTAAAGGATGGGATGGAACGTATAAAGGAAAAGAACAACCAGCCGGCTCTTATGTTTACCGAATTTTGTTTACAAATATTAATGGTTGGGAATCAGAAAATAATGGCTCAGTTTTGCTAATCAGGTAAGTACTTATTATACTAAGAAAATATCGGCTATTAATAGTCAGAAATAACCTGCTTTGCCAAATTCTTGATCCCAAATTCCCCATTACCAATTCCCTACTGTAAATTCGCATTTCTCCCTTATCTTTGCCCCTCAAAAAATAAACCCATTGGCTACAAAATTCTCAAAAGAAACGTATTTATACTGGTACGAACTGATGCTGCTTTTACGCCGCTTCGAGGAAAAGACGGGCCAGCTATATGGCATGCAAAAAATCCGTGGCTTTTGTCACCTGTACATAGGGCAGGAGGCGGTTGCTGCCGGTTGTATGACGGCTACCACACCCGATGATAAATTCATTACTGCTTACCGCGATCATGCTTTGGCTATTGCCAAAGGCATTACTCCTAAAGCCTGTATGGCTGAGTTGTATGGTAAAGCAACGGGTTGCAGTAAGGGAAAGGGTGGAAGTATGCACTTTTTTGGATTAAAAGAAAATTTCTTTGGTGGTCATGGTATTGTGGGTGCACAAATAGGTACCGGAGCAGGTTTGGCTTTTGCCGAGCGCTACCGCAATTCAACCAATGCCGTGCTTTGCTTTTTTGGCGATGGTGCTGCCAGGCAGGGTATGCTGCATGAATCATTTAATATGGCCATGCTTTGGGATCTGCCCGTTGTGTTTATCTGCGAAAACAATCATTATGCCATGGGTACATCTGTTGCCCGTACCAGTAAAACGCTGGATATATATAAACTGGCTGATGCCTATGAAATGCCAAGCGATAGTGTTGATGGCATGAGCCCTGAAGCGGTACATGATGCAGTTTTAAGAGCTGTTAACAGAGCCAGAGAAAAAGGCGGGCCTACTTTACTTGAAATAAAAACATACCGTTATAAAGGTCACAGTATGAGTGATCCGCAAAAATATCGTACCAAAGAAGAATTAGAAGAATACAAGGAAAAAGACCCGATTGATCATGTACTTAATATATTGAAAGAGCAATACAAAATAACTGATGAACAGGTGGAAGAAATAATAGAAAGAGTAAGGAAAGAGGTGGAAGAGTCGGTTCAGTTTGCAGAAGAAAGTCCTTGGCCAGATGATAACGAATTGCTCAAAGATGTATATGTACAGGAAGATTATCCATTTATCACTGACTAGCAGAATAAACTAAAAACAAAAGTTTTCACATAATAATTATAATCAAAAATTCACAATTAAATTAAATGGCAGATAAT
>JBATAS010000134.1:0-10531 GCA_049661965.1 Ferruginibacter sp. | reverse complement strand
GGCAAGGGCTGTAACTACCACATCGGGATCGGCACTCTTGTGTGCAATCACAAAATCTTTACCGCCTGTCTCACCAACAATACGTGGATACGAACGGTACATCCCCATGTTCTTTCCAATGGTTTCCCACATCATATTAAATACACCGGTGCTGCCGGTAAAATGTATGCCTGCAAAATCACGGTGATTAAAAACCACTTCGCCAATGGTTGGTCCATCAATAAAAACAAGATTGATAACACCATCGGGCAAACCAGCCTCTTTTAAAATACGCATGAACATTTGTGCGCTGTACACCTGTGTGTTGGCACATTTCCAGATAACAACATTACCACACATAGCTGCAGAAGTTGGCAGATTACCTCCAATTGCTGTAAAATTAAACGGTGTTAATGCAAACACAAATCCTTCCAGTGGGCGGTATTCCATCCTGTTGTTCATACTTGGCCCACTAATGGGTTGTTGACGGTAGATATCACTCAGGAAGTGAACATTGAATCTCAAAAAATCAATCAACTCACAAGCTGCGTCAATCTCGGCCTGAAAACAGTTTTTACTTTGCCCAAGCATGGTAGTACCGTTAATGTATGGGCGGTATTTACCTGCTAACAAATCGGCAGCTTTTAAAAATATGTTGGCACGGTTCTCCCAACTCATGTTGGCCCACTTATCTTTTACTTTTAGTGCAGCATTGATTGCTTTGGTTACATGCTTTGCCTCACCCACATGAAACTGGCCAAGCAGATGTTTACGCTCATGTGGCGGACGAATATCAACTGTATTACCCGTTCGCACTTCATCACCGCCAATGTACATAGGCACATCAACTTTGGTGCTTTTTAATTCTTTTAAAGCTGCTTTAAGGGCTAACTTTTCTTTACTGCCGGGTGCATAATTAAGTACTGGCTCATTTACTGGCATTGGGTAATAAAAATCTCCGTATTGCATAATATTAATTTGATGATTTGATAATTAGTTGATTTGATGATTATTTTAATGAATTTGATTTTGACGATGAAATAATTTTTGATAATACTTTTACAATAGAATTACATTTCTCTAAAAGTTCATCGCAATTTTCATATCCATCAGAATCTTTACAAAGCAACAACCAGTATTCAGTTTCATCGGCCTCTTTTGCTGCTATTTTAAGTTTATGAATAAAATCCAATTTACTTTCGGCGTTTTGAGCCTCTCTTACATTTGCACCGATACCTGTTCCTGATCTTAGCAACTGCCTTGCAATAATATATTTTCTTTTAGCTTCCAGTAATTCAGCGTATTTGATAATCTTCAATGCAAAATCAAAAGTTAAATCTACAATCAGATTCTTCTCTTTATTTGTCTGCATAAAAACAATTTGATGATTAAAATACAAAAAAGTATCTGGTAAACTAAAATTCTTTCTCCAATCGTCTCATCTTCAAATCATCAAATTTCCAAATTATCAGGCCGTTTCTTTTTCACTCATGAGGAAAGCCTTAATAAAACCATCCAGTTCTCCATCCATCACCGGCCCAACATTTCCTGTTTCAAAATCGGTGCGGTGGTCTTTTATCATTTTATAAGGATGAAAAACATAGCTGCGTATCTGGCTGCCCCACTCTATCTTTTTCTTTTTGCTGTTACTTGCATCTTTTAATGCATTGCGTTTTTGCAATTCAATCTCATACAAACGGCTTTTCAACATCTGCATGGCCATTTCACGGTTACCAAGCTGGCTCCTGTCCTGCTGGCAAACAACTACAATACCAGTTGGTATGTGAGTAAGCTGAACTTTGGTTTCAACCTTATTTACATTTTGTCCGCCAGCGCCGCCACTACGTGAGGTTTCCATCTTTACATCAGCGGGGTTGATTTCAATATTAATCGTATCATCAACAAGCGGGTAAGCATTTACCGATGCAAATGAAGTATGTCTTCTGGCATTACTATCAAAAGGCGAAATACGAACCAGGCGATGTACACCATTCTCAGATTTCATAAATCCATACGCAAACGGCCCTTCAAATTCGTAAGTACAGGTTTTAATACCGGCTCCATCGCCCCATTGCCAGTCAATCTCTGTTACCTTCCAGCCTTGCTTTTCGGCATACATACGATACATACGAGCCAGCATTTCGGCCCAGTCCTGGCTTTCGGTACCACCGGCACCACTGTTTATCTGTACCACAACGGGCAGTTCGTCTTCCGGTTCATTGAGGGTACTTTTAAATTCAGCATCTTCAATTAACTCAATAGCTTTATCAAAAGCCTCTTTGGCTTCTTCTTCGGTTGCTTCAGCAGCCTTCCAGAATTCAAATAATACGGCGAAATCTTCCACAGCGGTATCAACCGCATGGTACATATCTATCCAGTATTCATTTACTTTTATTTCTTTCAGAATTCCGGTTGCACGGGTATTATCATCCCAAAAACCCGGCGAAAGCGAAAGTTGTTTATCATTTTCGGTTTTTGCTTCTCTGTTTGTAACGTCAAAGAA
The DNA here is from genome assembly GCA_049661965.1 of Ferruginibacter sp. GTDB lineage: Bacteria > Bacteroidota > Bacteroidia > Chitinophagales > Chitinophagaceae > Ferruginibacter. Next base: position 8,049 of record JBATAS010000134.1, on the reverse strand, counting down.
ACCTCCCCAAAACCAAAACGCGGTCTCTTATAGATTTTAAATGCTCTATTGTCATGGCTGCAAAATTAACTGATTACAGTGCAAAGAACAAGTTATTATTAAAAGCAACCCGATCTTAGAAAAAACCGTAAGTACTTCATATAAATGAAATGTTCATGCAGCATATAATATGCTAAAACACTCTTAAACAATAGGGCACCAAGAGTTGTTATTAACTTATCTTTAGTTAGCTGCGAAAAAAAACAAAAAACTATACTTTAATTATGTAGATGCGGGGTTGTCGTTACATACTATTTCTTTTTTTTACTGTTACATTTTTATGTGCTGCTGATATTGTTGTAAAAGCTCAGAACTGCCCTCCCAATATAGATTTTGAGAGTGGTGGATTTTCGGGCTGGATCTGTTACACAGGTTCTGTAGCTTCTGTTGACAGTACCAATGTGATTACTTTTAATTCTTCGGGGGGGCCGGTATTTAACCGGCATACTATGTATTCGGCCAATCCGGGAGCAGGTGTTGATGAGTATGGCGGATTTCCGAAGAACTGTCCAAATGGTAGCGGCCATTCAATCAGATTGGGGAATAATTCTGCTGGTACGCAGGCTGAGGGGGTGTCTTACGATTTTACAATTCCGGCAAATGCCAATACATATAATCTCATTTACAATTATGCTGTAGTTTTCCAGGACCCCGGTCACCACGAATCTGAGCAACCCAGGCTTGACCTGATTGTGCAAAATTTATCAGATGGCTACCCTATCAACTGCTCTTCTTTTTCGTTCTTTGCCAATGGTTCTCCTTTACCGGGTTTTCAACTTTCGGCCAATCCCGGTGGTACTACACCGGTTTGGTATAAAAACTGGACGGCTGTTTCCATCAATCTCGATAATCTGGCAGGCAAACAAATCAGGTTATTTTTTAAAACTGCCGATTGTACATTCAGAATACATTTTGGCTATGCTTACATTGATGTGAACACTGAATGCAGCGACAGGTTTGAAGGTGCCGATTTTTGCCCGGATGATAATTTAGTGAGGGTAACAGCTCCTTATGGTTACCAGAGTTATACCTGGTATAACAATACATTCACTCAAATATTAGGTACACAACAATCATTAACATTGATTCCCCCTCCATCTGCAGGTACATCTGTAGCTGTAGTAGTGGTGCCTTACAGCGGATACGGTTGCCATGATACTTTATACACCGATCTTTATGACACTTTAACTTACCAGGCAAATGCAGGTCCTGATGGCAGTTCATGTAATAACAGTATTTACCAGATTGGCGTGCCGCCAAAGCCTGGCTGGTTTTATTCCTGGAGCCCCGGAACAGGTTTAGATAATCCGGTAAAAGCAAATCCGTTTGCAACACCCGATACAACAACAACCTATGTACTTACAGTACGCCATAATGGTGGTGGTTGTGTATCAACAGATACTGTTACTGTAAGAGCTTCGAAACTATACGATAGCCTGCAGGTATTAGGTAAAGCAGAATGGTGTATTGGTAGTGGCGACAGTACCGTATTAAAAGTATTACCCGCCGATAGTGTACAGTGGTACCGGAATGGTTTAGCCATACCGGGAGCAAACCAGCTTACTTACCGTGTGCTGCAAACTGGTACGTACAATGCCCAGGTATTCAGCTTTTTTGGGTGCTCGCTTACAACTGTTTCAAAAGATGTAAATATTACATCGGTGCCCGTACCAGGTTTTACTGTTGATAAACCGGTACAATGCCAGGTAAACAATAAATTTATATTTACCAACAGCAGTACCAATGCAGTTGGTGCCATGCAGTATAAATGGATTTTGGGAGATGGATTTACAGCTACAAGCAGAAATCTTACTTATAGTTACAAAACCCCGGGCACTTATGAAGTTGTGATGATTGTAAGCAGCAGCAGTTCCTGTGCCGACAGTACAACCATGACTGTAAAAGTTAATCCTAATGTGTTTGCCGGGTTTACTGTTGATCCGGCATGTGTAAACTTACCCGTACTGCCTGTAAATAATACGGTAGAGCCGGCTGGCAACGCTATTGTAAATTATTTATGGGATTTTGGGAACGGGCAAACATCTGTTTTACGTAACCCTCCACCACAGGTTTACAATACAGCCGGCGATTATGTAATTAGTTTATCGGTCAGCACTCCGCAATGTCCCTTCCCCTTAAGCATTCAAAAGCGTTTTGTAAAGGTTGATAAACCCGCAGCAGGAATTAATAACAGGGTTGCGTATGCTGTTGTCAATCTGCCGCTTACATTGCAGGCAAGGCCAATAGGAAATACCGTACTCTGGACACCGGCAACAAACCTGGATAATCCAACAAGCTATAGTCCTGTTTTTGTTGGTAATAAAGAACAACAGTATAAAATAGAACTAAAAACAATTTCGGGATGCCTGACTGTTGATACATTAGTTGTTAAAATAAACAAGGACATTGTAATTTATGTACCCAATGCTTTTACACCAAACAATGATGGCCTTAATGATAATTTAAAACCTTTTATGATAGGTATAAAAGAATTGAACTACTTTAAAATATTTAACCGCTGGGGCCAGTTGATTTTTGAAACACAGAATCCCGAAAAAGGCTGGGACGGAAAACATAAAGGAGTTCCTGTACAGACACACAGCTTAGTATGGATGCTGGAAGGGCTTGGTGTTGATAATAAAATATATAAGGCTAAAGGAAGTACTGTGTTAATCAGGTAACGTTTCCTTACTTTCTATTACATTTCACTTCTTAACTATTCAATATTTTATCTGAACTTGCATACCCATGCAGCCTCTCCCCAACCGTTATTTTATTATTAACAAGCCATTCAATATGGTAAGTCAGTTTGTTAGTACACATGATGTAAACCTGCTGGGCAGCCTTGATTTTGATTTTCCGCCTGGCATACATGCCGTTGGCCGGCTCGATAATCATTCGGAAGGTTTATTGATACTAACCACCAATAAAAAACTTACACGGCTTTTATTTTTAAGCGAAGTCCCGCATAAAAGAACCTACCTGGTGCAGGTAAACAATACCGTATCAGAAGAAAAGCTGAAGCAATTACAAAACGGCGTATCTATCAAAATTAAAAATGGTATAAACTATACTACTACACCCTGCGATGTAAGTATCATTACAGAACCCGAACTGTTATATCCGCCCGGCGAAAGATTAACTGCTTATCCTCCCTTTACCTGGTTGCTGATAACAATTACAGAAGGTAAATTTCACCAGGTACGAAAAATGATATACGCCATCAGGCATAAGTGCAAAAGGCTGATACGTATTTCCATTGAAGATCTGCAATTAGGAAACTTAAAAGCCGGCGCTGTGCTGGAAATGGAAGAAAAAGAATTATTTGAAAAGTTGAAAATTCTGAATTGAAAGGAAAACTGCAGCAAAAAATCAATAATTCCTTATTCTGCAAAATAGTTATCCAGATTTTGCAGCTTGTTAACTAAGTTCTTTATTTCAATTGCAGCTAAAACCTTATGTTTGCCGTAAACATACCCTGATGGAATTAAAATTTGTAAAAAACATTCAGTTTACCCGACTGATAAAAGTTGATGGCCGCTTAAAGGAATTTAATTTCAGGAAACCCAACGGCAAAGAAGAAGGCTTATTTACAGTTGATGTAATTGATGACCGGGGCAGCCGGATCATTTTCAATATGGAAAAAACTGATAGCTCATGGAAGATTGTTTCGGAACAGCTTCCTGCCTGGGTAATTGAAAGTGAAGATTCATTTCATGAAATAATTGACGAAGAATTTAAATCAGTATAACTGCAAACTGAAAAGAAAAATGCTTTTGTCTTTCACAGGACAAAAGCATTTTTTATAATAAGCTGTATGCTAATTAAAATACCGCAGTAACAGTAATTACAGGTTCCTTTGAAACCTTACCAGCTCCAATGGCGCCGCCACTTACAGCATAATCCTCCAGCTTAATACTGAATTCGGAATTAGTGGTAATAACACCATCCTTAACTGTAACAGTTCCTTTTGTTTCAATAGATTTTGTAACACCGTGAATGGTTAAATTACCATTAACATTTACTGCATACACACCGTTTTTTTCAAAATTTACAGTTTTAATATTGGCAATGCTGCCAATAAAGGTTGCTGATGGAAACTGATCACTGTCCATCCATCCTTTATTATTAAAATGCTCCTGTATCCGTGGATTTGAAAAAGTAAAACTCTTTACTGAAGATTCAAAAGCCATTTTACCTGTTTTTGTATCCAGTGATGCGATCACCGTTTTATTTTCGGCCTTTGGCAAAGCATCAATACTTGTAGTAGCATCAAAATTAATAATAGCCGATGTAGTTGTTTTCTTTTGGGCAAACAACAAACCTGTTGCAAGTACTAAAGTAAATGATAGCAATGTTTTTTTCATTTTAGTTGATTTTTATTTTTAGGTTTTAAATTATTTATTGATGGCACAACGCTTGAAGGTTATATACTGCGTTTCCAGTATTGCACTGTAGGCTCCGTTGCTGCAAGAGCCTTTAATAGATACCTGGTCACCGGCTTTTAGTGTTTTAGCTTCATTAAGATGCTGTTGCTGGAAGGCAAAAATGATATAAGCACCATTGGTTGTATCAATCATTTTAATATTAGCTGTTGTATCTGCCATTTCAATAGCAGATACAGTGCCGTTAACCACAACAATCTGTTCAGCATATTTTTTATTTGCCAGGTTTATATCCTGTTTAAATTCATTTATAAATGCATTTGCTTCTACGGTATAGGCAGCATCTACATTTGCTGTATCATCATGTTTTAATGTAAACAGCCACCAGATAACCCCTGCTGCTGCTAGCATCAACACAAATATTGCAATCATCCATTTTTTTGCTGAAGGTTTTATTTTTCTTGTTATCATAATTGCAGTGCCCTTTTCACGGTAAGCAGCTGCAAATATACAATGTTTAGCCATTGAAATACAGACAGGTAATAGTAAAACAGTTAATTAAATTACAAATTGGCAATTGCGGCACCATAATAGCAGTAATTTTTAAAACTTCTTTAAATAAAGTGACTATTTATAAATAATTAACTTTACAGCATTGCATGAAAAATAAATTCTTAACCTCAGGCTTTAAAAACTGTATGCTGCAGCTCAGCCGTATGTTGCTGGCTGTATTGTTTTATCTTTCTTTATGTGGCAACAGTTTAGGTTATGATACACTCAAACGGTTTACTTTTCTACAACAAACATCTACACAACAAGAGGCACTTGAATATATTAACCAGGTTGATTTTTCAGAATATGGCAAACAATGGCCTAACATAAAGCAGGAGCAGTTTATAAAAAACCTGCGGTCAAATATTGAAAACCCTATCAGCCTTTACCCAGGCGAAGGAACATATTTTTGTGCCTATTCTGCTTTAACTTATTTATTGTTGCAGGATGACCCGTTGGGTTATACCAAATTTATTACAGCGCTATATAAGCACGGAAAAGCTGAATTCCGTGGAATTGCTTATGCCCCTGCTGATGCAATAAAAAAAGAAGCAGGCCTGCTTAAATTTAAAGGTATTATGGACATAAATCCGGCCGACCAATTATGGTTTTTAACCCTGGCTGGTCATTATAAAGGATACCTGAATATTTTTAACCGGAAATATGACCCTGGTGATGAAGATAGTTTTTGGGCTTCGGTAAACTATGCCAAATTTAACCGTATGGCAAAAAAACTACTGGCCTATAAGATCAGTTCAAGAGGTACCGATTTTTTCAGACCATGGATACCAGACCTCTATGAATACCTTACCAAAAAAATGAGCCAGGGCAATGTTGTTTTGTATATCAATAACAGGATAGTACATAAAAAAAATCATACAAACCTTAAACTGGCTGTACCTACTCATTTTATTGTGTTGGAAAAAATAACCAAGGTTAATGATGTTATTACTTTAGTGTACTGGGATAATGCAGGAAAAACTTTAATTCAGCTTTCGCCTGCTTTTTTAAAACGCATCATATACGGAATTACTGTTTTTACTAAACCTGATGTTTATGCAGAATAAAAATACCTGCACCATATTCGTATTTTGCATATCAGTATTGTTGATTTCCTGCTCTCCAAAAAACTTTTCTTCGAAGTATTACCACGAACATGAAAAAGTGCTGGATCAGATTGAAGAATCTTACAAAAAAATATATTCTGCTACTCCTTTTAATATTGGTTTTACCAGCAAAGATTTTAATATTGTTTCGCTTGGCATTAAAACCGACAGCCTGAAATATATCTATGAATTTAAAACCGATGAAACCAGGCTTGCCGATACACTTGCAAAATATAAGCTGCCTGCTGCAGCCGTAATTAAACTCATCACCCAGATGCAGAGTATCAGTTGTATCTGGATAAGTAATTACGATTATTATGTTGATGGTAAAAAACAATCGTTGATCTTTATGTCAATAAAACCTGTTGCAGTTAATGCTTTGTTCTCCAATAAAAAATATTACATACTCACCTATTTTCAAAAGCCCCAGTATTTTGATGAGAACGGACAATTACTTGATAAAAGATCAATCAGAAGGCTGCGAAAAATAAACGGAGATATTTTCCACCGGATAAATGATAAGGTTTGTTACAGTGTTTCTGTTAACTATCGTTAAGCGTTACAACACAGCAATATTAAATCATTGTTACCCTGCCAAATATCCATTATCTTGGGTATGTAAAGAATCATGTCAGTAATCAGATTTGCCTATGCATATTATATTGTCAAAAATAATAAAGCAGGTTATCCTACGTCAAAAGCAGGTTATGCCCGGCGAAAAGCAGGAATACTCTGCATTTGAGCTGGCAAAGGGTTTCAGGGAATTAAAGATTACTGTACTCAGCAGTGTTAAAAATATTTTATGGGTTACAACAGGTATAGCTTCAGCAACATTCGGGCTTAAAGGTTTTTTATTACCCAGCAATTTTATTGATGGAGGAACAACAGGTATTTCATTGCTTATTTCAGAAACCACCGGAATAGAGCTTTACCTGCTGCTGCTGGTTATTAATCTCCCGTTTATTTTTTTGGGGTATAAAGTTATTGGTAAACAGTTTGCCATCAAAACTGCCATGGCTATTACCGGTCTTGCTTTTTGTGTAGCTACAATTAATTTTCCGGAGGTAACGCATGACAAACTGCTTGTAGCAGCTTTTGGAGGTTTTTTCCTTGGAGCAGGTATTGGTCTTGCGGTAAGAGGAGGCGCCGTAATTGACGGCACAGAAGTTTTAGCAATTTATTTAAGCCGTAAATTAGGTACTACCATTGGTGACATTATTATCATTATCAACATTCTCATATTTTCTACAGCAGCTTATTTTCTTTCTATTGAAACTGCACTGTATGCCATAATCACTTACCTGGCTGCATCTAAAACACTTGATTTTATTATTGAGGGTATTGAAGAATACACTTCAGTTACTATTATATCTTCTCATAGTGCTGAAATAAGGCAGATGATTATTGACAAAATGGGAAGGGGTGTTACCTTGTACGATGGAAAAAGAGGATTTGGCAAATCAGGCGAAACTAAAAATGTTGAAATAGTTTTTACAGTTATTACCCGGCTGGAATTAAACAAACTGAATACAGAGCTGGTAAAAATAGACCCTCATGCATTTGTAGTGATGAGCAGCGTAAAAGATACCAAGGGTGGTATGGTTAAAAAACGGCCGCTTAAACATTAACAGTTTAGTTCATTTTTATAAACAGCATTCGCAATGCAAATACAGCAATTAAAAAACTCATAGAGTATCTTAACCACTGCTGATATTTTTCATTTTTAAAAAATGAGTTGGTTGCATAGCCTGCAAAAAAAATAATTGTACAGTTGGTAATGAAACTGAATAACATTTGCAAACTACCCAAAATAAGATTCTGAGCTAAAAAATGCCCCCGCTCAGGGTGAATAAACTGCGGTATCAATGAAAAGTATAAAACCAGTGAGCCCGGGTTAAGCACGTTACTGATTAATCCTTTAAAGTAAAACTGCATCAATTCTCCATTTTCGTTAGCAGTTTCAACTT
>JBATAS010000133.1:0-18945 GCA_049661965.1 Ferruginibacter sp. | reverse complement strand
TCACTGATCTCTGGTATACGGTGAGAAATATAAGAGAAGAGATTGTAATGAAAAATACGATAGAACTCTCCTGCCTTATCAGTACCTGCACATAATGCTTTTATTCTTGTTTTTAAATCTTCAATCGGCTTGGCTGTTTCCAAAGTTGCAAATTTTGGTTTTTGCCTTGGGCCGTATTCCAGTGTTTTTAAATTGAGTGTAAGTATTTCTTTTTCGCCGCTGGCCGATTTTGTTTTTTTGAAAAACCCTTGCCCGGTTTTATCGCCCAGCCAATTATTGCCTACCATCTTATTTAACCAACCCGGAATGTTGAATTGTTCTTTGGCTTCGTCATCAGGACAATTATCTGCAACACCCTTCGCTACTTTTACCAATGTATCAATTCCCACTACATCAGCAGTACGAAATGTTGCCGACTTAGGACGTCCAACCACAGGCCCTGTTAATGCATCAATTTCATCAACAGTTAAATCCAGTTTTTCCATGGCATTCATAATGGCCATCATGCCAAAAACACCTACACGGTTTGCAATAAAAGCAGGTGTGTCTTTACATAACACTGTTGTCTTCCCTAAAGTAACATCGCCATAATGCATTAAAAAATCTACCACTTCCGGATCGGTATGCGGTGTAGGAATAATTTCCAGCAGTCGCAAATACCTTGGCGGATTAAAAAAATGTGTCCCGCAAAAATGCTTATTAAAATCTTCACTCCTTCCTTCTGTCATCATATGAATAGGAATGCCGGAAGTATTGGATGTGATTAAAGTACCGGGCTTGCGGTATTTTTCTACATCTGTAAAAACAAGTTGTTTGATATCGAGCCTTTCAACCACTACCTCTATCACCCAATCGCAATCAGCAATATCTTTCATATTGTCGGTGAAGTTTCCGGTTTTAATCCGCTTCAATACATCTTTTGTATAAACAGGTGATGGATTTGATTTTACCGCCGCTGTTAATGCATCATTTACAATTTTATTACGTGCTGCCGGTTTTGCATCTTCCGGCAAATCTTTTGGTAAAATATCGAGCAATAACACTTGCAAGCCAACACCTGCAAAATGACAGGCTATGCGGCTGCCCATTACACCACTGCCTAAAACGGCTACTTTTTTTATAATTCTCTTTGACATAGTGAAATTAGTTAGTTAAACAACTATTTATAAAGTCGAAATTAAGACATTCCTGTTTACCCTGAAAATAAAAACAGGAATGCAGTACTGTTATGGATTTAAGGAAATATAAATTGCAGCATCACCCGCAATTTTTCTTTTAAACAACCAGTTTACAACGCTTAATTTATCGGATACCGACCAGGTTAAGATTTTATAATCCCGAAAATAGTGCTGTAAAAAAGGGTATTGAAAATAGTAACCGGATATAGCACTCACTTTTGAATTCTTTATTACAGATGCAATGCTGTCGACCCATTGCTTTTTTTCTTCATCGTCTATTTTATACGGATTAAACATGGGCGTATAGTAAGCAGTAAAAAAGCCGCTATCTGCATATGCAGTTAAAAGATCAGCACGGGCTGATTCAACTAAGAGTTTATTATGCAGATTAAACCTGTAACGCAGTTTAATCAGTTTATTCAATGCCGTTGCAGCATTGGAATCTGTAAGATTTTTAAAATCGAGCCAGATGCTGGCGGTTAAGTTTTGCTGTTGATAATGGATGAGCAATTCTTCTAACCCTGTGCCTGTTGATTTATCAGGATCATGATGAACTTCAAAATTATTTTTTTGCAGATTAAAATACACATCGCATTCAAAACCACTACTGGTTTTATCAATCGTATTTAGTTTGTCTGGAGTATTAACAGCTTTTGTCCAGTTCTTATTTGTATTGATGAGTGTATTATTACCGGGTGCTCCTGCGTTAACTTCACTTTGTGGAAAATGTAACGGAAACAGGACACGTGTTTGACCCTTATGCTGCAACACATCCACCGTTACATACAGGCCAATGATAAAAACCATTAACTTATATTTGTTATTAAAGGCCCATTTCAGCAGCATGAATATCCAGGTTTTATGAAATTTAAACTTTTACCTCTTTCCGGTAAGTCTGTTTGGCAAAATAACAAACCTTTTATTTTGTTTGTACTCTGCCTGTTAGTCATTCATTCTGTTTTAAAAATAATATTTTATAACTACAACTATCATTTATTATTTACCAGCCATGCCATTTCTCCTTCAGGTTTCGAAAAACTGAACCTCATAAAATGGTCGTTGGCTGCCGATCTGCTGGTGGTTTTAGGTATAAATTCTTTTCTGCTATTTGCTTTAACCGCCGGAAGACTTGTTCACCTTAGTATCTCTAAATGGATTATTATACCAGCATTTACTTTGCTAAACAGTTTTGCCGTATTATTGAATCTCGTTGATATTTTTTATTTTCGTTTTCACTTTCAACGTGCCAATGCCGATCTTTTGTACGTAGTTGACCATCCTTTCAGCAGGCTCTTTCAACAAAATATATTTATCATTCTTATTTTTTTTGTTGCACTGGCCAGTATTATTTATCTGATGTGGGTACTCCATAAAAGATTTTTCAACCGGTTCATCAAAGGGGCTTATTGTTATGGTATTACTGTTATGCTTATTATAAGTTTTGCTGTTATAACAGTAATGGCAAAAACTAATTTCAGCAAAGTACTTGTGCCTACCTACCCTATGCTTCAACTAAGCAGCAATAAGTTACCTGTTGTTCAAAATTCATTTCATACATTTTTTTACTCCGTATTCAGAAACGGAGGGCAGGTTCCTCCAAAAAAATACATGAGCGATGCTGCATGCGATTCATTGATTTCGATAAAAAAACAGTTCACCATAAATCAAACAGGCAGCGGCAAAAAAAATATTGTATTGTTTATCATGGAAAGTGTGCCTTACGATTTTTTTGATTCGCTGAGTCAGTTTAAAGTTGCCATGCCTTTTTTTGATTCGTTGCTGAACAGAAGCAGTTTTTACAATAATGCATTTTGCTATGCTCATGAATCAAACAAAGGTATTACCGCAATTCTGGCGGGCATCCCTACCCTTTCTGATATCCCGCTTTATCATTCGCAATATATCAATATGCCCATTACGCCTGTTGGCCGGGCACTGCAGCAATTAAACTATACATCGCTTTTTTGTATTGGCGATGAATACGACAATTTTGGTTTTGCAAAATGTATGAACTGGCTTGGTATTGATGAATATTATAGCAAAGAGTCAATTCCGGATTATAAAAAATTTCCAAAACACAGCATGGGTTTACAGGATGAACATGTGCTTGGCTTTTTCAACAGTAAACTAAAACAACAGCAGCAACCTTTTTTTGGTGTGCATTATAATATCTCTACGCATTACCCATATGATATTCCGGATTCATTTGCAGCAACACTGCCACAAAATTATACAGCGCCTATGAAAAGTATGCGCTACTATGACTACAGTTTACAAAAGTTTTTCAGCAATGCTGAAAAAGAGGCCTGGTTCAATAACACTGTTTTTATTTTCTGTTCCGATCACTGGATGTTTCCTGAAGGAGTAAAAGGAACATACAATGCGGTAAACGGATACAGAATACCCATCATTATTTATGACCCTACTGAACAAAACAAACAGGTTATTAACCGGCCTGTAAGCCAGTTTGATATTACCGGAACCATACTGGCAACAGCAGGTTACAAAGACAGCATAATAAGTTATGGAGGAAATCTGCTGGACAGTAGTTCTCTCAGTCCTTATGTATTCTCGAAACCAAACAGCAGTATTTATCAGGTTACTGACGAAGAATTTGTACTTGGCTATAATATTGTAAATGATAAAGTTGAGTATCTGTATCATTATAAAAAAGACAGCGGCTTAAAAGAAAACCTGGTTGCTATCAATAGAGCTACAGAAGTTCTACATAAACTTACACGTGTAATACAGGCATTTCTTCAAAAAACAGGGAATCATTTTAATGGAAAAAAGGTACAATAAAAAAGCCGCTTAATAATTTAAGCGGCTCAGTTATTCTTTACAAAAAAATTATTCTTCAAAAAACTCAGTGCCGTTGTTATTCACATAACCCCATTTACCTTCCGGCAATTTCACTTTTATATACTCTCCACCCGGTAACAGCTCCACTTTTTCGTATTTAGGTTGCACCGTAAATCCGTTAAAAAACCAAACACCTTTTGTATTATCGCTGCCTGTTAAAATAAATGCACCCGCAGGGTCATATACCACATCTGAATATTTAGTTTCCACAACATAGTTATGACGCATATCTTTTACTCCGATCATACCAGCATTACCAACAATAAAATAGTGTGTCGAATTCTTTGCTTTTATATGTTGCAGTTTAGTATTTTCAACTGTTAAATAAGGCGATCCGTTTCCAAAAAACACACCATGCGATCCATTTTTCTCCGCCATCAGATAAGCCATTCCCCCAATATTCTGCTTTTCTATCTTAGTATATTCAAACGGAATAATCACTTCAAATTTATTATTGAATACACCATAGTTATTATTTCTTGTAGCAACATAATAGGTTTCATCAGCACCCGGCACCAGCTTATAGTCTGAAATTATTTTATCAAATAAATCGCTTTTTTGAATAGTGCTGTAATTAGATTTAACAGTTACCGTTTCGTCCTTATTGATCTCAGGCGCACTGTTTTCGGGAATTGCAGGGCATTTGGGCATCGTTTCGCCTTTAGTATTAATGCATATTTCATAACCATCTGTACGAACCGAAGCACCGGCAAATAATACCATCCGCTCATTGGTTTCAAGATCATCGGCTGTAATTATTTTATCATTTTTACCTTTTGAAAAATACCCATACCGGAACGGACCTGCAGAATAAAATTTTAAAGGTATTACCAGTTTACCGGCTTTGTTGATATAACCGTATTTGCCACCCTTTTTAACACTGGCATAACCTGCATAAAACAAATTAGCTTCACTATACTCAGGTTTAACAACAATACTTTTATCAGGACTTGCGTATCCCCATAAGTCGCCCTGACGATATGGGATTAATGACATATCCGGTTTTTGTGCAACTGCAGAAAATGACATGGCAGTTAACAGGACAAGTAATAAAGTTTTATTTTTCATAATCGTAGTTTTATTTACAGTACATAAACAAAAATGTTACCAAACTAAATAATGGTACAAAAATAACTGATAACTATTTAACTAACAGGTATAAAATTATTAATTTATAAAACTGAATCTGCATCAGCTTACACCACTTCCTGCATCAATTATTGTATCTGGATTTACAAAATGCAGTTTACCAGATTTATCTTCTGCCATTAAGATCATTCCCTGGCTTTCAATTCCTCTCATTTTACGTGGGGCCAGGTTTGCTACAACCACTACCTGTTTGCCAACAATATCTTCAGGTTTAAAATGCAGGGCAATGCCGCTTACAATAGTTCTTTTTTCAAAACCCAGGTCAACTTCAAGCTTTAACAGTTTATCTGCTTTCTCCACTTTTTCGGCAGTAATAATAGTTGCAACTTTCAGATCAATCTTTGCAAAATCATCAAACTCAATTTCGGGTTTAACATTTTCAACTTTAGTTTCGGTTGTTTCTGCTGCAGATTTCGATTCTGTATTTTCCATCATTATTTTTTTATTTTTTAATTTTCCTATCTGTTCTTTTACTTCCTCATCTTCTATTTTACGGAATAATAATTCCGGTGCTCTTAATGAATAACCAACGCTTACTAATTTTGATTTACCTGCATTTTCCCAATCCAGCATCTTATCTACCACTTTCATCATGTAACACATTTTCTTTGCAGTGAATGGTAAAAACGGATTGATGAATACCGCAAGATTTGCCGTTAACTGTAAACATACATGCAGACAATTATCAATCAGCTTTTGGGCCTCAGCTGTCGGTTGTCCGTTGTCTGTCGTCTGTTTTGCCGCAATCCAGGGCTGCTTATCCTGCATATATTTATTTCCCTTCCTGGCCAGATCAATCACTTCATATAATGCATCTCTGAATTTATATGTTTCAATTAGGTTTTCAATTGCTGCTTTTGTGTTTTGAATTTCTTCAAACATTTTTTTATCAGCATCATCAACCACATCCATATGCATGGGAGGAACTTTCCCGTTGCATAATTTATGCATCAACACAAACGTGCGGTTTACATAATTACCAAAAATGGAAACCAGTTCGCTGTTCACCGCATCCTGAAAACCCTTCCAGGTAAATTCGCTGTCTTTTGTTTCGGGAGCAATTTGTGTGAGGTAATAACGCAAGGCATCTACCATCATGTCGCCACCATTATCTTTTTTTACAAAGTCATTAATGTAATCATCCATTTCAATGCTCCAGCCACGGCTGGTGCTCATCTTATCTCCTTCCAGATTCATAAATTCGTTACTGGGCACATTATCCGGCAAAATATTTCCATGCAGCTTCAGCATCACAGGAAAAATAATAGCGTGAAAAACAATATTATCCTTGCCGATGAAATGAACAAGCTTAGTGTCTTTATCCTGCCAGTAAGGTTTCCAGTCTTTGTTATTATCTAAAGCCCACTGTTTAGTAGCACTTATATACCCGATTGGAGCATCAAACCAAACGTAAAGTACTTTACCCTTTCCTCCTTCAACATCGGCAGGCAAAGGAACTCCCCAATCCAGGTCTCTTGTAACAGCCCTCGGTTGTAATCCCAGGTCCATCCAGCTTTTGCATTGGCCAAGCACATTTACTTTCCAATCGTCCTTATGTTCTTTTAATATCCATTCCCTTAAAAAAGCCTCATGCTTATCCAAAGGCAGGAACCAATGTGTGGTTGATTTTTTTGTTGGAGGATTACCACTTAACGTACTGCGTGGATTTATCAACTGATCTGGACTTAATGATGTTCCGCATTTTTCGCACTGATCGCCATAAGCACTTTCGTTGCCGCAAACCGGACAGGTGCCGATGATGTAACGGTCGGCTAAAAAACTTTTTGCCTCTTCATCGTAAAACTGTTCTGTTTCCTTTTGAATTAAGTCTCCTTTGTTATTTAACGCTGTAAAAAACTCCTGCGCCGTTTCATGATGAATGGGTTCAGATGTTCTATGATAGATGTCAAATGAAATTCCCAGGTCGGCCATATTGCTTTTAAGCATGGCGTGATATTTATCTACAATGGCTCGTGGAGTTGTGTTTTCCTTCATGGCCTGTATGGTGATGGCAGCGCCATGTTCATCGCTGCCGCATACATACACAACATCTTCCTTCTTTGCTCTCAGGTATCTTACATAAATATCGGCAGGCAAATAGGCCCCGGCCAGGTGACCAATATGCTTGGGTCCGTTGGCATAAGGCAGGGCCGAGGTAATTAAATATCGTTTGGGTTTGTTCATTGCGGTGCAAAAATACCGCAAACCATGTCATTGCCCAAACTAAAACCCTGCAGGCAGATAAAAATACAGCCATCAGAATCTGATGGCTGTATAAAATCAATAATCAAATTTTATTTCCCAATCTCCTTCTCCACCGCCGCAATAGCCTTCACCGTCTTCATCACCGAATCTGGTGTTACCGAAATACTGTCTATCCCCAGCTCAACAAGGAACTGTGCAAAATCAGGAAAATCAGAAGGGCCCTGACCACAGATACCCACTTTCACTTTCATCTTTTTTGCCGTTGCAATCAACATACGCAGCAGTTCTTTTACAGCGGGATTTCGTTCATCGTATAAATGTGCCACTAAAGAAGAATCCCTGTCAAGACCCAGGGTTAGTTGCGTAAGATCATTGGAGCCGATGGAGAAACCATCAATATGTTTTGCAAATTCTTCTGCCATAATAATGTTGGAAGGTATTTCGGCCATTAAAAATAATTCCAATCCCGCCTTTCCTCTTTCCAAACCATATTCTTTCATCACATCATGTACTTTGTGCAGTTCCTCAACAGTTCTGCAAAATGGTATCATCACCACCACATTATCCAGTCCCATTTCCTCTCTAACTTTTTTAATGGCTATACATTCTAATCCGAACGCTGCTTTGTAAGCGTCTGAATAATACCTGCTGGCACCACGCCAGCCAATCATCGGGTTTTCTTCATGCGGTTCAAAATGTTTTCCCCCAAGCAGGTTATAATACTCGTTACTTTTAAAATCGCTGAAACGCACAATTACTTTATTGGGATAAAAAGCCGCAGCGATCTTGGCCACTCCATAGCTCAGTTTCTGGATAAAGAAATCCTCTTCATTTTCAAATCCCAGGATCATTTTACTGATGAGAGCACTTAGTGCTTCGTCGCCAAGTGTTTTATGCTGCATTAATGCCAGCGGATGTACCTGTATAAAATTATTGATGATGAATTCTTCCCTGGCCAAACCCACACCTGCATTGGGTAAATGTGAAAACTTAAATGCCAGGTCGGGAGATGCTACGTTGAGCATGATGGGCGTTTTTACCTGCGGCAGATCGGAAAGATCAGTTTCAACTTTTTTAAATGGCACATCACCTTCGTAAACAATCCCTTCACCGCCTTCGGCGCAAGAAGCTGTTACAAACTGACCGGTACTTAATATATCTGTTGCATCAAGGCACCCCACAATAGCGGGCACTCCAAGTTCCCTGGCAACAATAGCAGCATGACAGGTTCTTCCGCCTTTATTGGTAATGATGGCAGAAGCTTTTTTCATAACAGGTTCCCAGTCGGGGTCGGTCATATCTGTAACCAGTACATCCCCAGCCTTAAACTCATGGCCTTCGGTCACCCTTTTATCCAGCGAAAATAAAATAGAGACTTTACCGGAGCCAATCTTATCGCCAACAGCAATACCTTTTACCAATGCCTTTTTTGAAGTGCTGTCATCCATCACATATTCAATGATCTTGTTATGGTCTTTTTGCGAATGAATAGTCTCTGGCCTTGCCTGCACAATAAAAAGCTCTTTCGATAATCCATCTACAGCCCACTCCACATCCATGGGGCACCAATATCCTTTTAACTTACTGTAGTATTCTTCAATCTTTGTTACCCATTGGGCAAGTTGAACTATACGTTCATCTGTAAGGCAATAACGCTGCTGCAATGGCTTTTCTACATGAATGATCTTAACCCTTTCATCGGGGTTATCGCCATACACCATCATCTTATCCTTATTACCCAGTTTTTTTTCAACAATACTGCTAAAACCTTTTGCCAGCGTTGGTTTAAACACAATGTATTCATCCGGCGAAACTGATCCCTGCACAATCATTTCTCCCAAACCAAAAGAAGCGTTGATAACAACCACATCTTTAAAACCGCTTTCTGTATCTAATGAAAAGGCAACACCCGATGCTCCAAGATCACTTCTAACCATTTTCTGTATACATACTGAAAGCCCGATACTGAAATGATCGTAACCAAAACTTTGGCGGTAACTGATGGCACGGTCGGTAAATATGGATGCAAAGCAGTTACGAACAGCGTTCATCAATGGTGCAGGGCCACGAACATTCAGGTAGGTTTCCTGCTGACCGGCAAAGGAAGCGTCAGGCAGGTCTTCGGCTGTTGCAGATGAACGCACAGCCACATCCGTAATCTCCTGGTCGTATACCTGGCTGAGCTCATAATATTTTTCAATGATAGCATCGCTGAGTGAACGTGGAAACTTTGCATTTTTTAAAAGCTGCCTGGCCTGTAAACCACCACGACGCAGGGATTCAATATCATCCAGTTTAATATCGTTGATGATCTGTTTAATCTCATCATCGAGTTTATTATACTTAATAAACTCACGATAAGCTGCAACCGTAACCACAAATCCGCCCGGTATCTGTATGCCAATCTGAGTAAGGTTCTGCAGCATTTCACCTAAAGATGCATTCTTGCCTCCCACCTGTTCAATATCGTTCATTCCTACTTTGTGCAGATCGGCTATGTAAATTGAATTATCCATAAACAGGTATTTTAAGCAGTTACTAATTTGTCATCAATGTAGATCACTTGTGCAGTACGGAAAGCAAGCAGATGACAATTTACCCTAAATTTAATACAGTAGCCCGGTAAATAAAAATGAAAACATAAAAATTAATTTTCTCTTTATGTAATGATGCAATTAAAATAACTTTAGGCAATGAAGCGAAAACAGTTTCTTTCTTCGATAGTTCCATTGGCTGCAACCATGGGTGCTGTCGCCAAAGGGAAAACAATTATTGATCCTGATAAGGCTGTCATCATTCCGCCTTATTTAAAACGGGGCGACATTATCGGAATCTGCTGCCCTGCAGGATTTATTACTGCTGCCGATATTCAACCTGCATTACAAAAATTAGCCGAATGGGGTTTTACTGCAAAGATTGGCGACAGCATCGGCAAAAAAAATTTTACTTATGGAGGTACCGATGAAGAACGTTTGAACGATCTGCAGCAACTGCTGAATGATAAAACCATAAAAGCGATTTTATTTGCAAGAGGAGGTTATGGTGGCGTAAGAATTATTGATAAAATAGACTTTAAAAAATTCAGGCGTGAGCCTAAATGGATCATTGGTTTCAGCGATGCCACCGTTTTTCATTCGCACATCAATAAGAACTACCGCATAGCCAGCATCCATTCAAAAATGTGCAACAGTTTTCCCGATGACTGGAGCAAGGCTGAGCAACTGCAGAAAGAAACTATTGAATCCATCAATCAATGTTTGAAAGGCGAAAAGATGAAATATCTTTTTACCCCAAATGAAAAGAACCGTACCGGTTTGGTTACCGGCGAACTGGTTGGTGGTAATTTAAAAACACTGGAATCTTTAGCAGGCAGTAAATCAGATATTCAAACAACAGATAAAATATTATTTGTGGAAGATACCGGCGAATACCTGTACAGCATTGACCGCATGTTCTGGAATTTAAAACGCAGCGGTAAGCTGGATAAGCTGAAAGGACTGATTGTTGGTGGTTTTAAAATTAAACCCGATGATGCCGGAGAGCCTTTTGGAAAAACACTGGAAGAAATTGTAATGGAAAAAGTAATTGAATACGATTTCCCGGTTTGTTTCGATTTCCCGGTAGGACACCAGAAAAATAATTATGCGTTAAAATGCGGCGCATTACATACATTGGGTGTACATTTAAACGAATGCAGATTAACAGAACTAAGATGATAAAAATTCCTCCCTATTTAAAGAAAGGCGACACGATTGGTATTACCTGCCCCGCCGGTTATATGGTTGCTGAAAAAGCACAAACCTGTATAAACACTTTACAAAGCTGGGGCTTTGAAGTAATGGTTGGTAAAACACTGGGCAGTAAATCAAAAACCTATTTCAGCGGAACAGATGAACAACGCAGGGATGAAATGCAGGCCATGCTTGACGATGAAAATATCAATGCCATTCTTTGCGGCCGTGGCGGTTATGGTATTGGCCGCATTATTGACCAGCTTGATTTCACAAAATTTAAAAAGAAACCTAAATGGATCATCGGGTTCAGCGATGTTACTGTTTTACATTCGCATCTGTTTAAAAAAGTAAAAGTGGCATCCTTACATTCACCCATGGCAGCAGCATTTAATGATGGTGAGAATGAATACATCAGGTCGTTTCAAAATGCCATAAAAGGTAAAAAAGCAAAATACAGTTGTAAGCCTCATCCCCTTAATAAGAACGGAATGGCAACCGGGCAACTGGTTGGCGGTAATCTTTCGCTGCTGGCGCATTTAACCGGTACTCCCGACGATATCAATACCCAAAACAAAATACTTTTTATTGAAGATATTGGTGAACAGCTATACAATGTTGACCGGATGCTGTACCAGTTAAAACGCAGCGGAAAACTAAAAAGCCTTGCTGGCCTGATTATTGGCGGATTTACAGATATGGAAGACACTGAACGGCCCTTTGGTAAAAAGATAAATGCTGTAATCAACGACATCATTGCTGAATACAATTACCCTGTTTGTTTTGGTTTTCCGGTAAGCCACAATAAAGAAAACTATGCCTTGAAAGTTGGGGTGGAATACACGTTAAAGATTACAAAAACGAAAACGCTGTTAACGGAGATTTAGCAAACTATCCAGTTTTTGTTTCACCAGATCAAAATCGTTGAGGTTATGATGCGTACCATCTTTAACGGTAATAAATTCATCGGCTGGCTTTAAAATATTTTTCAACCTGGCTGCATTGCGGTAAGGTATCACGCCATCATCGGTGCCATGAAAAACAGTGATTGAATATTTCACATCAGCCAGAAATTCATTTACCGGTATTTTATAGGTCGCCATTTTTGAAGTGGGGTAAATGGGTGCATAGCAACTGAAGAGTGAGGGTATGCTGTAATACGGTGTTTCCAGTATCAGCATTTTATTACCCGATTCTGCTGCTACATAAGCGGCAATACCAGTTCCTAAAGATTTGCCATAAACAATAATACTGTCGGCACCATATTTTGAGGCTGCCATTTTTTGTACCTGCAAAGCCTGTTCATACATTTTTTTCTCTGTGCGTTCGCCGGTTGTTTTTCCAAAACCCGGATAATCTTCCATCCACACTTCGTAACCATGTTTGGTAAAGTTGCCGGCAAATTTTGCATAGCGCTCAATATTCTCTTTATTGCCATGATAATAAACTACCACTCCCCTGCGTACCGAATCGGCAGGAAAAAATTTAACCATGTTCAGCGTATCTGTTTTATTAAAAGGAATATTTACTTCTTCAAACGGCACTGTAAAATGATACACATAGGCGGCAGATAATTTCTCGGGATGAAAAAGGAATTTTTCCTGCAGGTAATACAAGGCTATGCCAATAGCGCAATAAAGCATGACAATGATTTTAAGCCAACGGAAAATTATTTTTCGTTTCATGGAGGGCAAAGGTAGTTAATATCAGTACTGCAAAATATCTCTCACAAAATTATGATACTCCGGAAAGGTAGGCAGGTTATTATGTCCGCCGCCGGGAATGCGTATGAGGGTTATCTTTCTGGGATTAAGCGCCTGTAGCTTTTCACTGTTACTGATAGGAAGGAGCCAGTCTTTGGTACCGTGCAGAATATACGTGTGGCAATTCACTTTGGTAATCCATTTATCGGTACGCATATGATAACGCAATACAAACCTAACGGGCAGTATTGGTAAAAAGCGCTCCACCGCTTTTTTAAAACTGAAATAAGGCGCATCAAGAATTAAATAGCGGGGCGTATTATCGCAGGCAATTTTAGCAGCAAAGCCACTGCCCATGCTGCGGCCATAAACAATGATATGATTCTGTTGATATTCTGCTGCCAGTGTTTCGTACACAAACTGCATATCACTGAGCATATCCTTTTCACTACGCTTGCCGGTACTTTTACCAAAGCCGCGGTAATCAACCAGCACCACATCATATTTATAGCGGTAAAAATCTTTGGCATACTTGGCCCAGCCCTTTATACTACGGCTGTTACCATGAAAATAAAGAATGAGGCCAAGCGAATTTTCTACATTAAAATGTAATCCATTTATCCGCACACCCGGCTCTACATCAAAAAACAGTTCCTCAAAAGGAGCATCGTATTTGTAAATAAAATCTTGTTTAAGTTTTTCGGGTTTGAAAATAAACCGTTCCTGAATAAAATAAGCAAGAATGGAAAGTGCAGCAATGCCAATTACAATATAGAGGATGATCTGAAGCAAAAGTCAGTTTGTGGTTTGTTGTTTTGGGTTTGTAGTTATTCGCACTCTGTTAAATTAAGTATTCTCTGCCTAACCACAAACAACAAACTCAAGGCTTCTAACCTTCAAACTGTTTTTTCCACGCTTCGGTGCCGCCAATAAGGTTTATAAGATTTGTATAAGGAAATTTTTCCTGCAGCCGCTGAATCGCTATCTGGCTGCGTATGCCTTTGCGGCAATAAATAATTACCGGCTTATCAGTATCTATTTGCTCAACCTGCTGAGTGATTACATGCAAGGGGATTAATGTTCCGCCGATATTAAATTCTTCATGCTCAAAATCTTCACGAACATCAATCAATTGAAAATCTTCAGCATTATCTATTTTATGTTTAAGTTCTATTGCTGTTATTGAATTCATATATTATTCCTCCTCATCAGGATATATCCTGGTAAGTTTTAAATTGCTGACCGGTGCAATGATCAATGGGAATTTTTCTACATGCACTGTACTCTGCTCCAGTCCAAAACCTTTTTCTTCATTAAGCGATACTTCTTTAAGCCAGAAATAAGACCGCATAATAATACGCTCAAAGAAAGGCAATTCATTATCCTGACTAAGAAATTTCTCCATCACAATAAATTTAAAATCGCCTGCCATATTATTCCGCTGCTGACTTTCATAACGGCTCATAACATTCACTTCACGGTTAGCCACCAGATCTTCCACCACTTTTTTAAACATGAGGTTAATACGTGGCTGCATCCTGAAACCAAGCCGGAACTCAACCCTGATGATATCATTGGGTATAATATGCTCCACCGAATATTCACTGGTGTACGGGTCATCTACTGTATCCACATGTACAAACCAGAAAATATCTGCACGTTTAGGTTTACCACTCAGTATGCTGTAAATAATTTTATGCTCAATCTCTTTGGGGTTATTGGCACTGGTTAAATACACCAGGTGTGTTGCATATTTAGGTACCGATGAATCATTACTGAGTTCTTCGAGTTTGGGAACATATTCTTCCATACGTACAAACTCAACATAGCGGTTTTTAATTTTGCGGCTGCGGAACCAGATATACATTACCGAAAACAACACAAATCCAATCATCAAAGTAATATAACCGCCATGAATAAATTTATCCATTAATGCAATCAGGAACGAAGCCTCAATAATTACATAAGCAAAAAGGAAAACATAAATCCATATCGGTTTCACCCTGTGGAGCACCATATAATTAGCAAAAAGTATGGTGGTCATAAACATGGTAGTAATAATGGCAAGGCCATAAGCAGCTTCCATTTTTGCTGATTCCCGGAAAAATAATACCACGCCTACACAACCCACAAATAACAATGTGTTGATAGCTGGAATAAAAATTTGTCCTTTAGCTTCAGTAGGATAATTAATTTTTAGTTTGGGCCACAGATTTAAGCGGATGGCTTCGCTAATTAATGTAAACGACCCTGAAACCATAGCCTGGCTGGCAATAATAGCAGCACTGGTTGCAATGATAACGCCAGCTACAATAAACCACTCAGGCATCAGGTCATAAAAAGCGTTGATGCCTTCGGCATTAATAACTTTATCACTTAATAATTTACCACTATGATGTTTTAATAAACTTGCACCCTGTCCAAAATAATTAATGAGCAAGCAGGTTTTTACAAATATCCAGGAGATACGGATATTGCCACGGCCGCAATGACCAAGGTCGCTGTAAAGTGCTTCGGCACCTGTTGTACAAAGAAATACAGCTCCCAGCAGCCAAAATCCCTCGGTATAGGTAAATAGAAAATGAATGGCGTAATATGGATTGAGAGCACGAAAGATGGTAAAGTCGTCGCTGATGTGAATAAGACCCAAAACAGCCAACATACCAAACCAAACCGACATAAAGGGTCCAAAAAATTTACCAATATTACTGGTACCAAACTGCTGCGTAAAAAAGAACACGGCAATAATGCCCAGTACAATATATACAATCGTATCCTGACTCAGATCATGAAACTTCGGTAATTCTTTCAATCCTTCAATGGCCGAAGTGATGGAGATAGGTGGTGTAATGATACCATCAGACAAAAGCGCTGCACCACCAATCATTGCAGGAATGACCAACCATTTTTTTCGCCGCCGCACCAATGCAAACAATGAAAAAATCCCACCTTCACCCCGGTTATCGGCACGCAGTACCATAATCACGTACTTGATGGTGGTAAGTAAAGTTATCGTCCAGATGATGAGTGAAAGTGTACCTAATATAAGACTGTCATCAACTACCCTTCCTTTAATAATGGAGTTAAACACATAAAGCGGAGAAGTACCAATATCGCCGTAAATAATTCCTAAAGCAACCAATAAGCCGGCTGCGGTAACCTTGTTAACATGTTTCAACGCACTAAAAATTTAATCGTTCAGCAGGGTATTATTTCAAAAAACAATACCTGCATTTTGTTTTTTAACATCATCTAATTAAGCATAGACAGGCTTTTTACAAAATGCAGGTACAAATGTATAGGTAAAACGTAAATAGATACCCATTTATTTTTTAAAAGGAAATTGTTTTCCCAAGAGGTTTTTATGCTCGTAATCCGCTACATATGTCTATTCTTTATTTCAGCGCATTATAACGGCTCAACTATTACACCCAGGCCAGGCTGGTCATTATATACAATCTTTCCAAAATCAAATTTTACGCTTTCGCCAATATCTTCTGCCAATAACAGCGGACCATCCATATCTACATAATCAAGCAACGGAGCCAGTTGTGCAATAGCTGCTGTCCCTACAGAGCTTTCATTCATGCAGCCAACCATCACTTTCATGCCCAGTTCTTTTGCTTTACTGATCATACGCCTGGCGGGTGTAATACCGCTGCATTTGGTTAATTTAATATTGATGCCATGAAAATGATTGTAACATTTTTCTACATCAGCTTCGGCCACACAACTTTCATCAGCAATTAAAGGCAGGGTAGATTTTTCAAATAAAACCTTCATACCTTCCCAATCATCTTTTGCCAGTGGCTGTTCAACAAATTCAACGCCCAGTTCTTTCAACAATGGGATTTTCTGTAATGCCTGTTCTACTGTCCAGCCAGCGTTGGCATCAACCCTAAAAACCGCATCAGTATGTTTTCTTAATGCAGCTACCATTTCCATGTCGCCCTCTACCCCAACTTTTATTTTATAGATAGGCCATGGTTTTTCTTTCATTTTGGTAACCATGTTTTCTACCGTATCAATGGCGATGGTAAAATCAGTTAATGGTGCAGTGGCAGTATCAAGCTCCCATAATTGATGGAGTTGTTTTCTTTTCAGTTTGCCATAAATATCCCAGCCGGCCATATCCAGTGCACAAACTAAAAACGGGTTTGCCGGAAGCAGGTGATGCAGATAATGCCAATAACGTTCGGGATCGGAGAACGCAAATTTTTCGATGAACATTTTCTTACGCTCAATATCTTCCACCATTTTTTCTACGGGAATATTATAATAACTGATGGCCGGCGCTTCGCCATATCCTTTAATACCCATAAAATTCAATTCAACAATTAATGATGGTTGATGAGTTTTTGTTCCTTTTGAAATAGTAAACGGGTGTGTAAAAGGAAGATTATATGTTTTGTAATTCAGTTTCATTATTTAACTAACGGCCACTTGCCTTTACCAGTGTTTGCAGTGTTGCATTAAATTCATTTTCTTTTATTAAATCCTCCAGCGTTATATGCATCCGGTAATTCCAGATATGATTATTATCTGCCGGGTTGTTGATACGTTCTTCATTCGAATTTTTTCTGCGGAGTTTTTTACTAATACCAATAAGATCCTGCCATTGAAAAATGGCCCACATGGCCGGAGAATATAAATGCTGTACAATAATTTCTTTATTAATATCCGGTTCGCAATAAACAGGAGGCTTACCTGCCTGCCCCATCAGGTGATTATAATAGCGCTTTGTTTTTTCCGCATCTTCTTCCCAGCAGCCGCGGATGGTACTCATATCATGGGTTGATGGCATAACAACACTTAAATACGGTGCATCATTAGGATGAAAAAACTCCACATCCATTTTCTTTGGCATCCGCTGAATTTCCAGGCTGAGAATACCCAGTTGTGTCATCAGCTCAGGCACACAGTGCGGCACCATGCCCAGGTCTTCGCCGCAAACCAGCATATCGGTACTTCGTTTCAGTTGAGGTAATTTTTTCAAGGCTTCGTTCTTCCACAATTCATCCTGGCGATGATAGAAATAATCTACATACAATTCCTTTAATTCTTTTTGCGAATGTTCATCCAGGTTTTTAAAAGATGAGGTTTCCTCCATTCCGATACGGAAATGAAATTTTTGTCCCAGGCTTTCGGCTTCTTCAAATAAAATAACATTGCTTAACAGATCATACAAACCCTGTTTGATATTTTCATCCGCATTTTTTTGTTTTCCAAAATATGCCGCTACTTTTTTTTGCGTGTTAAATGCTTCTTTAAATTCATCATCGTTTAAAAAAGTTTTTTTAACAGCGGCAGTTTTTTTACCAAACAGTTCTTTCAATATCTTATCATTAATAAATGGCGCTGCATAGCGATGCCTGCTGAAACTTATCCGCCGTTGAAAAAATTCATTAATGGTAAGCGGTTTTGCCGGTACAAAGCGACCCATCACGCCTTCTGCTTCCGCTGCAGGAATACTCCAGATACGAAAGAAGCCCAGGATATGATCTATACGGAAAGCATCAAAATATTCCGACATCTGCTCAAACCGTTTGCGCCACCAGCTAAAATCGTTCTCTGCCATTTTAGCCCAGTTATAAGTTGGGAAACCCCAATTTTGTCCCTTGCCGGTAAACGCATCAGGGGGTGCGCCGGCCTGTTCCTGCATATTAAACAATTCAGGCTGCATCCAGGTATCAACACTGTTGGGACAAATACCAATCGGTATATCTCCTTTTATTACAATGCCTTTTTTATGAGCGTATGCTGTTGCCGATTTTAACTGCAGATGCAAATGATACTGGGTATAATAATGCACCGCAACATCATCATAATGTTTTTGATAAGGGCTTACCAGTTCCTGAATTTCATCTTCTTTATAAACAGCATTTGTTTTCCAGTACGCAAAATCAGCCGTATTGTTTGTATCTCTTAAATAAGAGAAGGCAGCGTAAGGAACCAACCAATGGCGGTTTACATCAAAAAACTCAAAGAATTTAATATCGCTTAAAAAATCTTCTTTTTCTGCCAGATATAATTCTTTTATGACCGCAGTTTTAATCTGCATAACTGCTTCATAATTCAACACTGCATTTTCATGCAATTGCTTTCGTTGTTTTGCAT
>JBATAS010000132.1:0-12843 GCA_049661965.1 Ferruginibacter sp. | reverse complement strand
GACTCGGTAAAGTTTGCAAACCGTTATACAAGCGACGGGGTTATGAACCCGCCCCGGTGATCCCCGGGCGGATTTTTATTTGCATGTATTTGTAAAATAAAAATGTTATTTTCAATCGGGTTTTCTTTTCATTAACCGGGCTTTACAAGGCTGTTAATTTTTTTTATTATGGGCGCTCAAAAATATCTTTCTTATTTTTTAAATCCTTTATTAAACCCCCTGGAATTACTACGTACAAAAAAGGTATTAAAGGTAAACCCAACAGTAATTTCCGACAGGCAAGAGCCTGAAATAACCAAACTGTTTGTTTTTGATTATGATGCAAAGAATATTGAGTATAAAGAACTGGAAGCCATAGGCGACAGTTATCCATATATTAACACGCCTGCTGTATCCTGGATAAATGTTGATGGATTAAGAAAAAAAGATGTTGAAATTATTTGCGCTAATTATGGAATTCATAATTTAATTATTGAAGATATTCTTAGTGTTGGGCAACGGGCAAAAACAGACGAGATTAATGGTCTTTTATTTTCGTTGATGAATATGTTATACTTCAACAAAAAAGATTCGGCTGTTGAGGTAGAGCAGGTAAGTATAATATTGGGTAAAAATTTTGTTATCAGTTTTCAGGAGGATGCTTCGAGGGATGTATTTAACCCGTTGAGGGAAAAACTAAAAATAAGCAACACCAAGATCCGCCAGAATGGTGCCGACTTTTTATTTTATTCTTTAATTGATATGATCGTTGATAATTATTTTGTAGTAATGGAACAGTTGGGCGAAAAAATTGAAGAGTTGGAAGAGGATATTGTACGTAATGCAAACACCCGCAGCCTGGCTAAAATAAATATGCTGCGTAAAGAAATGATCGTTCTTAAAAGAAGTGTAGCTCCGGTAAGAGAGCTGGTAAATGGTATTTTAAGAACTGAGTCGGAATTAATTGAAGATAAAACCGAAAAATATTTTAAGGATGTGTACGATCATATTTTACAGGCAAATGATCTGGCAGAGAACTACCGTGATATGATGATGAACCTGAACGACCTTTATTTAAGCAATGTAAATTTAAAAATGAATGAAGTGATGAAGGTAATGGCGGTAGTAACCTGTTTGCTGGCACCAGCAACAGTTATTGGCGGTATTTTTGGAATGAACTTTGAAACCATTCCGCTTCTGCACAATAAATGGGGGTTCTTTATTTCGGTAGGGCTTATGTTGTGCATCCCTTTTATTATGGTAAGGATGTTTAAAAAACGTGGCTGGTTTTAAGCCGGTATTGATTTGGGTTTTTTATAAACCGGTACCGTACTGCAGGGTTCTCCATACATGATACTTTTTACAACAGGCCTTAAAATACCTGTTATAGCAACATAAGCCGTTTCGGTTATGGGTAATTCGCCACAACCTTTTATAACCACTCTTTTGTCTTCGTAATCGGCTGTATTAATTTTAGCTATATTTTTTAAGAACAGGGTTTTGTGTAAAAAATCGCTGTCGCCAAAAATAATTTCCCTGGCAACAGGTTGCAGATAACTTGATACGAGCATGTATGCCCACACCGGAATAACAGCATCCGCCGAACAGGTAATCGCAACATTTTTATCTTTGTAAACCGACAGATCAAGGGTTTTCATCGTTTCCCGGAAATCTTTCTCTTTTAATATAAGGCCCATGAACAAATGGTCCTTCATATCAAATACTGCAGTTTCCCCTTCCGGATAAAAATCTTCCAGGTTAAGTGTTATAATGCCGCTCTCCGAAACTTTATTTACCAATACTTCTGACATATGGCAAAGATAAAACAAAACAGCCATCACAATTATGTAATGGCTGTTTCATAATCTATTTAACAGTTGCTTAAAAGAATGTGCTTCTGTTATCTTTTATTGTAGCTTTTTTACGCAAGCCTTCAAACCAGTTTGTTACAGCTTGTGTACGTAAGGTTGCCGTTTGTTGTGTTTTGTACTCCGCAATATTTTCTGCTGGATCAGCAGCTTTATCAGCTATACTGTTCACTTTAAATACATAAACACCAGATTTACCGGCAACAGGAGCTGCTACCTTGTTCAGGTTGGCTTTATTAAAAATTGCCCCAATCAGCTTGGGTTCGTTACCAATTGAGTTTATAATTTGTGATTTAAACGTAATTGAAGAATCTTCTCCGGCTGTTAAAATCTCTTTTGCATATTTTGAAGAAGCTGTTTCCAGTGTTGGATTGGCGCCTAACGCTTTAATTATTTCCTGACCTTTCTTTTCTTCTCTGATTGCATTTTCTGCTAATGGTCTTGCCGTTGCAACATCCTGGGTTCCTTCTTTTAAAACATTATCTACAATGGCTACCACAAACTGATCACCAACCGGCAGCGGGTCGCTTACATCACCTTTCTTTGCTTCAAATACCCAACGCACTAATTGTCTGGCATCCTGCAGTGCGCCTATTTGTGCATCATTCTCTTTTATAAGATTAGGAACAGTTATTTTTTGAAGTCCGTTTTTTTGAATATAGGCTTCCATTTTTTTAGCGTCTTTTTCTGCCGATAATTTAATAGCCTCATTACTGGCCATATTAATGGTTTCTTCGCTTGAAAAAATTTCTTTTGCTAAAAAACCAATTTTATACGCAGGGCTTTGTCCTTTTTGGTTCATTACCTGAATAACGTGGTAACCAAACTGTGTTCTTACAACCCCTTTTGAGCCAACCGGTTTGTCAAAACAAAAACTATTAAACTCCGGTACCATGGCGCCATAGCCAAATGTTCCTAAATCTCCTCCCTTGTCTTTACTTCCGTCGGCAGAGTACTGTAAAGCAAGCAATGCAAAATTAGCTCCCGAGTTTACCGCTGCTAAAATACTGTCGGCACGGTTTTTTGCAGTACTGTCTTCCAGTAATGGCTGACCTGTTTGGTTGTCAACTGTTGCTATTAATATATGTCGGGCGTTAACACTGTCCGGTAAATTTTTACTGCCAATGTATTTAGCTATTACATAATTCTTATTATCTACATAAGGACCATAAACCGAGCCTGGCGATAATCTGATAATAGAATCCAGTACCGGGCTGTTGATTCTTGATTTAGGTAAATAGTTTGTATCAAAATCTATTGCGGTTGCATTTCTGGCTAAAAATGTTTTGGTATTGGTTTCGTTGGCAAAATCATTCTTTAAATTTTCAACAACGCCTCTTGTTCTTGCACTGTCGGCCGCATTTGGCAACTGGCTAAAACCAACATAAGAGATCATACGGCCGGCTTCCTGCTTAAATAAATCTTTATTCTTTTGTACATACTTTTCAATTTCGGCATCGGTTACTTTAATAGTACTATCGCTGATGGTTTGATATGGGATCTGTACATATGATATAGTAGCAAAGCTCTTTTTTTCCTGGCTGTCTTTTGCTTCCATCCAGGCGGGATAATATGCGCTGGCATTTAATAATGCAAAATATTTTGTTGAAACGCTGGTAAGTTTTTGTGGTTCTATTACCTGTGCATTAACCATATCCCACTGTTCGCCTTTCATTTTTTTTATATTTGTCAATGCCAGGTTTACTTTATTAATATCAAGTTTGCCTGTTTGCGGATCAACCATTTGGCGGTCCTGTAAAAAGGGGTTACCGGGGTCATCGCTTTTAAGTATATTATCAAGCTCTTTTGATGTAAAATCAATTCCAAGTTTATCAGCTTCGGCATAAAAAACCCTTTCAGCAACAATCTGGTTCCAAACCTGCTCACGTATTTGAGCTGTACGGGTATTACTTGGTTTTGTACCCGATTGCTGTTCTTCCTGCAGCTCTAAATTTTTTACTTTTTTGCTAAATTCATTTTGTTCTATTGCCTGTCCGTTTACTTTACCAAGACTACCGCCTCCTGAATTATAGTTACCACCCTGTTTGGCATCCATTAAAATAAAGCCTATTAAACTAAGCGATATCACTACAATAACAATTGCAGCGCCTTTATCACGAATTCCCTGAATAATTTGCATATCTGTATTATATTAATTTTTGGAGGGCAAAAATAGGATAAAATTGAATATAAACAGGCTTTTTAAGCAGTTTTGGGTAATCATTCAACTGTTGAATAAATATTATGTATATCAATAATAAAAACTATTTATTTCAATATTTTATGCTTTTGAATGTTGTTAACACGTGTTTGTTAATAAAGCTTCTTTTCTGTTTAAAACCCACATTTTTACTAATAGATTGTATGGGTAAAATGCGTATATCTAATATAAGCAGTTGGTTTATAATAAACAGGTGTTATTAAGCTGTATGTTATACCATTATTATCAACAGGGTTTAATTTTGTATATATTATTTTTCTTTTAAGGTATATAATTATCAACCGGTGTTAAAAACCCTATTGTATATATTTCCTTTTTCGTGTCTGCATTTGTTTTTACAGATATTAATAGAATTATTTGAATGTTAATTTAATGTGGATGAGCGTTAATAAACTAAAGGTTTTAATTTTACAAAAAGTGCTGTTTTTTTATTTCCACATATTAACAGCCCTAATAGTAGTAGATGATTATATAAATAAGTAGTATTAATACATATTATGGTAGATATTAACAAAGCTATTGAAGCTATTAACGAAAACGGATTTTTAAATATTGATGTAGATCCGGTAATTGATTTATTTGCAGAAATAGAAAAATTAAAAAAAGAAAAGAACGCTATAATTCTTGCGCATTATTACCAAGAGCCAGATATACAGGATGTAGCAGATTATATTGGAGACAGTTTAGGATTAGCACAAGAGGCTGAAAAAACAAAAGCTGATATAATTGTTTTTGCAGGTGTGCACTTTATGGCCGAAACAGCTAAAATATTAAATCCATCAAAAAAAGTTTTATTACCCGATCTGAAAGCTGGTTGTTCTTTGAGCGACTCAGCACCTCCACCTTTATTTAAATTATTTAAAGAAAAGCATCCCGGTCATAAAGTTATTACTTACATAAACTGCAGTGCAGGTATTAAAGCATTAAGTGATATAATCTGCACGTCTTCTAATGCTCAAAAAATCGTTGAAAGTTTACCTGTTGATCAACCTATCATTTTTGCACCAGATAAGAACCTTGGGGCTTATATTAACAAACAGACAGGTAGAAACATGCTGTTATGGAACGGTGCATGTATGGTACATGAAATTTTCAGTTTAGAAAAAATTACAAAATTAAAAATTCGCCACCCTGAAGCTAAGGTTATTGCTCATCCTGAATGTGAAGACCCTGTGTTACAAATTGCAGATTTTATTGGCAGTACTACAGGATTACTGAATTATACAAAAAATAATAAGGCTACAGAATTTATTGTAGCAACCGAAACCGGAATTTTGCATCAAATGCAGAAATATAGTCCGGAAAAAACTTTTATACCAGCTCCACCAAATAATAGTTGTGCATGTAATGATTGTCCGCATATGAAATTAAATACACTGGAGAAATTGTATTTATGTTTGAAATATGAATTGCCCGAAATAATTATGGATGAGGAGTTAAGAGTGGCAGCAAAGAAACCTATTGATGAAATGCTAAAAATAAGTGCGTATTATGGCCTTTAAAAATATTAATAGTTACTTTATGAAAGCCAGTTTGTTTATTTTGATAATTATATCCTGTATTAGTTGTAATAAAAAAGATAAAGAAAACACAGATAATACTTTTTTTATAGAAATGGAAAATTTTAATAACGATAGTTTAAAACAAAGTGTTTCAGAAAATATTTTTGGAAAGGCGTCATTTTATAAAAACGGAAAACTTGAAATTCTTTCACTAAATTATATTACTGAAGAATATGAGAATATGCATTATTTCAAAAGAGTAGAAGATATTAAAAAAGATATAGAGGATAATACAAAAAAAATAGAGGTAGAATTTATAGGAAACTATTCGGAAGATAGTATAAGTTTTTCTTTAAAAAAGTATAAATACTATAATAAGGAATGGATAAAAATATCTGATATGGGATTTATAAAAGCTACTAATACATATAAGAAAGCTAAAACAATGGCACTAAGTGAATATGGAAAACATATAGTAAATACAATAGTAAATTACAGTTATAATTAAATCAGGTTTTAATAATCAAAACTGCATTAGTAGTTAATAAAGTTATATTTTATGGCAATCCCTTCAGTTGACCTGAGTGAATTTTTAACAGGTGACACAGAAAGAAAAAGAAAATTTGTTCAAAAATTAGGAACAGCATACGAAGAAGTAGGATTTGTAGCTGTAAAAAACCACGGAATATCAGATAAACTTATTGCTGATCTCTATCAATGTGTTCAGCAGTTTTTTTCCCTGCCGTTACAACAAAAAAAACAATATGAAATAAAAGGGTTAGCAGGACAGCGTGGGTATACAAGTTTTGGAAAAGAACATGCAAAAGGAAGTGAGGCTCCCGACCTGAAAGAGTTTTTTCAATACGGGCAGGTAGCAAGAGATAATTTTATAGATGAATTTTATCCTGATAATGTTAAAGTAAATGAGGTTACCCAGTTTAATAAGATATTTAATGAAGCATACCGTGCATTTGAAAACTCGGGCAAAGCTTTATTGCAGGCTATTGCAGTGTACCTGGGGTTGGCAGAAAATTATTTTGATGAATATGTGCATAATGGCAACTCTATATTAAGAGCAATTCATTACCCTCCTATTACTACAGAACCAGCAAGTGCAATACGGGCAGAACAACATGAGGATATAAATTTAATAACATTATTAGTTGGTGCTTCTGCTGATGGATTGGAAATTTTATCTAAACAAAACGAATGGGTGCCTGTCACATCATTGCCAGAGCAAATTGTTGTAAATGTAGGAGATATGTTACAGCGGCTTACAAATAATAAACTTTGCAGCACAACACACCGTGTAGTAAACCCGGCAAGAGAGTTCTGGCATACATCACGTTTTTCTATTCCATTTTTTCTTCATCCTAAATCCACTATGAGTCTTAAATGTCTTGATAGATGTATAGATAAAGAACACCCCCTGATGTATGAAGATATAATAGCAGGTGAATATTTAAATGAAAGATTAATAGAGATTGGTTTAAAAGCTTAGAAGAATAAAACAGGGTTATTTTATAATTGCAATTTTTATAATTGACTAAACTGCTGCGGCACATACCTTTTTTAAAAGCTGTGTTCTTACACAGTGTTTCTGCTTTCGGGGGTCCGCAGGGCCATATTGGCATGGTTTTAAAAACATTTGTTGATAAAAGACGAGACCTGACAAAGGAAGAGTTGATGGAGTATATATCTTTTTGCCAACTTTTACCCGGTGCGTCTTCTACGCAAACACTTACACTTATTGGCTATAAGAGAGGAGGAATAAGATTAGCTGTTTTAACGTTGCTTATATGGATTTTACCAGCATGTACGCTTATGGGTGGGCTTTCTTTTATTGTTGGGGACATAGGCGAGGAAAGTATTCAAACTGGCCTGTTTAAGTTTATTCAACCAATGGCCATTGGGTTTTTAGCATACGCAGCTTTTAAGGCATATCATGTAAGTATTAAAAATACAATTACACAAGTAATAATGCTTGTAGCGCTTGCGGGCACATTTTTTCTTTTTAAAACAGCTTGGATAATTCCTATTTTAATTGTTTTTGGCGGTATAGCAACAAATTTTAGCGACAAAAGAATTCCCGAAAAAGAAGTTGTAAAACCCAAACAAATAAAATGGACAAACATCTGGTTATTTATCTTAATTTTTGCGGTGGCTGGTTTGTTAAGCGAAACTGCCCGAAAACAAAACTGGGAAAATAAAAAGCCCTATAATCTGTTTGAAAATTTTTACCGCTTTGGATCTTTTGTGTTTGGAGGAGGGGATGTTTTAATACCATTAATGTTAGATCAATATGTCGTTAGGCCCACTTCGGAAAGAGTTATTAAAAAGAACCCTGATTTAATTAGGGTTGAACGTGAGGAGTTATTGACCGGAGCTGGAATGGTAAGGGCTATACCCGGTCCGGTCTTTTCCATTGCTTCTTTTATGGGAGGGGTTGCATTAAAAAAGGAGGGTCCTAAGATTCAGCTGCTTGGCTGTATAATAGGGTCAATAGCAATTTTTTTACCCAGCGCATTATTGGTTTTATTCTTCTTTCCTGTGTGGCAAAAGTTAAAAAAATTTGTAGTTGTATTTAGGTCTTTAGAAGGAATTAATGCTGCTGTTGTTGGGATAATGATCGCCGCTACCCTGTATCTGGTAAAAGATGTTTCTATTATTTCTTTAAATCCGGTAAGTTTTATGAATATAGGAGTAATTGTGGGCACATTTCTGGTATTGCAGTTCACTAAAACACCCACACCTTTAATTGTTTTATTTTGTTTACTAACAGGACTTATTGTTTAATCAGCCCCGGTAATACCCACCAATTTCTATTTCTTCCTTCACTATATCAGGAACTAAAAACCGGATTGATTTTTTGTTTTTAATTAACTTACGTATATGTGTAGACGATATTTCTAAAAGAGGAGCATTTAAAATCTCAATCCTGGCGCCATGGGTTTGGGTTATATCAAATCCCCGGCGATTATAAATATAGATATTGTGGTTGGCTGTTATGACTTCATAATTTTTCCACTTATTAAGATTTTGAAAACCATCACTTCCCATAATAATTGAAAACTCGTGTTCTGTGTATTTTTCTTTAAGATAAACAAGGGTATCAACAGTGTAAGAAGGCTTGGGTAAACCAAACTCTACATTACTAGCCCTCAAGCTGTTTTCACCATCAATTGCTGACTTTAATAGATGTAAACGATGATACTCGTTTAATAAGTTAACCGATTGTTTAAAAGGGTTTTGAGGGGAAACAATAAACCAAACCTGATTAAGGTTTGTTTCATTAACAATGTGATTTGCAATTATTAAATGCCCTACGTGAACAGGATTAAACGAACCAAAGTAAAGACCGACTTTCATAAACTATAATCGAATTTATTTGCTGAAATTTGTTGCAGTCATTTCTTCAACCCAAATCATCTCTGCTTCATCCAGGCGAAGACTAAGGCGATATCCTGCTACAGCTATAGAAATCGGGTCTCCCATTGGCGCCACCTGCTCTACCTTTACCACCTCTCCCGGAACACAACCCATCTCCATTAATTTTAGAAATATTACATCGCTTTCAAACTCTTGTATTATTGCTGTATTTCCAACTGTCAACTCTGATAACTTTTTCTTCATCTAAACTCTTTTCTGTTATATTTAAATCTGTTACAAAAGTATCAAATCAATATTGTTATCTAATTTCGATATTAGAAATAAAGACATGCAAAAAATTCATTTTTATTTTTTTGATAGAAGACCTGCTTTGAAAGACAGGAAGAGTCTTAAACATTTTATTGAGAACCTTTTTGGAAAAGAAAAAACCCCCCTTACCAGCCTGTCTTATATATTCTGTTCAGATGAGCGGCTTTTAGAAGTAAATATAGAATTTCTTAAACACGACTTTTATACAGACGTGATTACATTTGACCTGAGCCGTGAAAAAGGCATCGTTGAAGGGGAGGTATATTTAAGTGTTGATCGCATAAAAGAAAATGCAAAGCAGCTTGGGTTGTCATTTAATGAAGAGCTTCACCGGGTAATGTTTCATGGGGCACTACACCTTTGTGGCTATAAAGACAAAAGCAAGGACGAGGCTTCTGACATGAGGTCCATGGAAAACAAGTACTTAAGACAATACTTCAAATAACACTGAACGCTTGTTTCACGTGGAATAAGTAGAGACATAACAAGAGTTAAGCGACACGTGTTTCACGTGAAACACGTGTTTTAAGTACAATATTGGTTTACTTACCTTTGCGATAATGTTTCAAGAATACGATATAATAGTAGTGGGCGCTGGTCATGCAGGTTGTGAAGCCGCAGCGGCAGCAGCAAACCTGGGTAGCAAGGTTTTGCTAGTAACTATGAACTTGCAAACTATCGCTCAAATGAGTTGCAATCCTGCCATGGGGGGTATTGCAAAAGGGCAAATTGTTAGAGAAATTGATGCAATGGGTGGATATAGTGGCGTTGTTACCGATAAAAGTATGATTCAATTCAGGATGCTAAATCGATCAAAAGGCCCTGCAATGTGGAGCCCAAGAGTACAAAGCGATAGAATGTTGTTCGCTTCTACGTGGAGGGAAATGTTGGAAAACACCCCCAATGTAGATTTTTATCAGGATACGGTACAGGGAATTATTGTAAAGGCCGGAAGGGTTAGCGGAGTTACTACAGGCTTGGGGCATGAAATAAAGTCAAAAGCCGTGGTTTTAACTAATGGCACATTTTTAAACGGAGTTATTCATATTGGAGCTAAGAATTTCGGTGGCGGTAGAATGGCCGAAAAGTCATCTACCGGCATAACAGAACAATTAGTTTCCCTGGGGTTTGAGACCGATAGGTTAAAAACCGGAACACCACCAAGAATTGATGGCCGCAGTCTTGATTACTCAAAAATGGAGGAACAAAAGGGAGATGATGAAATTGTTGGATTTAGCTTTTTAAATATTGACAAAATAACTTCGACACAGCAAAAAAGCTGCTGGATAACTTATACCAACGAAAAAGTACACGAACTTTTACGAACGGGTTTTGAAGAAAGCCCGATGTTCCAAGGCCGTATTCAAGGCACAGGTCCAAGGTATTGTCCAAGTATTGAGGATAAGATCAGCAGGTTTGCCCAGCGTGACCGTCATCAACTTTTTGTGGAGCCCGAGGGAAATAATACGATAGAGATATATGTTAATGGGTTTTCAACCTCCTTATCAGAAGGTATTCAATTTCAAGCGCTTAGACAAGTTCCCGGGTTTGAAAACAGTAAAATGTTTAGACCTGGTTATGCAATTGAATATGATTTCTTTCCGCCGACTCAATTAAAATTCAGCCTGGAAACTAAATTGATAAGTCACTTATTCTTTGCAGGTCAGATAAATGGTACAACGGGTTATGAAGAAGCGGCATGCCAGGGTTTAATGGCCGGCATTAACGCACACCAGAAAGCAAGGGAAGCAGAACCGCTAATATTAAAAAGAAGTGAAGCGTATATAGGCGTACTGATAGATGACCTGATAAACAAAGGAACAGATGAGCCTTATCGTATGTTTACCAGCAGGGCCGAGTTCAGGACATTATTAAGGCAGGATAATGCGGATCTCAGGCTTACTGAAAAAAGCTATCGCCTTGGACTTGCATCGCAAGAAAGAATGGACAGGGTTAGGATTAAAAGAGAAAATGTAGAAAGAGTAAAAAACATACTAAATTCCACAAGCCTGGATGTAGAAGAAACAAATAGCTTTTTAAAAAGCATTCAATCGTCAACGTTACTAAATAAACAAAAAGCTTCTCAAATTCTTCTCCGACCTATGGTTGGACTGAAAGAAATGATCGCCAGTATTCCCAAAGTAAGAGAAGCATTATCGGGATTTGATAATGAAACGCTTGAGCAGGCTGAGATTCAGATAAAGTATGATACTTATATAGAAAAAGAAAAGGAACTGGTTACAAAGATGAGTCAATTGGAAGATTTGATTATTCCAGACAACTTTAATTATGAAAAACTGGTTTCGCTAAGTAATGAAGCCAGGCAAAAATTTAATAAAATAAAACCCAGAACCTTGGGACAGGCATCCCGTATCTCGGGAGTCAATCCGAGCGATGTTCAGATTCTGATGGTTTTTATGGGACGATAAAAAAACAATAAAATGATTCTTGATTTTTTAAGCAGTACATCGAAAGAGCTGATTTTTGAACATCTAAATGCATATCTGAAAACCCAGGGGCTAAAGATCAACAAACAGGACAGCACCCGGCCGTGGGGAGGCTTTTTTGTAATAGAAGAAACCGAAGCTGAAAAATTCATAAATATTTATTTTCCGCATCTGACTCAAGGAGAACTAAATATTTCAGGAAAATTAAGCCCGAAAATCCTTGTGGTGGCTCCTGATAAAAGATTGAGCTGGCAATACCATCATCGCCGGGCAGAAATCTGGAAATTAATTGGAGGGACTGCAGGAGTGGTTATAAGCGATAGCGACGAAGAAAAAGAAACCAGGCATTTAAAAACAGGAGATATTGTCCAGTTGAAACAAGGAGAACGTCACAGATTGCTGGGCTTAGAAGGATGGGGAATTGTTGCAGAAATCTGGAGACATACAGATGCAGAACACCCCAGCGATGAAGAAGATATTGTAAGGATTCAGGATGATTTTGGGAGATAGATGAGCAGTTTGTACGTCTTGGCCAAATTATTGCCGGTCTAAAGTCTCGGAGATTTTGTTTGCAGCCAAAACCATCCTTAACTCTCCATAACTTATATTTTTCGGCAAATTGTCAATTAGTGTTTTGTGGCTCAATATTCCATGTGTCGCGGCCGCATCTTTAACCTGTTTTTGTTTTTCTGTACTCACTAAATTATCGATATCAATATCGCCATTACCAATAAACCATGCAAGGTGTCCCTCAATTGTGCTAATGGTTAAGTTGCGTTCTTTTGCAATGGAAGCAATATCGTTTCCATCTTTGTACAAATTAAAGCTTACCGTTTTTGTATCCGA
Source organism: Ferruginibacter sp. (assembly GCA_049661965.1). Lineage (GTDB taxonomy): Bacteria > Bacteroidota > Bacteroidia > Chitinophagales > Chitinophagaceae > Ferruginibacter. Next base: position 281 of record JBATAS010000132.1, on the reverse strand, counting down.
CTTTGGTTCTGTACTCTTTGCTTTTCGTTCTCTTTTAGGATTAGCCAGCTTTGCCATCATATTACTTTCCAGGTTATGCAGACTGCAAAAACTTTCAACCGTTTCCAGAATTTCGTCTCCGTATTTTTCAACTTTGGCTTTTCCAAATCCGCTTATCTGCATCAGGTCTTTTTTATTTAATGGCAGATAGGTACATATTTCCTGCAGCGTAGCCTGGTTGGCAACCATATAAATGGGTTGCCCGGTTTCCGAAACAATCATATTGCGCCAGCGTTTTAAAG
>JBATAS010000131.1:0-1803 GCA_049661965.1 Ferruginibacter sp. | reverse complement strand
ACACGGTTGTGTAATACTGCCATATTTTTCATTGTTGGTCAGACGAAAGCGCCGGACTTTGTTTTAAAATTTGATTCCGGTGTGAGCGGAAAATCCGTCCGCCGGCTGGCGGACAAATTGGATGCTTGCAGGCAAACCAAACTGAACAGCAAAGATATTGATAAATGATTACAAACTGATGGAGGCCCGGCGGCTACGGTTATCTACACGTACACTACTACCCAATATGCCGCCTGTTCCTATCCGCAGAGCTGTTATCCCTTTTACCCCATTTGTATAAGCAACCACAAAATCGACCCTTAGTAACTTAAAGATATTTTCGAGGCCGGCAAAAACTTCTACATAATTATTTTTGCCATTTACATAAAAGGCATTTCCCCCGGCCACCAGGTTCCAGTTAAGCCGTTTAAATAAAGGAATCTTGTTGGTAAACAAACCATTAAAATGGTGTTCAAGATGGCCATAAGTATAAAAAGAACTGGTGGTGCTGTTGGCATAATATTGCGCCAGCTGAAAACTGTTTACATACTCGCTGGCCCTGGTTGAACGGTTTCCGTTAAAGTGCTGATAATCCTGTATGAAAACCTGGCGGGTATTCAAGAATCCCCCAATACCTGCTTTATATTTTAATAACCCGGCCAGTTTAAAGTTCTTATCATCATTGATGCTGAAACGCCATTTGTCAAAATTCACATCACTACCAAAAATATTTTTAAACCCTTTGGTATAGTTAAAACTGAATGTAGGATATTTTGACCCGACAGACATTTTACGGTTAGGAAACTGAATATACTTCTGACCCGGCTTTATACTTACATCAATACTTATGATAAATGCCTGGTGTGGCGTAAACTGTGATGTTATTCTTTCGTAAGGATAATTAGGTGTAATGTTCTTTCGTCGATTTTTTAATACCAAACTGCTGTCCCGGTTTTCAACAGGTATCCTGTCTTCGTAGAGTGCATTTACATTAAACCTCAATCCGTTTTCGTATCGTTTATTAAAATTGATAGACCCAAAATAATTTTCATACAATTTTAAAAAATTATCGCCCCAGAAAATTGTAGTGATGGTATTGTTTAATGTAGTAATAGGGTTGGCTTTGTTGAACTGGCTTACTCTTTTACCACCAGAGAGAGTTAAAGTCTGGCGTTTTAGTTTTTTATCGGTTTCCCAATCCCATGTACGGAAATACAGGCTGGCCCAGGCATTGAGGTGCTTATTACCGATACCATAACGCAGATTGGGTTCAAAAGCAAAGTTGGTTTTTAATTTTTTAAGATAACGGCTGTAATACGGTTGAAAATTTATTACAACACCTTCTGCGGTATTATATTCCAATCCTTTTATCAACGACTCCACACCCCAATTGTGTGAGCCATTAACAGTATACTTAGTACGGTGCAATCCTTTCCAGAAAACATTGTACAGTTTTAATTTACCTTGTTTTTTATTGAGCGAATCAATAGATGATTTGCTTAAAGCGGAATCTTTATTAACCTGGAATAAACTGTCTTTAACCTGGTAATCCATACTTTCTTCATACTCCAATGGTACAGGCCTTGTACTATCCCAATAGGCTACCGTTTTTTTATTTACGCCTGTATCATAATTGATGATGATATTATTAAACCTGTTTTTGGCAAACTGAGGATTTATCCTGTAGTTTGAATAAACCGAAACAAAATTGCCGATAGCGTCAATACCAAACTGTTTGAAATTAAAATGTATCAACTGGTTTTTTACACGCCATACATCATCAGCAACCGGCACATGTATCTGCGTTATCCGCAGGGTATCTAC
>JBATAS010000130.1:0-1739 GCA_049661965.1 Ferruginibacter sp. | reverse complement strand
GTTTCATCCTTTTCTACAACCCCAACAATATGAATATTTGATGATTCTAAAAGTGGTTTAGGGGATTCAAGTCTTGAAGCAGAATCGTGGTTACCTGCAGTAATAATAATCTGTAGGTCGGGATTGACTTTTACCGCTTGGTTGAGGAAGGTATAAAACAGCTTGATAGAAACTGCTGAAGGATTTGAAATGTCAAATACATCGCCACTCACAAGAAGTACATCAACCTTTTCGTCCTGGAGTGTTGTTAACATCCAATGTAAAAATTGTTGGTGCTCATAAGTGCGGTCATATTCATGAAAGAGCTGACCAATATGCCAATCTGCAGTGTGAAGAATCTTCATGATGTTACTAGAGTTTTATATGCTAAATCGAAGATTGGGTATTCCATTTTGAAACGAAGAACTACCGACGACAAGTATGCATTAATTTGATTGCCGTTTAGTTTATCCAAACCAAACAGAGTCTGTTTAGTGCTCATATTATTTGAGGTGATCTGTAACGGGTTATGTTTTGGCATCTAACGAGTAATATTTTCAATTATACGATATATTTTTGATGTATCATCGAATAATTACACAAGAATCGAATAAACAGCAATTAGGATGCAATAACCCATTGAAAAATTATTAATCCTGCAAATAAATACTTGCAATATACAGCAGGCCAAATGCTGCGGCCTGCTCCTTTTCTTCAAATGCATCGTTTAATAAAGCGGCGGCTTTGGCGTGAAAATCGAGGAACATATCGCCATCATCAATATCGTAAAAACCAATGATGATGAAGTAAAGGGCGTCGACCAGTTTTTCGGGTTCGGTTATGGTTACTTCAAAAACAAATGGCTTTTTATCGTACACACTGGGCACATGGTAGGCAAAACGAGTAGCGATTTGGGAAAGCAACTGGCCGGTATAGGCTGCGGAATAATATTCCCAGAAAACTGAGAAATTATCATCTTTAATGGCCATGACCAACCTTGGCACAACGATTTTAAATTTTGGTCCCTTTAAGGCGATGATGTGGGCATACAATTTCTTAAAATCATAGCGGACGAAATGGGATAAGTTAATTTTTGTCATGGTTTGGTGGGTTAAAAGGTTTAGGAGGTTTAGGGTTTAGGGTTTAGGGAATTTCTGAACCGGATTGCTTTTGCTGATGAAAATGGTGGATAACAGCGATACGCCTGGCCAGGGCATTGAGAGTTTCCTGATCCTTTATCAGCAATGGGTCATTTTCTTTATTGGTCTGGTAAGCCTGCAGCAACTGAAGAACGGCATTTTGGTTGCTGCCGGTTAGTTGATTAATTCTTTCCTTCCTTGCCGCCAGCATCACGGCATCATCTAACTGCAGCTGCAACTGATCAAAATGTTCACCAGTAATGAGTTTAAAGATTTTTTGTCCCTGGGTAAAGCGTTTGAATAATTCCTGAGCATCCAGAGCTGGCCCCGGCCTCCCCCTAAATCCCCCTCCGAGAGAGGGGGAATTGTCACCGGCGGCGGCATCCCATTTTTTTGCATTGAGCATCCATTTGTGAGCGGCGGCCTGCCAATCTTCGATTGGTGTGATGCCTTTTATCTTCCAACCGATGGCTTTGTAATGGTTGAAGAATTTGTTTGCTTCCAAATCCGGATAATCGTGTTGTTTGAAGAATTCTTCTACTTCCTGAAGTTGAGGGAGAGGAAGCCCTTCGACAGGCTCAGGGTGACAATTCGTTTTTGAATCTGCGTGTCCCATATTTG
>JBATAS010000129.1:0-7419 GCA_049661965.1 Ferruginibacter sp. | reverse complement strand
CAAAACTTAAGGCTGAAGGTGCCATGAGCAATTACGATATTAACCTGTTCTCAAGTAAAGACAAAGGAAATGATAAGGCCTTTGCCACAAAGCTGCAGTTTAACAGGGATGATATAAAAGTCAACCTTTTTAAAAGATCATTGTTGATGCAGACCAGATTGGGTTACGAGTTTGTGCAGGAAAGATTTAAACCTATTGAGCGGTTACGGAATATTGAATTTCTCAGAGACTGGAGTCTGCCGTACGAAACCGCCAACGCCGATGAACATATTGCCAATGCAGCTGTAAGGGTGGGAGATAGTACCGGAAACTTTTTGCAATACGATATAACCAGTTATAACCGTAGCGATAAATTTAAAGGCTTAAGGCATATACTCAGCAGCTACAATGTTTTCAGCGGATGGAAACTAACCAATCAAATTGGTTTAACAACAAGCGATAATCCTGTTCAGAAGGGTAGTTTTTTCAGGCCGTCTGTTAATCTAAGTAAAGAACTTAACAGGTTGCGTAAAATGCAGATTGGGTTTAAATATAACAGCGAGCATAACAGGCAACTTAATAAGGTATCTGATACGCTGTCGGCCCTCAGCTATGCATTTAATGTTTGGGAGGTTTATCTGAAATCAAATCCTGCCAAGCCAAACAAATGGGCTGTTTCTTATTTTACAAGAAATGATCTGCTGCCTGTAATGAAAACACTTAAACAGGCCGACCGGAGTGATAACTATAACCTGCTTGCCGAGTTTTTAAAAAGCGAAAAACATCAGTTCAGGTTTAATGTAACCTACCGAAAACTGCATATTACCAATGATGCTATCAGCAGGCAACAGGCCGATGAAAGCCTGTTGGGCAGGGCCGAGTATTATGTAAATGAATTAAAAGGTTTCTTAACCGGTAATGTTTTATACGAGTTAGGCTCGGGCCAGGAACAGAAACGTGAATATACTTTTGTAGAAGTGCCGGCAGGGCAGGGAGAATATACCTGGATTGATTATAACAACAATGGCATTCCTGAATTAAATGAATTTGAAATAGCCATCTTCCAGGATCAAAAAAAGTACATCAGGGTGTTTACACCCAGCAACCAGTATGTAAAAGCAAACTATGTACAGTTTAACTACAGCTTTACACTAACCCCCAAGGCAATCATTAATCCTTCATCCACCAATGGGTTTAAAAAAATATTGGCCCGCTCAAGTACCAGCTCTGCATTGCAGATAAGTAAGAAAGATATTTCAACCGGAGGTTTTCAGTTTAACCCCTTTACCAAAAAACTGGTAGATACAACATTGATAACACTCAATTCTTTTTTATCGAATACTTTGTTCTTTAACCGCAGTAACATTAAATGGGGCTTTGATGTTACACATAGTATCAACAACGGAAAATCGTTATTGAGTTATGGTTTCGAAAGCCGCAAACTCCGCAACCTGGTAACCCGGATACGGTGGAACATAAACCGCAACTTTGTAACCACATTAAGTTATAAGCAGATAAAAAACGAATTAAACACAACGGGCCCCAAATTTAATAACCGCAACTATCTTGTGTTACAGAATATAGTTGAACCGTCTTTATCGTACGTACACAAAACAAATTTCAGGGCCAGCCTTACCTATGCATACGGTCAGAAGAAGAATACCATAGATTCTATGGAAACAGCCAGCAATCATGTGGTTACAGCCGATCTGCGGTATAACATACTTTCAAACAGTACACTTAACGCCAGGTTTTCGCTTAACCAGATTGATTATAAAGGTTATCCGGGCTCGGCCAATACAACTGTTGGTTATATTTTACTTGATGGTTTACTGCCCGGAAAAAACCTGTTATGGAACCTTGAATACACAAAACGCCTGGCTGGTAATATTGAAATAAGTATTCAGTATGAAGGAAGAAAACCCGGCGAAACAAGAACCATACATATCGGGCGGGCATCGGTAAGAGCTATCTTTTAAATAAAAAAAGAGGCATGTTTAAAATGCCTCTTTGTAAAAAATATTTATCAGTTAACTGAATAAGCCGCCTTTTTTCAAACTACGCACTCCTTCACCAATTTTAAAACCGTTATTGTACACTTCAATTTTATAATCACCAGTGGTAAAATCAATATTCTGTTTCCAGTCAATACTTAAAGTCTGGCGCTTGCCCTGTACATAGTTAACATCTAATTTTTGCGTATAGTTTTTTATTTCACCTTCTCTGGTACTGAATTTTCCCGAACCCATGGTTTCTTCAATCAATGACTTTCCATCGGGTGCAGTAATGCATACATAAATATTCTTAGGGCCCGATTGAGCTACACGGTTTTCATCCAGATCAAAAGATATGCGGAGTTTATCAACCCGCTTGGCAACAGTAGTTTCTTTTTCTTTGCCGTTTCCTTTTTCATTAATACCCAATATCGAAAAATTAGAAGCACTTAATGTAGAGGCAACATCTATCACACCTTCTTTTTGCGCTATTACTGTAGTAGCCGAATCAAAATCTTTTAAAACTTTATCACGTTGCTGAATTACTGCATTCTTTTCCTGCGTAAGTACAATTTTTTCTGATTCCAGGGTTTCAATTCTTGTTTTGTAACCGGTAATATCTCCGTTTAGTGAACCGATTAAATTTTTTGCCTGCGCCAGTTCTTCCTGTGTAGCACCCACTTTTGATAAGAGCTGTTGTATCTTATTTCGTTTGTCAGCAATTTCACGATCTCTCCTGGTAATAGTACTGTCTTTACTGTGTACCATATTTGCACTACTTGTTTTTATCATGTCGTAGCGCATGGTGGCATCTTCCAGTTCTTTTTGCAACTGGTCTCTTTGTGAAGAAGTATTACTGATTACCAGATCTTTCTTTTGAATGGTTTCTTTGGTTCTGCTCTTATCCCAGATGATATAAGCCCAGGTACCCAGCAATGCTATTACCAAAGCTGCTGTTAAATAGTTACGCCATTTAGCCGGTGGTTGCTGCAGTACTGGTTGCTGCGATTTTTCTGTATCTGGAAAATTTTCAAAACTCATTGTATCGATTTTAAATTATCAGGATAATATTAAGTTAGCACTAAGTCTTTTTGCCGGTAGACTATTAAAACTCTATACAACAGATAGCCCAAAATTATGCCAAAATTAAGTTTCTATGGTAAAAAACGTAGTAAACATGGCGTTATTGCTGTGTTAAAAACTTTTTGAAGTAAAAACCTGTTACTGTTTGGTAACTTTTATCTTTGATGCATGAGTGCAGAAAAAATCATCGGCGACTGGAAAAAAAAGACCTATAAAAATATTTACTGGCTTGAAGGAGAAGAGGATTATTATATTGATCTCATTATGGATTATGCCGAGCATAAAATTCTGGATGAGGCTGAAGCTGGATTTAATTTAACGGTGTTTTATGGTAAAGATGCTGATTGGGCGGCTGTTGTAAATGCCTGTAAGCGTTACCCTATGTTTGCCGAACGCCAGGTGGTATTATTGAAAGAAGCACAACAGATGAAAGATCTGGATAAACTGGAAAGCTATGTAGAGAACCCGTTAAGTTCAACCATTTTTGTAGTTGGGTATAAAACCAAAACACTTGATAAAAGAGGAAAGCTGCATAAACTGCTGAAAAAATCGGCAGAGATATTTACCTCGGATAAGGTAAAAGATTATAAACTGCAGGAGTGGATTGGTGAATATGTGCGTAGCCAGGGGTATAAAATAAATGCGAAAGCCATCAGCCTGCTGGATGAACATATCGGTAACGACCTCAACCGTATTGTAAATGAAATAGAAAAGCTGGCCTTAAATTTAAAAGGTAAAAAAGATATTACTGAAGATGATATTGAAAAATTCATCGGAATCAGCAAAGAGTACAATGTTTTTGAACTGCAGGCAGCTATTGCCAAAAAAGATATGGCCAAAGCCATAAAGATCATTCAGTATTTTGAGGGCAATCCCAAGGCGGGACCCATACAGATGGTGTTGCCGGCATTATATGCAAGCTTTAGTAAAGTATATACCATTTTTGGTATGCAGGACAAGAGTGAGGCGGCATTGAAGCCACATTTTTATTTTAACAGCACAGCGGTAAGAAATGCTTTGGAATCGGTAAATAATTATGGATACGATGGAATTGAAAGAATTCTGCTGCTACTTCATCAGTATAACTTAAAAGGAGTGGGTGTGGGTGATACCGGAACGACAGATGCATCTTTAATGAGAGAAATGGTAGTAAAAATGATGCTGTAGGAATTCGCCTTGTGGTGTGAATACTTACAAATATTTCAAACTGTCTTCCTTATCCTTATGCAGTGCCATTTTTAACTCTTCCAGTCCTTTAAACTTAACTTCTGAGCGTAAATACTTCTTTACGATAACCCTTATGGTTACGCCGTAAATCTGTTTATCAAAATCAAAAATGTTCACTTCGGTAACTCTTACCCTGCCATTAACGGTTGGCCTGAAACCTATGCTCATCATGCCTTTATACGTTTTACCTTCAACAACGCAATAAACTGCATAAATACCATCGCCCAGAACAATCTTCTCCTCATCAGTACTCTTTAAATTGGCAGTAGGATAACCAATTTCACGGCCTATTTTATCGCCATGAAAAACTTCACCTTCAAAAAAGAAATCATAACCTAAAAAATTATTAGCCTCTTCAATATTACTGTGCAGGATAGCATTGCGGATATTGGTACTGCTTACTTTCAGCGCATTCAGGATATGTTCGGGTATTTCTTTAAGCTGATAATTGTAAACAACAGCCTTATCTTCCATCATTTTATAATCGCCGCTGCGTTCCTTACCAAAACGATGATCGTAACCAATAATGATAGTATGCGGCTTGAACTTCTCTACCAAAAAATCGCTGATATAAGCTTCAGCCTCCTGGTTGGCAAAATATTCGGTAAAAGGAACGATAACCAAATGATCAATACCGGTTTTTTCCAGCAATTCTATCCGTTCAGCAAGGGTGTTTATCAGCCTTACGCCGGTAATAATTGATGAAACCACTTTACGCGGATGTGGGTGAAAAGTAATGATTACCGATTCTCCATTAGCTTTGGCAGCCTCGTCTTTCAGGCTGTCGATGATCTGGTGGTGACCAAGATGCACTCCATCAAAAGTACCGATGGTGATGACGGCGTTTTTAAAAGCGGGCAGGTTGTTTATGTCTCTGTGTATCTGCATAGTTTCAAACCTGCCTTTGTCGGCAGACAGGGTGCAAATGTAGTTGATAATTGAAAATGGTTTATTCAGAATGGTCAATTAGTTTTGCAGCTATGAGTTTGTATAACAAAAGGGGCGTATCGGCCCAAAAAGAAGAGGTACATGCAGCGGTTAAAAACCTTGACCAGGGCCTGTATCCGCATGCATTCTGTAAAATTTACCCTGATTTTTTGGGTGGCGATGATGCTTTTGTAAACATTATGCATGCCGACGGAGCAGGTACAAAAAGCATTCTGGCTTACCTGTACTGGAAAGAAACCGGTGATATTTCGGTTTGGAAAGGCATTGCACAGGATGCTATTGTTATGAACCTGGATGATCTGCTTTGTGTGGGTGTGTATGATAATATTGTATTTAATTCAACCATCGACAGAAATAAAAACCTGATACCCGGTGAAGTGCTGGAGCAAGTCATTAACGGCTCACAGCAATTATTTGACCAGTTAAAAACTTTTGGCGTAAACATTCATTATCTGGGTGGCGAAACGGCCGATGTAGGTGATGTGGTACGTACCGTGGCCGTTAACGGCACCATGACCAGTCGCTGGCCTAAAAATAAAATCATCAGTAACGATAAAATAAAAGCAGGCGATGTTATTGTTGGTTTTGCAAGCCATGGACAGGCAACATACGAAACCGCCTATAACAGCGGCATTGGCAGCAACGGCCTTACCAGTGCAAGGCATGATGTGTTAAGTAAATTTTATGCAGAAAATTTCAAGGAAAGTTTTGATAATAATTTAGCTGAGGATGTTGTTTACATTGGGAAGCATAAACTATCTGATGGCTTACAACCACAGACCACAAACGACAAACCACAAACAATTGGACAACTCATCTTGAGCCCAACCCGTACTTACGCACCAGTTCTAAAACCATTGCTCGAAAATCATTTTGAGAAAATACATGGCCTTATCCATTGCAGCGGCGGCGGACAAACCAAGTGTATGAAATACCTGCCCGGCAATTTCAGGATTGTAAAGGATAATTTATTTGAAGCCCCGGAAATATTCAACATCATTCAGCAAAACAGCGGCAGTAATTATAAAGAGATGTACGAAGTGTTTAACATGGGATGCCGGCTGGAGATTTATTGTAATGCAGCAGATGCAGGAACCATGATTGCTGTGGCAAATGAGTTTGGTATTGCTGCACAGGTTATTGGAAGGGTGGAACAGGCAGATAAAAAAGAATTGCTAATTAAGCTGAAGGATGAGGAACTAAAGTATTAAACTAAAGAGGTGTCAGCTTTTCAAAAGCTGACACCTCTAAGAACCTCTAAGACTTAATCCTCAACAAGAAAAGTAATGGGCTGTTTTTTGTATGCATTTACATTTTTCCCGTTTTGAATTGCTGGTGTCCACCTGGTTGCTTTTTTAATTACTCTGATTGCCTCATCGCAAGTTCCAAAACCAGGATCGATTTCACAAGTTACATTCCTGATACTACCATCTGAATTAACTATAAACTTGACAATGACAGTGTATTTGCCTGCTCCGGCACCTTTGTCAACAGGAACCAAAGCATTTAAATTGCTTACTAGGTATTTTCTCCAGGCAGCTTCTCCACCAATAAACTGAGGATCAACCTCAGCCCGTACAAAGATCTTATTATCATCGTTAGATGTAATTGCAGGGATAGGTTCTTCTACATTCTTTAAATTAACAATACTACTGTCAGTTAACACTTTATTTACCTGCGGTTCCTGTTTGCCTAACAAGTCTGAATCTTTTGCCTTGCAGCTGAAAATAATAAAGACCAAAAGCATAAGCGGTAAGGCAAACCATTGATTCAGGTAATTCGCCTTTTTGTTTTGTTTCATGTTTAACATCATAAGTCTTCGTTTTATGGGTGAATAGAAAAAATTATTCGTCAATTCAAAACGATGTTTAGGATAAGCAGTCTGTAATATCATATGGGCAAATGCAGCCGTATCGCCATCTTCCACGGCTTTTTTATCGGCAATAAACTCATGTATCATATTCAGTTCTTTGCGGTACAGCCAAAAGAACGGATTGCACCAGAAAAAGATAAGAGCAATATTTACAAAGAGTTTATCGTAAGTGTGTTTTTCCTGTATATGGGCCACTTCATGTTTAAATATCTGGCGGCCGGTTATAGTATTCATATCAATACTGCTGTTCCAGAAAATGTATTTTAAAAAAGAAAAAGGTGTGCTGTCGTCGTTGGTGTTTACAAATGTCACTTC
>JBATAS010000128.1:0-4897 GCA_049661965.1 Ferruginibacter sp. | reverse complement strand
GTACAAGCTAACAGCCATTCAGGTAATTCTGGTTGTTGATAATAGAATGAGTGTCCACTCGTATCAATTATAAAGTTGCAGGAAAGGTAATATTCTTTTGGGGCTGGCGGCGGCGGTGGAGGTTCATTGTCTCTTATTGTATTAACAGGTAGGGTGTCTGCGGGAGCAAAGATTAATTCAGCTTTTTGGGGCGGCGGTTGAACACATCCAAAAGTCAACAGGGTAATAAAAAACAGCAGTGATTCAAATTTCATAGAGATGAGATACAGCAAAATTTTATTTCCATAAGACGATTTAGTCTCTTTTTAAGTTAATTCTGCCTGGTAAAAAAATCAATGCCTTTGCAATTTCCCTGTATTCGTCATTGGCAATGAATCTACAATGGTTAACCGTTGCGGTGCTTTAAAAGCAGAAAGCCTTTTCTTGCAGTAAGTCAGTACATCTTCCACATCGATCGTTGCACCTTCGTGTAAAACTATTTCGCCTTCAATAATCTGTCCCAGCAGTTTATGCGGACTGCTGCTGATACGGGCCTGTTTAATTTCCGGTATCATTTCCAAAACTGCTTCCACTTCTTCCGGAAAAACCTTCATACCCGAAATATTGATTACCGATTTTGAACGGCCTTCGATCTTGATCAAGCCATCGTCTGTTTTAGAAGCATAATCAGCAGTTAAGAAATACCCGTTCTGCAAAACGTCTTTTTGTAAAGTTGGCGGTACAAGATAAGCATCAAACATGCCCGGCCCTTTAATTCCTAAATTACCGATGCTGCCATCTGGAAGAGGGAGATTATTTTCGTCCAGTACATCAACCGTATATCCCGGCTGTGCATAGCCAACAGCTTCGGGGTGCCCGGCCGATTTGGTATAATTTAAAATAGGCAGACCAATTTCAATAATGCCATAAGCCTGGCTAACATCAAGTTTAAATCTTTCTTTAAAAGCTTTGCAAACATCAGCTGCAATGGCTGCTGATGTGGAGATCACTTTTTTTAATGACGGCATTTGTTCTGCTCCTGTATCATTGGCCAGTAATCTTATCTGTACCGGCGAGGCATATAATAATGTACCGCCGTGTTTGTTTGTAATTTCAATAATATTTTTTGCCAGGAAATCTTTGGCAACTGCAATGGCAGTACCAAACTTCACATATAAAATGATGGATACAATAAAGTGATAAGCCATGGGCAATACCCATATAACGGTATCTGATGGCCCAAGATTAAGTCCGTTGTTGGCAGCAATTATTCTATTCAGAACTGTTTGATGAGAAACAATTACGCCTTTTGATTTTCCGGTAGTGCCAGAAGTGAAACGCATAAATGCAGGCTGATGTACAAAGGGAGCAAACGCAACACTTTCTTGCACATGTGTAAAAGCAAAACGAAATGAACCATGCTGCGTGGGTATAACTGTTTCAATACTATCTAACGGTTGAATGCCTGAACGGTCATCTATGATGGCATGTAATTTCGCCTGCTCCAGTATGTCGTCAATCTCAGCTCTTTTCAGTTGTGGCGACATGGGCATTACCGCAGCGCCGGTACCAACTGCCGCAAAAATCCCAATGATGAATTGTCTGCCGTTACCGGCCATCATACCAATACCCATTCCGCTTTTAATACCCAGGCGGATCAATTCTGTTCGTAATATTTCTGCTTCAGTAAATAGTTCCAGAAAACTGATTGTTCCCAGCTCATCATGTACAGCAGGATTATCTGGCCATTTTTCTGCAGCCTCTTTCAGTATTTTGTAAACAGGCAAATCGTTCATCTGGCAAAAATACTTATAATTGATCGGTTTGAATTTGAGTAACAGCATCAGTCAATGAGATATCGGTAGCTGCGGTTGCAGCTAAGCATCCTGCTGCGTAACCCGTTTGCACACAAATACCCATTACCCTTGCGCTGGCAATAGCGGCATCAGTTGCTGAAATATTTCTTCCGGCAAAAAATAAATTATCAATACTGTCCGACTGCAGACAACGGGCGGGTACTTGGTAAAAATCATTGGTATCAAAGAAACGCATGTTAACCCTGCGGTCCTGTCCCCACTCCTCAATCGGCCAGGCTGAGTTGGCGATGGCATCATCAAATTTTCTGCATTGCAACACATCTTCTTCAGTAAGAATATATTTTCCAATACTGCGTTGACCGATTCTTGTACCCACTTCGGGAGCAATATTTTTTACAGAAGCATTTTTAAAAACATCAACATTCAATATTAAAAATTTTGAGAGGTTTTCAACAAAACTGAGCGCCACAGTTTTTAATTCTTGTAAATTTCCGGGGGCGTAGGTTACAGCGAGGGGAATACCCACCTTAAAACTTACATTATTATTCTTTAAGGAACCCGGTACAATATAAACCCTGTCGTAAAACCCGGCCAGCTCTTCGCTTTCAATAGCAAGCCTTAAAGCCTTCATCATTATCATACCAAGTCTGCCTTCATTGGTTTCATCAACGCCCTGCATGGTAAATACCTGTGCAGCGGCCTGATAATGATCAGTTTTTAATAAAGGCAAATCTGCAGCCCGGCTGATGATGCTGTCTCCGGAACAGTCAATAATTGATTTTAACTGAATGTTTATCGGATTACCTGCCGCGATAACAGAAACAGAAATAATTTTATCATTTTTGGGTTGCACAGTTTTTAAAACTGAATTGAAATATGCAGTTACTTTATGATCATTCAAAAGATTGAGAGATATTTCTTTAAATGATTCAATAGTATACGGCAGGTAATGCAGCCCATCTGAATTGTGTAATGGTTTACTGTTTGAATTCTTTTGCAATAATTCTGCAAATTCTCTTGTAAAACCTTTTACCAGGTATTCTGCATTTTCTTTTTTATTGAATTTGTACAAACCGCACACAGTGCCTACTTCGGCAGCAGTTGCCTTACCGCCGGGGTAGGCGTTGCGTTCAATCAGCACAACCTGTAACCCTTTACGGGCTGCTGCTACAGCGGCGGCAACACCGGCAGAACCTCCGCCCAGTACAACAACATCGGTATGTAAATTGTTATCCATCAATGACTGACCAATAAAATTTCTTTTAACTTTTCTTCAATTAAAACTAATTCATTATTATTGATAATGTCGGGTGAGTATGCAATATTAATATTGAGACTGTCATGGTGTTTTAAGAAAACAAAAGTTAAGCCCGGTGGATAAGTAAGTGCCGGAATCATGTTGATGTTCCTTATCGGTTCACCAAACAATGATTTCAGGTTATTAAAATTATCGCCGGTTGAGGTATATAAAAAACTGGCAAAAACGCCTTTGTTGGTATGGTAAATTAAAAAGTAATACAACCAGAGTGGAACATGACGCATCATCTTTAAAAACATACTGTATTTGCGTGGTATCTCATCTTTTATCTGTTCCGTCATTTGTGTACTCAAACATTTTACCGTTTGAGACACAGTATTTAATTTAGATTGAGGGATTCGGTAAAATAAAAAGGATACCGAGTTTGATATCACCGGTCCGGCAGCTCCTCTTAATCTTCCATCATAAGGAACTGGTATCCATAGATCACCAGTTTTATTTCTTTGCTGATTAAGGTTGTGTATTACATGCGAACAACAGGCAACTAAATATAGTGTAGGGCCAAAACGAGATCCAGCTTTCAACGCATTATCATGTATTGCTTTTGTTTCATCGGTATTAAAGGAAATAATTTTTGTAGCTGTTTTTCCATCGCCGGATTTGACAGCAGAAAAAGCAACAGAACTTACCGGTGGCTTTGCCGAAACCTTTACAAATTTTTCAACCTGAAACATATTCCGGATATGAGCAATGAAACTGTGTTTTTTTTCTCTGGCAGGAAAAAATGCATCAATATGTTGCGGTTTATTTTCTGAAAGCTGATTTAAATGTTCAAATAGTAAAGTTGTTCCTTTTGCATCCAGCAGAATATGATTCCAGGATATTACAAAAGCACAGGCGCCAGAAGGATAATAAACGAGGTCGGCTTCAATAAAGCGTGTTGATTCAATAGTAATATTTCTTAACAGAATTTCTTCAGGAATTTCATTTTCATTGGCACATCGATGGTTCGTTAAAATAATTTCCCTTCCTTCGTCTGTATATTTCCAGTATGGCGGCTTAATAAGCCAGCCATGTTTCAGTTTGATATTGCAAAGCCAGTAAGTGACAGCAGAATTCTTTAATATCGATTCTGTCTTATCAAATGGAAGGGTCTTGTCAAAATAAAAAATCTTCCGCATTACATTACCGCCAGCACCATGCTTTTTAGCATGCTTATCCAATACTAAATGAAAACAGTCGGCACCACTTAACGTTACATTTGTGGGAAGGTCAGCTTTATTGAAAGATACCATGTCAATTATCTTTAAGTCCGCCAGGCATAAGTTCCAGTACTGTTGCTGATAAGGATTGCAGCGTTTTAAAATTATCCGGAATCAGTTTTTCATCAGGGATAGCAACACCAAATTTACGTTCGATAAAAAGAATAATTTCTACCGTTGAAAAAGAATCTATACCTGCCTGCTTTAAATTGGTGGTTGTATCAATCTGCACCGACTTATCCAGGATGTTTTTTTCGATATAGTTTTTTATTTCGGTTATGATCAGATCTGCATTCATAAATTATACGTTTCGTTTTTTACGGTTGGCTAAGTAAGATATTCCCATCATTACAAAGAAGAATCCCATCAGCTTTAATGCATCGGTTAAAATATCTGCAACGCCGCCACCTCTTAAAAATAATGTATAAAAACCTTCAAGCGACCAATTGAGTGGTGAGAAGGAACTGATATTACGCATTACTTCGGGCATTACATAACTGGGCACCCAAATGCCACCCAATGCCGATAATAAAAGTATTGATAAAGAACCCATAATGGCTGCCTGGTGATCGGTTGTTGCC
>JBATAS010000127.1:0-6193 GCA_049661965.1 Ferruginibacter sp. | reverse complement strand
ACCCAAGATTGTAAGTTTCTTTAGTGGTATCGCTTTCAGTATATATTTCTGACACCGGGGGAAGGAACAATACATCGCAACCTGCTTTCTCTAATTTATCAATATCGCTCTCAATTGTGGCCGGATAATTTTCAAAATCGGCTGCATCGTTAAACTGAGTGGGGTTTACAAAAATGCTGCAAATAGTTTCGTCGCAATTTTTTTTAGCTTCTCTTAATAATGAAACATGCCCCTGGTGCAGCGCTCCCATGGTAGGTACAAAACCTGTTGTTTGAGCATTTTCTTTCAACTCTAACAGGTATTTAGTGATGTCGGCAGCCTTTTTAAACAGTTTCATAAATTGTGGTAATTAAGCGCTTTGCGCCGGTGGTTTCTGATTTTCCCGAATAAATAACTTACTTTTGCACTCCGTTTAGAACATATTATGCAACAAACTACGTGTAAATGAGTACAAAGAAAAGAATTTTATTTATTGCTAATGAAATGTCGCCTTACCTGGAACTTACAGATTTTGCGGAAATTGTAAATAAACTGGCCGTAAAATCTAATGACAGTGGAATGGAAGTGCGGTGTATCATGCCAAGGTTTGGCGTAATCAACGAAAGAAGGCACCGTTTGCATGAAGTAGTGCGTTTATCAGGAATTAATGTAACGATTGATAATGATGATTATCCACTGGTTATTAAAGTAGCCTCTTTACCGAACGCCAGGCTGCAGATTTATTTCCTGGACAATGAAGATTATTTTAAGCGGAAATCCATTTTTCATGACGAAAAGGAAAACTGGTTTGATGATAACGGATTAAGAACAGTACTTTTTTGTAAGGGCGCTCTGGAAACCGTTAAGAAATTTGGGTGGCCACCGGATATTATCCATTGCAGCGGATGGATGACAGGGCTGATACCTATGTTTATCAGGAATGCGTATAAGAAAGAACCTGTTTTTAGTAACAGTAAGATCATCTACACTATTTGGCAAAACACCTTTAAAGAAAAACTGGGTTCTGACTTTTTAAAGATGGCTGCCATTAACGATTATGTTACTAAAAAAGAACTGGAAGCTTTTAAAGACAATAATAACCTGGCTATGTTTAAAGGCGGCGCCAGCTATGCCGATGCCATAACTTTTGGTGCAGACAAAACAGATAAAAAATTAAACGACCTGTTTGCAAAAGTGAAAGGGAAAAAAGTACTTAAATACGATGCAGAAAGTGATTTAACAGACTATTTGCAATTGTATTCCGACCTTGCAAAGTAGTAAAACTAAAAGTATTCCATAAAATTATAATTGTGCAAAAAAGAATTCTACCCATAGCTGTTACTGCTGTAATCTTATTTTCAATATTTAGCTGGAACTGTACAAAACTTGATACTACGGATATTGGGGGCGACCTGTTACCGGCTGTTGACAATGTTCATACTTTTGATACTATACTTGTCATAAACTCAAGTCAGGGTACTTTTGCCGATTCATCAATAATAAGCAAGTATGATGATCATGCAGTTGGAGCCGTAAATAATGATCCGTTATTTGGCAATACCAATGCAAATATTTTTATGCAGCTTAAGCCTGCCTTTTACCCATTTTATTTTGGTAATCCTAATGATACAATAACTGGCGCAGGCGTTGGGCTCGATTCAGTAGTACTTACTTTAAAATACTCAGGTTTTTGGGGCGACAGTTCAGTTCCTGTTCATCTGGAAGTAAGAGAAGTTAATGATCCAAATTTCAGAGATTCTGTATTTAAACTGAATCCTACGGGTTATCAGCCAATGTATATGGGAACGGTTTTAGGCAGTGCTGATGTAGATGTAAGGACACTTGGGAATTATGTGAAATTCAGTAATGGACGGGATTCTGTAAAAAACCAAATACGGATAAAACTTTCACCAGCATGGGCAGCAGAATTATTTAACCGGGATAGTACCGGGGCGGGGATTAACAATGCATTCTATTCCGACTCTGTTTACAGGCGTTTATATAATGGTATTGCAGTACTTGGAAATGGCGGCGGTAAAGGGTTGATTTATACGAATATTGCAGATACATCTACTAAAATTGAAATTCATTACCGGAAGAAAAATAACGGAAAGATTGATTCAGTATATACTTCTTTCAGGTTGAATCCTTCATTGTCAAATACTGAACCAAATTATCCGGTATCCAGCACGGTTAATAATATTATCCGTGGCCGGGCTGGGTTCCCTGTTTCTACCCCTGCAGCAACTGAGCACTATATACAAACGGCTCCGGGTACTTATGTAAATATCAGTATACCCGGATTGTCAGGTTTAGATAACAGGATTATTCACCGTGCCGAAGTAATTATTGAGCAAATACCAACAGACCCTATTGTGGATGAATATCTGTCGGGGCCTAATTTCTTATATTTAGAATTAAGGGACACGGGTACAACTGCTAAGTGGAAACCTATTTATTTTGATCTAAATACAGCCCAGTTATACGATCCTGACTTTAAATTATCAACTCAATACATTGCTAACCCTATCGATTTTCAATATTATGGCGGCTTCCGCCGGAATAAAGTTGATGGATTTGGTAACCAGATAAAATATTATAGTTTCAATATTTCGAGGTACGTTCAGCAAATTGTAACTGACCATACTTATAATTATGATATGCGTTTGTCGGCACCGTTTAACCTGATATATCCACAATATTCTACTTCTTATTTGCCTTACAGCAATAATATTGCTTTTGGCCGAATAAGGATAGGAAGTGGCAGTAATCCTAACTACCAGCTAAGGCTCAGGATAATTTATTCGAAGATTTAATTAATACACACCATGTTAATTAATAAAGTCCGCAGATGCATCTGTGGACTTTGTTGTTTAGCATATACAACCTTATCTTTGCAATCTTAAAAAAAAACTATGCCATATTTATTTACATCAGAGTCGGTAAGTGAAGGACATCCTGATAAAGTTGCAGACCAGATCAGTGATGCACTAATTGATAATTTTTTAGCTTTTGACCCAACCAGCAAAGTAGCCTGCGAAACATTGGTAACTACCGGCCAGGTTGTACTGGCAGGAGAGGTTAAGAGTAAAGCATATCTTGATGTACAGGAAATTGCCCGAGGCGTTATACGCAAAATCGGATATACCAAAAGCGAGTATATGTTCGAAGCTAACTCATGTGGTATATTATCAGCTATTCATGAGCAATCCGGCGATATTAACCAGGGGGTTGACCGTAAGAAAAAAGAAGAACAGGGCGCCGGTGACCAGGGAATGATGTTTGGTTATGCGACCAACGAAACTGAAAATTACATGCCGTTGGCATTAGATCTTGCTCATTATATTTTGATTGAACTGGCAGCTGTCAGAAGAGAGAATAAACAAATTAAGTACCTGCGTCCGGATGCAAAAAGCCAGGTTACTTTAGAGTATGATGACAATAACCAACCGGTGAGAATTGAAGCAATTGTTGTTTCTACACAACACGATGATTTTGGAACAGATGATAAGATGCTGGCAAAGATCAAAAAAGATATCATCAATATTGTTATACCAAGAGTAAAAGCAAAGTATCCAAAGTATAATCATTTGTTCAACAACAAAATAAAGTATCATATTAATCCAACGGGTAAATTTGTTATAGGTGGCCCACATGGCGATACGGGTTTAACCGGCCGTAAAATTATTGTAGACACTTATGGTGGTAAAGGTGCACACGGTGGTGGTGCATTCAGTGGTAAAGACCCAAGCAAGGTTGACAGAAGTGCGGCTTATGCAACACGCCATATTGCAAAAAATTTAGTAGCAGCCGGTTTGTGCGATGAGGTACTGGTACAGGTTTCGTATGCTATTGGTGTGGCGCAGCCAACCAGTATCAATGTGGTAACTTATGGTACTGCTAAAGTAAAGTTAACCGACGGACAGATTGCTGATAAGGTTATGAAAATGCCTTGCTTTGATATGCGTCCATACTTTATTGAGCAGCGTTTAAAACTGCGTAACCCAATGTACAGCGAAACTGCAGCATACGGACACATGGGACGTAAGCACGAAACAGTTGAAAAAGTGTTTACTTCGCCTTATGGAAAGTCAATTAAAAAGAAAGTTGAATTATTTACCTGGGAGAAGTTAGATGCAGTGAAAGAGGTGAAGAAAGTTTTTGGATTGAAATAAATAACCAATGATTATATAAACCCTCTCCATTAGAGAGGGTTTTTTTATATCAATTTAATCATGACAGTCCAATTAATTCATCCAAATCCCCGTTCACACAACAATTAAACTTAAATTTGAAAAGTGAAAAATTTTCGTCAGCAACATCATAAACAGCAGCATCAGCGTCCCAAAAAAAGTTCGCTGGTTATTGGCCGCAGTAAAATTATTGAAGCCATGCAAACCGGTAAGCAACTGGAATGTATCTATTTGCAAAGCACCGTGCATGGTGAAGTTGTTGATGAGATAAAAATGCTGGCGGAGAAAACCAAAATTCCCATTAAAAAAGTTCCGGTTGAAAAACTCAACAACTTTAATGTAAGTAATCATGAAGGATGCATTGCGATGATTGCCAAAGTACAGTACCAGGACTTGCAGGATGTTATTTCATTTGTAGTTGATAAAGGTGAAACCCCATTGTTTTTAATATTAGATGGAATTACGGATATTAGAAATATTGGCGGGATAGCCCGTAGTGCATATTGTTTTGGCGTTAATGCCATCATTATCCCCGATAAAGGTGTTGGTGCTTTAAATGAAGATGCTGTGCTTACTTCGGCCGGAGCATTAGAAGAAATTGCGGTTTGCCGGGTAAACAGCTTAATGAAAACTGTGGATGACCTGCACATGAACGGAATTAAGGTTTTTGCCAGCGAAATGAAGGCCACTAAAAAAGCTTATGAACTAAACTTTGCCGAACCTTGCGCCATTGTAATGGGCGGAGAGGAGAAGGGTATTTATCCTGCCTTATTAAAAATATGTGACGAAAAATTTCAAATACCCATGACCGGCGATTTTGATTCATTGAATGTATCGGTGGCCACGGGTATTATTTTGTATGAAGTATCTAAACAACGTGCTGGATGAAATCTGGAATAAAATTAATTGAATGCCCCCGTGATGCCATGCAGGGCTGGGCACATCTTATCCCAACAGAAAAAAAGATTGAATACATTAATTCATTATTAAAGGTTGGATTTGATACGATCGACTTCGGTAGTTTTGTTTCGCCTAAGGCTATTCCGCAGATGGCTGATACGGGTGAGGTAATCAGGAATTTGGAATTAGGTGGAAGCAAATCAAAGTTATTGGCAATTATTGCAAACGAAAGAGGCGCTACGGATGCTGTTGTATTTGATGAAATCACTTACCTGGGTTTTCCTTTTTCGGTTTCCGAAACTTTTCAAATGCGGAATACAAACTCAACTATTGCACAGTCGCTGGGCAGGGTAGAAGATATTCAAAACCTTTGTATCAAAAGTAAAAAGGAACTGGTGGTTTATATCTCCATGGGTTTTGGTAACCCTTATGGCGATGTTTATAATGAAGAAATTGTTTTTGAGTGGGTGAATAAACTGGTTGGTATGGATATTAAAATAATTTCGCTAGCCGATACTGTTGGTGTGGCATCAAAGGATCAGGTATATAAAATAACGAAGTACTTAGTTGATTCGCTGCGGGATGTTGAAATTGGCGTACACTTGCACTCAACTCCCAATAACTGGAAAGAAAAGGTAGATGCAGCGTTGCAGGCCGGTTGTAAACGCTTTGACGGTGCATTGAAAGGCATCGGCGGCTGCCCCATGGCTGATGATGAACTGGTTGGTAATATGGATACAGAGTTAATGATACCTTATTTTAATGAACTGAATCTGTTGAATAATTTAAATAAAGAAGCTTTAAATAATTCCGGCAGGCTGGCAGCGGAGATATTCGTGTAATCAGTTTTAATTAGTGTTATGGATTTTCATTTAGAATTTACACCCAAACCTTTTGAGGTAAAAATTAAACATCAGCATAATTTATTGTTGATTGGCTCCTGCTTTACAGAACAGATAGGTGCTAAGCTGGCTGTTCATAAATTTTCGGTGCTTGATAATCCCAATGGAATTTTATTTAACCCGGTAAGCATTACAAAATCAATTTCATCTTACATTAATAATAAGCAATACAACGAAGATGATTTGTTTTACCAGAATGAAAGCTGGAACAGCTGGGAG
>JBATAS010000126.1:0-3114 GCA_049661965.1 Ferruginibacter sp. | reverse complement strand
ACCCGCAACCATCACTTCGGCCCCCATTTTATTTAACAGGTAAATGTTGCTTAGTGCTACCCTTGAATGCATGATATCACCAACCAGTACAACTTTTTTTCCTTCCAAACTGCCGGCTTTTTCCTGTATTGACAAAGCATCGAGTAAGGCCTGGGTAGGATGTTCATTAATACCATCACCAGCATTTATAATTGCTGCCGGAATATGTTTAGCCAGAAAATGCGGTGCTCCGCTGGCACTGTGCCGCATCACCACCATATCCACCTTCATGCTTAAAATATTGTTCACGGTATCCAGTAAAGTCTCTCCTTTGGAAACAGATGAAGCTGATGCTGAAAAATTTATGGTATCAGCACTCAGTCTCTTTTCGGCAAGTTCAAAAGATATCCTGGTACGTGTTGAGTTCTCATAAAATAAATTAACGATGGTAACATCACGTAGCGAAGGAACCTTTTTTACAGAGCGTTGTAAAACTTCTTTAAACTGTGTTGCGGTAGATAAAATAAGGGAAATATCAGAAGCTGTGAGATCTTTAATGCCCAATAGATGTTTGGTAGATAGTTGCATTAAGGAGCGAAGTTAGTTTAAAAAGTTAAAAGTCAAAAACCAAAAGTGAAAATACTCTAAAACTTCAGGTTCCGCTTTTTGTTTTTGACTTTTTACTTTTACCTTAATAAAGCACCACAGCTTCTTTCTCCCACTCTACTTTTACTTTTTGAGATACAATAGAATCAATGGCTTTTCCGCAATAATCGGGTTGAATAGGCAATTCACGGTTAAACCTGCGGTCAACCAATACACATAATTCCACTTTCCTGGGCCTGCCAAAATCCTGGATGGCATCCAGCGCTGCCCTTATTGTTCTGCCGGTGTACAATACATCATCAATTAAAATCACTTTTTTATCTTCTATTGAGAAAGGAATTTCAGTTTTATTGGCAACATGCAGTTCATGTCTCACATCATCCCGGTAAAAAGTAATATCCAGTATACCGTATTTCAGTTTTTCATTAGGGTTGAGCTGTTGAATACATTCCATCAGTTTTGTACCCACCTGCACACCTCTTGGCTGAATACCAATAAAAACCACATCTTTTAAATGCAGGTTGTTTTCTAAAAGCTGATGTGCCAGTCTTAATATAGTAAGATGTAATTGCTGTTTATCTAAGATCGTTTTCAAGATATAATATTTACTAAGCTAATTTAGCCTTATTTACCGCCCTTTAAATGCTTTTGTAATAATTCAAGATCTTCCCATTTACCTTCTGCAGCAAGTTTTGCCTGCTTTGGCCAGGTACCCGGGTTGTGCATTGCATATTTATTGCCGGCAGCTTCCAGCATTTCTTTCAAACTTTTAATGGTTGCTTTTGAAAGTTGTTTGTAACTGTAAATTTTATTTTTATACAACAGTGATTCAATCTTCCTGCCAATACCTTCTATTTTCGCAAAATTATCTTTTACAGGAACAACAGGCTTTGGTTTTGCCTTAGCTTTTGGTTTTGCCGTTTTAGGCTTTACTGCTGTTTTCTCAACTTTAATTTCAGCCACATGTATAATACAGTTTTCAACCGGAAAACCTAATACATCTGAAACAACTTTTTCGCTATTATCATTTACCCAGCGGCCATTGCTGAGCAGGTAACGGTATTGGTATTCTTTACCGGCTTCCAGTTCCACTTCTACCTGCATGCTGCCGTCAGCCTGTTTTGTAAGGTAATGCCCTTCCTCTAAATTCCAGTTGTTAAATTCTCCCAATAACACACAGCCATCTGCACCAATTAAATTGGCAGCCGGCAATGTGAATATAACTTTTGTCTTCATTATTTATTTTATTGTGTTTATATAATTATTTCTCCTGCAAAAAAGGATAACGATAATCTGTTGCAGAATTAAATGTTTCTTTAATAGTTCTTGCGCTCAGCCAGCGGTATAAATTTAAAATTGATCCTGCTTTATCATTGGTACCACTTCCCCTGGCGCCACCAAATGGTTGTTGTCCTACAACAGCTCCCGTTGGTTTATCGTTAATATAAAAATTACCTGCACTGTTACGCAGTTTTTCTGTTGCCAGTTCAACTGCAAAACGATCCTGTGCAATTACTGCACCGGTCAATGCATAAGGCGATGTTTCATCAACCAGTTTTAAAGTTGATTCAAATTTATTTTCATCATAAATATAAACTGTAAGCACAGGGCCAAACAATTCCTCACACATGGTTACATATTTAGGATCTGTTGCTTCAATAATGGTTGGTTCAATAAAGTAACCATCTGTTTTATCGCACTTACCTCCTACCCAAATTTTAGCGCCGCTATCTCTTTTTCTTGCTCCTTTTATATATCCTTCCAGTTTATCAAAACTTTTTTCATCAATAACTGCGTTCACAAAATTGGTAAAGTCTTCTACGGTTCCCATTTTCATGGTCTTTACCTGTTCAACTAATTTCTTCTTTACTTCAGCTGCGATATTGGATGGAATATAAGCCCGTGATGCAGCCGAACATTTTTGTCCCTGAAATTCGAAAGCGCCTCTTGCCAATGCAGCAACAACCACATCAACATCTGCACTCTTATGTGCAATCACAAAATCCTTACCACCCGTTTCGCCAACAATACGTGGATAAGACCGGTAGTTGCTCATATTTTTTCCGATGGTTTCCCACATCATATTAAATACACCGGTACTTCCAGTAAAATGTATGCCGGCAAAATCACGGTGATTAAAAACAACTTCACCAATGGTTGGGCCATCAATAAAAACTAAATTAATAACACCATCAGGCAAACCAGCTTCTCTTAAAATACGCATGAACATTTGTGCGCT
Organism: Ferruginibacter sp.; assembly: GCA_049661965.1. GTDB lineage: Bacteria > Bacteroidota > Bacteroidia > Chitinophagales > Chitinophagaceae > Ferruginibacter. The sequence goes on along the minus strand of JBATAS010000126.1, from coordinate 290 downwards.
GTAAACTTGTGTATTGGCGCATTTCCAGATGACAACATTACCGCACATAGCAGCCGATGTTGGCAGGTTACCACCAATAGCAGTAAAGTTGAAAGGTGTCAGTGCAAAAACAAATCCTTCCAGCGGACGGTATTCCATCCGGTTGTTCATGCTTGGCCCACTGATGGGTTGCTCACGATAAATATCACTTAGGAAGTGAACATTAAAACGTAAGAAGTCAATTAATTCACAAGCTGCATCAATCTCTGCCTGAAAACAGTTTTTACTTTGCCCAAGCATGGTAGTACCGT
>JBATAS010000125.1:0-7247 GCA_049661965.1 Ferruginibacter sp. | reverse complement strand
AGATTGATTAGCATAAGGGGCACTGGATCGGGCAGTACTGGCTAAAGAGCCTCTTAATTTCCAATAACTTAAAATGTTCTTAGTTTTTATTCCGGGTATTAAATCACTCATAATTATACTTACGCTACCGGCAGGGTAATTATAATTACGGGAATGACCTGGAAAAATTGAAGATTCCTCAAACCGATGAGTATAGGTAAGGTAGATCAACGATTTCCAGTTTACCGAAGCTTCGCCAAAATAGGCGATAGACCTTCTGATACTGTAATTAGGTCGTCCATTAAGTGAATTAGATAAACGTACTCTCGTTGCAGGATCTGTAACGCTGCTGTCTTTACTGTTGAAGCTCGATAGATTATAACCTACAACTGCATACTGCTGCGTTTCATAGTCCTGCCACATGGTACCTACCATTAATCTGCCATCAAACTTACCCAGCGATTTTTTAGCTGTTGCAGTTATTGTATGGTTGTATCCAAAATATTTGCGATAATAATTATCCTGGCGGCCTTTTTGAGCCCTGGTAAGATAATAAGACATAGAATCATACCTGATATATCCATCAGTATTGTAATTATCATACCCAAATCTTCCGGCCAATGAAAGCCAGGAAGTAGGATTGATGTTAATACCCAGGGTAGCCAGCATCCTGTCTGTTTTATCGGCGCTACGGTTCCTGTAAACATTATAAAACGGATTGTCCAGTTCGAAATTTGGATTAGCATTAAACAGTGGTTTCTTCAGCCCGTCAACTGTTTGCCAGTCATTAATATCATCATTCGCCGGCCAAACCAACAGATTTAATAAGTAGCCGCTGGCTCCACGTAATGGTTTATCATTAGTGGTATTGATATAGCTGATAGAAGGAGTTATTTCTACATACTTGCCAATCTTAGTTGTGTTGGCCAATCTGAAATTAAATTTCTTATAGGTATTGGTTGGAATGGTAGATTGTTGATCGAAATAAGAACCTGTAAAAATAAAACTGGTATTCTTTTTTCCATAACCAACAGAAACATTATGGGTTTGAGAAAAACCCGTTTTAAAAAAATTATTCAGGTTATCGTATAATTGTGTGCCATTGGCATATTTTGGACCAAAGGCTGTAAAAATATCCTGGGGAACTCCGTTTGTACCACCAGAGTATTCAGAATTTACTTCTGGTAACCTGCTTAAGGTTTGAATCCGGAAACTATTGTCATAAGTCACATTTACCCTGCCGGTTGGTTTTGCTTTTTTTGTAGTGATGATTATTGCACCCGAGCTTGCCTGGCTGCCGTAAAGTGCTGTAGCTTCGGGGCCTTTTAAAACGGTAATGCTAGCTATATCATTTGGATTGATATCAGATATACGGCTTGTATAATCATTGCTCCTGTTGTTACCATCAGAAGCCAGTCCAAGAGCAGATCCTTCATGCAATGTTGAGTTATCAGCAATTACGCCATCAATAACAAACAAGGGTGTGTTATCAAGAGATAACGAGTTGAATCCTCTTAAAACAATCTGAGAACTTGAACCTGCAGCACCACTGGTTTGATTGATTGTCAATCCTGCAACACGTCCCTGTAATGCGTTTACAAAGTTTTCACGCTGGGTTTCCTGCAGTTCATCGCCTTTAACAGTCTGAACCGAATAACCCAGTTCCCTGGGATTTCTTTTTATATCCATAGCAACTACAACTTCTTCCAGGGTTTTATCTACCTGTTTCAGTTTAATAGTTACTACCCCGGCATCTTTTACAGTTACCTGCTGGCCAACAAATCCAACATAGGTTATTACAAGCACATCGCCTTTACCGGCCGATATTGTAAAATTTCCCTGGGCATCTGTTTTTACCCCGCTGCTTTTGCCTTTAACGATTACTGATGCACCTTCAACAGCAACCCCGTCATCGGTAAGCACCCTGCCGGTAATACTGGTTTGTGCCTGTGCAATAACAGGAATCATAAAAAACAGAAGAGCAATCAATCTGTTTGTAATTTTTCTCATATAGTCATGTTTTGGTGGTTAAAAAATATTAATTATGTTATTATGTACTTACATTACTGTTATTCCCGCTTCTACATATGGTTTCAGCTCAGGGTGATCTTTTGGTAATTCTGTTATCAGGATATCAATTTTACTCAGATCGCAAACCTGGATAGGCTGCATGGAATTGATCTTTTCTGAAATGGTAAGGCATACCACTTTTTGCGAAGATTCAATCATGGCCTGTTTTAATTGTACCACATCCCAATCGTTATCCGTAATGCCATCCTGCAAACTGATGGCATTGATACCAAGAAAACATATATCCGGTTTTAAAGTGTTTATCCTTGCTAATGCATCAGCTCCTAATGTTATTTTTGAGTTCTTCGATAATTTATCACCAATTACAATCACCTCTGCATTTGGATGATTCATATACTCAACCACTGCCGGGATACTGCCCGAAATAAAAGTTGCTGTTAAAGTAAGGGGTAAGGACCGGGCCAGCTCCACAATTGTTGTACCGCCACCTGTTAAAACAAACATGCCATCTTTAATCAGCTTAACTGCTTTTTCAGCAATTATCTTTTTACTGTCCTGGGCATAAACTTTTTTAGAAGGGTAGGTAATATCATGAAACGAATGCGAAAGAGCGCCACCATGAACTTTAATGAGTTTACCTTTTGTTGACAGCTCCTGTAAATCTCTTCTGATGGTATCTTCAGAAACATTGATATCATTGCTTAGGTCGTTAGACAGAACTTTATTGTGCAAATTTACCTGGTGTACAATGTACGCCTGTCTCTCTCTTTTTAGCATTAGTTTGAATTACAACCCAATTTAGTAATAAAAAATGCAAAAAAGTGCATTACTCTAACAAAATTATTGCACAATATGTGCAAAAACCTGCAAAACCTGCATGCTTTAAACTTATATTTAAAGTATGCAGCAGTAAAAAGATTATAGAAAAACAGTAATTATATTTAATAATTAATGGCTTAGTTTGAGATAAACCGGTATTTTTTTATTGGATGTTATCAGTTCTTTTTGGGCATGGCAGGTAGTTTGTTTTTAACTTCTTGCTTTGGCTTATCAGCTTTTAACTTTTGCAGGGTATCTGTTTGTATAACTGTGTTGTAAACAGGCAAACTGTCTTTTACAGTTTCTGCAAGTTCCTCATCTACGGGGCTGTAATAATTTCCAAAAAGCGATGTAAGTATTTTTGCATGATAAATTGCACGGTTAAATTTATTACCTATAACAATGATTGTTGCCTGTTCTTTTAGCAGCCTGATAAAAGTGGCATTGCTGCCATGCCACCAGCCATTGTGGTAAATGATCTTATTTCCGTCGGGAAAAATATTCATGCGCCAGCCAAGGCCATAATTACGCATACCGGGTTTTTCGTTGCTATATGGGGCGTATGCCAGTTGCAGTGTTTCATCGGTAAAAATAATATTGCTGCTTAAAGCACGGTCCCAGATCAAAAGATCATGCGGCGTAGTGTAAATATTTTTATCGCCATACACCTGGTCTAAAAAATTTAAGGTTTCCGGTTTACCTCTCCAGTTATAGCTGGGCGTGGCTGTTGCTGTATCAGCCAGTGAAAAAACATAAGTGTTTTTCATTTGCAATGGAGTAAAAAAAGTCTGCTTTAAATAACCTGAATAAGTTTGTTCCGATACCTTTTCTATTAACAGGGCCAGTAGTGCATAATTGGTATTACAGTACGAAAAATGAGTGTTGGGTGTTAAAACATCCACCAGCTCTGCTTTTCGGGTTATTAAGTAATTCAGCACATCCTGGTTGCTTACATAAACATGCTCATCCCAACCCAGTGCCTGCATAAAATAATTGTAATTGGGTAAGCCGCTTCGGTGGTTTAATAAACTGCTTATAGTTACACCCGGATAATTAAATGCAGGAAAATATTTACTGAATTCATCATCAAGGTTGAGCTTGCCATCCTGCATTAATTTTAATACCGCCATGGCGGAAAATGTTTTGGTAATGGAAGCAATATGCAAGGGTGTATTTGCGGTAATGGTATCAGAGCCGGGGATATGGCCGGTACCATTATATTGTTCAAAAATCACTTTACCGTTTTTGGCAACAATCATTCCGCCATTAAATCCCCTGGGTTTTAAAACAGTATCGTACCAATGCAGGCAGGCACTATATATTTTTACCGAATCTTCTGCAGATACAAACCCGGGACTTTGCACCCTTAAGGCTGTAATGCTGTCTTTGTTATTTTTTTCGGCAGTTACTGCAGAATTGCATGATGTATTAATTGCAACATAGCACAACAGTATTATAAAAACCCTGACTGTAAGATAATGATCCCTGATGCCGATAAATGCCATTATAAATTATTAAGCTTTAGATAGAATATATTTGTGCAAAATACACAGTAATTGCCATGGCAGAAAATAAAAAGACCAGTTATCCCAAAGAGAAGATCAATATCCTTTTTTTAGAAAACATCAGTGATGTAGCTGTAAAGCATTTTAATGTTTCGGGGTATGTAAGTGTAAAAAAGATAAATGCAGCTTTAAGCGAAGCCGAACTGATAGCAGCTATAAAAAATGTTCACATTCTGGGAATCCGCAGTAAAACATTGATCACAAAAAAAATATTAGATGCAGCACCAAAACTGCAGGCAATTGGTTGTTTTTGTATTGGTGTAAATCAGGTTGATTTGAAAGCTGCTACCAAAAACGGAATTGTGGTTTTTAATGCACCTTACAGCAATACAAGAAGTGTGGCAGAATTGGTGATTGGCGCTTCCATTATACTGATCAGAAAAATTATTGATAAGAATAAAGCGGCGCATGAAGGCACCTGGTTAAAAGAAGCAAGCGGCTGTTATGAACTGCGTGGAAAAACTTTAGGTATTATTGGTTATGGCAATATTGGTAAACAGGTAAGTGTACTTGCCGAAAGCCTGGGCATGAAAGTTGTTTTTTATGATACTGAAACCAGTTTGCCGCTGGGGAATGCTGAAGACAGAAAAAGTTTAAAAGAGGTCGTGAGTAAATCTGATATAGTTACACTGCATGTGCCCGAACTGCCCAGCACAAAAAATCTCATCAATAAAAATTTACTGAAGCATTTTAAGAAGGGAAGCATTTTAATAAATTATGCAAGGGGAGAAGTGGTAGATCTTGATGCTTTGCGTAATGCACTACTTGAAGGCCAATTGGGTGGCGCTGCTGTTGATGTATTTCCGGCTGAGCCGGAGAAAAACGGCGACAGTTTTTCTTCTCCCCTGCAGGGGCTTAATAATGTATTGCTTACACCGCATATTGGCGGCAGTACGCAGGAAGCACAACACAATATTGGTGAAGATGTTAGCACTAAACTATTCAACTATCTCGAAAAGGGCATCAGCACCGGCTCACACAGCATACCTGCGCTGGCATTACCGCCGCAGGAAGGTACTCATCGCATTTTGCATATTCATGAAAATGTACCGGGTGTACTGTCTGAAATAAATACACAACTGAGCAAACACAAAATAAATATCCTGGGGCAGTACTTAAAAACCAATGATGCTATTGGTTATGTAGTGCTGGATGTAAATAAAAATCTTAGTAAGAATGCATTGGAGTTGTTGAGAAAAGTGAAAGCGACTATTAAGGTGAGGATGTTGTATTAAAAAATCCGGGGCCGCTTTTATTTTGGAAGTTCTACAAACACTTTTGTGCCTTTTCCTTTTTCACTTTCGATACTGAGTTTTGCATTCATCATTTTGAGCAGGTCTTTTATAATCAAATATCCAAGGCCATTCCCTTTTTTATTGTCAACATTGGCAGATGAAATGATAAACTGATCGGCCATAATATTTTTGATCTGATCCTGTGTCATCCCTGATCCTTCATCCGTAACGGAAATAATTGTTTTTTCATCAGTCATTGCTGTGTCTATTACAATACTTCCTTTTTCAGAAAAATGTATAGCATTGGTAACAAGATTATAAATCAGGATTTTCAAGGGCTCAAAATATTGATTGATCCTGATATTGGAATTTACCTGGTTAACCAGGTTTAGTTTTTTTTGATGCGCCATTGAATTCAGTACACTGAAGATCTGGTTGATCATATCATGAACAACGAACTCTTCTTTTGCCAGGCGACGGTTTTCATTCTGATATTTTATCCAGTTGAGGATATTGGTAGAGAGCAGCTGCAGTTCTTTTGATGTTGAAGTGATTTCTTTTATCGTTTCATCTTTTAAATCTTCATTCATCAGGGTTTTCTTTTCCAGCAGGTTTTTCCCGGCAACGTTTAAAAACTTTAACGGGGTTATTATGTCATGACTGATGATGGAGATCAAACGTGTATTGATACTGTTATTTTTTTCCAGCACTTCGTTCTTCTGTTGCAGTTCATTTGTTTTTTCAGCAACCTGGTGCTCCAGTTTTTTCTCTCTTAGTACAAACTGCCTGGTTCTTATTTTAGCAATTAAAAATATTAGGGCTGTAACTGCACCAAATATCAATAAATAAAACCACCATTGGTTATACCATTGCTTTTCAATAGTGAACTCAACAGTTTTGTAGGAATAATTTCCAATTCCAAAACCATTTAATTTTCTTAACCGTAATTTATATTTTCCGGCAGGCAGATTACTGAATTGAATAAATGCGTTATCGGTGGCGTTTAATTTTTTCCAGTTCGTTGTGTCATTCAGCTGATAATCGATATAAATATTTTCTTTATTGCACCAGGCCGAATACCCCAGTTTAATCAGAATATCTTTTACAGCAGATGGCAGTTTAATGTGGTTTAATGAATCGGGGTTTATATTTTTATTATCAATTAATATTTCGTCAACATAAATATTTCCTTCCGGTAAAAGTGGCTTTGCGGTAAGCGGGTTTACCCATAGCAGGCCATCCATTGTTGGAAAAGAAAGGGTTTTGTCTTTAAGCTCCAGGGCACAGGGTGTACAACCGCCATTTAATTCGGTCATTTCTATTCCGTCTTTCTTACCAAAATAATGATAATAAATCGGTGTGGTTCCATTTTCAAAATGTGCAATAATCTCGTCAATTTTTACTTTAAATAAACCCCTGTTGGTACTTATCCAGCAAAATCCAAGATCGTCAAGCACAAAGCAATGGCAATACAGCAGAAATTCATTTTTATCAACCGGCATTTCTTTTATCACGCCGTTTTTATAAACAAAAAAGCCAAACCCATAACTTCCCCAAAAAATATAATCTTTATATTTCCATATACTGCCGTAGCAGGCATTTGTTGTGCTGTGAATAG
>JBATAS010000124.1:0-12115 GCA_049661965.1 Ferruginibacter sp. | reverse complement strand
GTAAAATTGCAACTGATACTGGCAATATAATTATCATAATCAACAGCGGTTTTAACATTGCTGATTCCCGGTGTTTTTGCAGCGGTTTTTTCAATCTCTGTTATTTTATTGCTGATCTCATACCTGGAAGGAACTTCATGGCCGTTAATTGTTTTCCTCTTACTGATGGAGTTAAGCTTTGTTTTACTCTTGCTGAGGTTAAGCACCAGTTGAAAATTGCCCGAACCATCGGCTTTTAAAAAAACTGTTTCAATAATTTCGAAACAGCTTTGGAAAAGGATGAGGCAGGAAAATAAGATTAAATAGGCTGTTGTTTTCATGGTTTTAAGTTAATACAAATCTACTTATTTAATTGTACCAAAGTAAGATTGCCAGTTAAAAAAACACCGCCTGTAATCTAAAACAGACGGTGTTTTTACTGAATTATTTATTGTTAACTCAACTCAGCCATATCGGGTATGTGTTCAACTTTATATTCCCCGGCATCTAACTTTTTCTTGGTTGCTTCAAAAGCATTGAGTGTTTCTTCAATATCGGCATCTGTGTGCCGGGCTGTAGGTATCAGGCGGTAAATAATATCGCCTTTTGGTATTACCGGGTACACAACAATACTGCAAAAGATGTGATAATTTTCACGCAGGTCCATCACCATGGCCGTTGCTTCGGGTATATCGCCTTTCATAAACACCGGAGTTACCGGGCTGTTGGTGTGGCCAATATCGAAACCTCGTTCTTTTAAACCGCCTTGCAATTTTTTTACATTGTTCCAGAGTTTTTCCCTCAGCTGAGGCATGGTTTTTATCATTTCCATACGCTTCAGCATACCTTCTACAACCATCAACGGAACACTCTTTGCAAAAATTTGAGAACGTGTATTGTAACGTAAATATTTTATAACGGCTTTATCTCCGCAAATAAATCCACCCAGGCTGCCCAGGCTTTTTACCATGGAAGAAAAATACAGATCAATATCTTTCTGGCAACCCTGCGCCTGGTCAGCGCCGGCGCCGGTTGGTCCCATGTAACCAAAGCCATGTGCATCATCAATGAAAATGCGGAACTCATATTTTTTCTTCAGCGCACAAATTTCTTTTAAGATACCCTGTTCTCCATCCATACCAAAAACACCTTCGGTAATCAATAATACACCACCGCCATTTTTATTGGCTAATTCTACAGCACGCTTTAATTGCTTTTCGCAGTCCTCAATATCGTTGTGCTTAAATGCATAGCGGTTACCCATATGCAGGCGAACGCCGTCTACAATACAGGCATGCGATTCGGCATCATACACAATTACATCACGCCGGTTAACCAACGCATCAATACAACTTAAAACACCCTGGTAGCCAAAATTCAACAACATGCAATCTTCACGGCTGGTAAATTCGCTGAGTACTCTTTCCAGTTCTTCATGCATACTTGTATTTCCACTCATCATACGGGCACCCATGGGATTACCCAAGCCGTATTTTGCTGCGGCTTCCGCATCTGTTTTTCTTATGTCAGGATGATTTACCAATCCCAGGTAATCATTCAGGCTCCACACAATCATTTCTTTTCCACGAAATTTCATTCTGGGGCCCAGATCACCTTCCAGTTTTGGGAATGCAAAATAGCCATGGGCTCTGTCCATGTGCTGGCCAATAGGACCGCCATCTTTAATTAATTTTTCAAAAACGTCCATGTAGATTGTAGATTTTAGACCTGTTTTGCCGACAGGCAGGTTTATTATTTTTGATTTTGATGCTGTAAACATGAAGATGTTATACAGCTTAAATTGCTGGCAAAAATACAGCATTGCATGCAAAACGCATAACATTGGCATAACATACCCCTATGGATTTTATAAGGCAGTTAGTAATTATCTTTGAAAAAATTGAATGATATGATCCGCAAAAGTTTGTTTGCCTTTGTTTTAGTAATGATTATTTCGTTTTCAGCATCAGCACAAACTGCTAAACCTAAGTTGGTTGTGGGTTTGGTGGTTGATCAAATGCGTTGGGATTATTTATACCGCTACAATGAACTTTATGGTAACGGTGGTTTTAAACGCCTGCTGAACCAGGGCTTCAGTAATGAGAATACCTTTATACCTTATGTACCAACCTATACTGCTGTTGGCCATACCTGTGTATACACCGGCAGTGTGCCGGCCATAACCGGCATTATTGGTAATAATTGGTTTGATAAAACAACCAATCGTAATGTTTACTGTACTGATGATTCAACTGTAAAAACAGTAGGCAGTACAACCCGGGCGGGTTTAATGAGCCCTGCTAATTTATGGCCAACAACCATAACTGATGAACTAAGGTTAAGCAATAATTTTAAAAGTAAGGTTATAGGAATAGCGTTAAAAGACCGGGGAGCTATTTTACCTGCCGGGCATAGTGCCAATGCTGCTTACTGGTACGATGATAAAGTAGGTAAATGGATTACCAGCTCATATTACATGAATAATTTGCCGGGTTGGGTAGATGCTTTTAATGCTAAAGATCTGCCATCAGATTACATGAAGACAGATTGGAACACTTTATTGCCTATGAATCGTTATGATTTAAGTACAGATGATAATAAACCTTATGAAAACAGTATAAAAGGCGAAAAATCGGTTGTGTTTCCACATAAGCTTTCAGCCATTGCCGATGCAGTAAAGTACGAAGCTTTTAAAACAACACCATACGCCAATACATTTAGCTTTGATTTTGCCAAAGCTGCCATTGATAATGAAAACCTGGGCAGCAATACGGTTACCGATTTTCTGGCGCTGAGTATTTCATCTACCGATTATATAGGTCACAGCTTTGGGCCAAACTCAGTTGAAGTTGAAGATACGTACCTGAGGCTGGATAAGGATATTGAAGGCTTTCTGAATTATCTCGATAAAAAACTGGGTGCCGGTAATTACCTTTTCTTTTTAACTGCCGATCATGGAGTTGCTCATATCCCGTCGTTCCTTAAAGAAAACAGGATACCTGCGGGTGTTTTTGACGATGCTGATATGGCTAAAGAACTAAATGAAGCCATTGAAAAAGAATTTGGTGTTAAAAAAGGAGTAAGTACTGTTATGAACTACCAGGTTTATTTTAATGACGAAGCACTTGCCGGTAAGAATATGGATGCAGTAAAGAAATTAACTATTAAAATACTTAAACAAAGGCCTTTTGTTATTGAGGCATTTGCAACTAAAGATATTGCTGTAACCACGTTGCCTCAACCGCAACGGGAAATGATGATTAACGGGTATAACGGCAAGCGTAGCGGCGATATACAATTTACATTTAAGCCCGGTTATTTTGATGGCTGGGATAAAGGAACCACCCATGGACTATGGAATCCCTATGATTCACATATACCCCTGTTATGGTATGGCTGGAATGTAAAACAGGGCAGAAGCAACCGGGAAGTTTATATGACGGATATAGCGCCAACCATTGCAGCCATGCTGCAGATACAAATGCCAAGCGGAAGCGTGGGGAAAGTAATTACGGAAATGATAAAGTAAATAATAACTTATTATAAACTAAAAAAGAGCTGAGAAATCAGCTCTTTTTTGTTGGGTTACTAGGATTCGAACCTAGACAAACAGAATCAAAATCTGTTGTGCTACCTTTACACCATAACCCAGCGTTTAATTCGGCTGCAAAAATAAGGGTTATGCTTTTACCTCCCAAATGCTTTTTATTCCAAATCTTCTTTTTCTTTCAGGCCTTTAATAAGGTCTAGTGCCTCAGCCACTACATCACACATTATTGTAATTAAAGAACCCGGTTTTGCATTTTTATAGGCATACATAATGGCTTCTTTTTCGTTATAAATGATTTCTATAGGTATTTCTTTAGGCTGTGTTTCTTTAATACCTTCTACTAAAAGATTTACAATTTCTTCGGCAGTACGGCCTCTTAAATTTTTATCCTGGCGGATGATGATCTCATCAAAATATCTTCCCGAAATACGGCCAAGTTCCTTAATGTCTTCATCTCTCCTGTCGCCGGTACCACTGATGATACCAACCTTGGGTTCGCCGTCAAGTTTACTTACAAAATCGCAGAGCAGTTCAAGTCCGGCAGGGTTATGGGCAAAATCAACCAAAAACTGGAAATGTTTGAACTGGAAAAGATTCAACCGGCCAGGTGTTTGAGTTGATGATGGAATGAAAGTTTGCAATGCCAGCCTGATATCTTCTATTTCAATATTACGCCAGAAATAAGTACTCAACACTGCAGGCAGACAGTTCATAATATTATGTATTGCCTTACCACCATAAGTTACCGGTACATCAATTACTTTAATTACCCTGATCTTCCAGGTGCCTTTCATGATGCTGATATAACCGTTTTCAAAAACAGCAGCATAGCCACCATCTTTACAATGCTTTTTTATCCTCGGATTATTTTCATCCATGCTGAACAAAGCAATATTGCAACTCAGTCCATCCTTCATGGCATACACTAAATCATCTTCGGCATTTAAAATGGCATAACCATGTTTAAAAGTTGTTTCGGGTACAACCGCTTTTACTTTCGCCATTTGTTCCATCGAATCTATGCCACCCAGGCCAATATGATCGGCGCTGATATTGGTAACAATAGATACATCGCAATTCTGAAAAGCCAGTCCGCTTTTTAAAATACCCCCACGGGCACATTCCAAAACTGCAAAATCAACGGTTGGATCTTTTAATACAAACTGCGATGAAACCGGTCCGGTGCAATCACCTTTCATCATTAATTGATTTTGAATGTACACACCATCGCTGGTAGTATAGCCAACTTTATAACCCGCAGTTTTTGCAATATGAGCAGTTAATCTTGTAGTGGTTGTTTTACCATTGGTGCCGGTAATGGCGATGATGGGGATGTTTCCTGCACTTCCTTTCGGGAACAGCATATCAACAACAGGCTCTGCTACATTGCGTGGTAAGCCGATTGATGGATCAATATGCATACGGAAACCCGGTGCAGCATTCACTTCCAGAATGGCGCCGCCGTTTTCCTTTACGGGGCTTCTTAAATCATTTACCATAATATCAATACCACAAATATCCAGTCCGATAATTTTTGCAATACGCTCACACATGATGATGTTAGCAGGATGCACTTCATCGGTAACATCGGTGCTTGTACCACCGGTAGAAAGATTAGCAGTTGGTTTCAGTAAAACCTGTTCGCCTTTTTTAGGAACCGTTTCCAATGTATAACCCATGTCATCCAGCATCTTTTGTGTAAACTGGTCAACAGTGATTTGAGTAAGTACTTTCTCATGTCCATATCCACGGCGAGGATCTTTATTCACTTCATCTAACAGATATTGTATTGTATTTTTTCCATCGCCAATTACAGCCGCAGGCGTACGCAGTGCTGCACAAATAAATTTGTAATTGATAACTAAGATCCTGAAATCGAAACCGGTAATATATTTTTCTACAATTACGCTACGGCCATATTCCTTGGCGGCTGCCAATGCTTTGGTTGCCTGATCCCAGGTTGTAATATTTGTGGTGTTTCCTTTACCATGATTTCCATCAATAGGTTTAATAACTATTGGATAACCAATCCGGTCAATCACATCTTTCAGCCCTTCTTCCGTTCTTATCACATCACCTTTGGGTACCGGAATTTCTGCGGCATCCAGTAAATTTTTTGTTTCTTCTTTATCGCAGGCTATATCAACCGCAATATTTCCGGTGGTGCTGGCAATAGTTGCCCTTATTCTTTTTTGATGAACACCATAACCAAGTTGTACTAAAGAATGCTTATTCAAACGGATATAGGGAATGCCTCTCTTTGCAGCTTCTTCTACAATGCAACCTGTGCTGGGCCCAAGCCTGGTGTCTTCACGAATTTCCCTAAGCTTCATAATATCATCTGCCAGATCATAAGGCACATTATCAGTTAGCGCCTGTGCAACTCTAACCGAAGCCTTAGCAGCATACACACCTGCATCTTCTTCCATATAACTGATGCACACATAATATTCGCCTTCTTTGCCTGTGCCACGGGTGCGGCCAAAGCCGGTGTCCATACCGGCAAGTGTTTGCATTTCCAAAGCAATATGTTCAATCACATGACCCATCCAGGTGCCTTCATCAACCCGTTCAAAAAAACCGCCACGGGTTCCTACGCTGCAACGATGTTCAACCATGGTAGGAAACATAGCTTCCAGCCTTTCTCTAAAACCATCAATTTTGTTGGTGGGACGCTGCTCCATTTCTTCCAGGTCCAGCTTCATCTGTATCAGTTTGGTGCGTCGTACGCTCCAGTAGTTTGGGCCTCTCAGCACTTTAATTTCAACAATCTTCATAAAACAGTTTATGGTTTGGTGTTTGTAGTTTTTTGTTACCGGCATTTGTTTTTTATGGCATCATCGTTGTGTCACTCACTTGTACAGTATACCAATTGGCAACGTTCTGCATAGCGAAGAAAAAACTGTGATAATGTGCCTGCCTGCCGGCAAAGGCAGGCTTCTGGGGCAAATACCTGAAAATGGAAATTACCAAAATCATCTTGCTTTGCAAAAAACAAAATTTGTACATTGTAATACTAAATTTAAGAGTATGAGAGATCGTCGTTCGTTTATACAAAAAATGGGTTTATTATCTGCCGCAGCCGTTACATCTGCTGTATTACAACCTGCCTGGAGCCGTGATTTACAATCAGCTTTAAAAAACAGTGAATTAATTCCTCCATCGGAGCTGGCAAGCGATGAAGACTTCTGGCATTATGTACAACAATCCTATACCATTGCTCCTAATTTTATCAACTTAAATAATGGTGGTGTATCGCCTGCACCAAAAACAGTTGCCGATGCCATGAAGACGAATTACGATATCAGCAACCAGGCACCCAGTTATTTTATGTGGCGGATACTGGATGCCGGCCGTGAACCACTGCGTAAAAATCTGGCACAGCTTGCCGGTTGCTATGCTGAAGAAATAGCCCTGCACCGCAACGCATCAGAAGCATTGGAGACCGCAATTTTTGGTATTGAATTAAAACCCGGAGATGAAGTGGTGCTTACTAAACAGGATTATCCTAACATGATTGGTGCCTGGCAACAAAGAGAAAGAAGAGAAGGTATAAAATTAGTTTGGGTGAATTTAGAATTGCCCAGCGAAGATGAAGAATACCTGGCGAAAAAATATACCGACGCATTTACATCTAAAACTAAAGTGGTGCAGATAACGCATATGATAAACTGGATTGGCCAGAAAATGCCTGTGCGTAAAATTGCAGATGCAGCTAAAAAGAAAAACATAACAGTTTTGGTAGATGGCGCACATACTTTTGCTCACTTCGAATTTTTAATACCCGATCTTAACTGCGATTATTTTGGAACCAGTTTACACAAATGGCTGGGGGCGCCTATAGGCACAGGTTTTTTGTATGTACGTAAAGATAAAATTAAAAACACCTGGCCGCTATTTGGCGCTGGTGATAAAGAAGAAGATAATATCCGCAAGTTTGAACATTTAGGCACCCGCCCTTTTTATATTGAAGAGGCTATTGACAAAGCCATCGACTTTCATGATATGATTGGCAGCAAAAGAAAGGAAGAAAGATTGCTGTACCTGAAAAATTACTGGATGAGTAAAGTGAAGGATATTCCTAAAGTAAAGCTGCACACATCCTTTAAAAAAGAATTTGGTTGTGCTATTGGGTTGGTAAGTGTAGATGATAAAGAACCGGGTGAACTCGACAGATTTTTATGGAACAACTATAAAATTCATACGGTAGGTATTGTTTGGGAAAATATTAAAGGAGTGCGTATAACACCCAATGTTTATACCAGTACAAAGAATTTAGACAGACTCGTAGAAGGAATTGAAAAGTTTGCCAGGAGCTGACTTAGAGTAATTAACAGCAGTTAATAAATAGTAAAGGCTAAGCAAACACGATTTCCCTTATTTTTGCGTTAATCATAAAAAGATTAAATGCAATTTGCTAAAGGAAAACTGATAGCGATTGGTGGAGCAGAAGATAAGGGAACAGACCTGGAGACCGGAAAGATCCAACGCAATAACCTCAATTTTTTTGAACTGGGAATCCTCACCCGTGTAGTGGAAGAAGCCGGCGGTCCTTTGTGCCGCATTGAAGTGATAACCACCGCCAGCATGATACCTTACGAAGTTGGCGATAATTACCTGAATGCTTTTGGTAAGATTGGCTGCACCGATATCGGTGTAATGCATATCCGTAACCGGGCAGATGCTGCTAATCCGGAATATCTTGAACGCATCAGTAAATGTGATGTTGTTATGTTCAGTGGCGGCAACCAGTTACGCCTGAGCAGTACTTTTGGCGGCACCGCCTTTTTTCAAAAGATTATGGATCGGTATATTAATGAAGAAAATTTTATAGTAGCAGGAACCTCTGCAGGAGCCATGGCCATGAGCAATACCATGATCTATGAAGGCAATGCTACAAGGGCTCATTTAAAGGGAGAAGTAAAAATAACCACCGGCCTTGGTTTTATGAATGATGTGATCTTTGATTCGCATTTTGAAAAGCGTGGGCGTTTTGGAAGACTGGCACAAGCCGTAGCAGCCAACCCTGCCAGTATTGGTATTGGCCTGGGCGAAGACACAGGAATGATAATCACCGGCGGTAATAAAATGGAAGCCATCGGCAGCGGACTGGTGATGATCATTGACGGACATGATATACTGCACTCTAATATTGCCGATATACCCGATGGCAACCCTATCAGCCTGCAAAATCTGAAAGTACATTTTTGTGAGCATGGCAATGGCTACCTCGTAAAGGAAAGAAAATTTTTAATGGAAGCCGCTAAAGATTCGGTTATTAAAAAACAGGTTGACGTAAAATAAAAAATTGTCTCTGTAAGAATAAACTTAAACAGATGAAGACTATCTCGTTCACTTTATTGTTTTGTGCTATTGCCGCATTTATTCCGGTTAATAAAAAGAAAAAAATTGTTTTTTTTGGAGACTCTATTACAGCAGCTGCGATAAAGCCAGGTGGATACATTACAAAAATAGATTCAATACTTACCTTACAGGGTAAGGCAGAGCAGTACGAATTGATTGGTGCCGGCATAAGCGGCCATAAAGTGTATGACCTGTATTTACGTATGGAAGATGATGTGCTGAGCAAGGAACCGGATATTGTGGTTATCTATATTGGCGTAAATGATGTATGGCACAAACGTACTTCAGGCACAGGAACTGATGTGGACAGATTTGAAAAGTTTTACCAGGCTATCATAAATAAACTGAAGGGAAAAAATATACAGGTGATCATGTGCACGCCGGCAACAATAGGAGAGAAAACAGATTTCAGTAATCCGCTTGACGGAGATATGAATGAATACAGTAAAATTATAAGAGGTCTTGCTCAAAAGAATAATCTGCCAGTTGTAGACCTTCGGAGATTATTTCTGGAGTATAATCTTAAAAACAATTCTGAAAATAAAACCAACGGAATACTTACAACCGATGGTGTTCATTTAAATGCGAAAGGAAACCAGTTGGTGGCCGATGAGATGTGGAAAGTGATAAAAGATTTTTAGCTGTTATTCGCACAGGGCTTCTTCAATGCCCATGTGTTTTAATTTACCCATGCAATCTTTGCGAACAAAGAAAAGGTTATAACAACCTTTGTTTGCTGCAACCAGTTCATAACCTTTGCTGTTTGCCAGTTTCAGCATAGATAATGGTGATGCCCCTTTGGGCACATCAGATTCATACAGCTCAAACTCAGCGGTTTGCTCAGGTATAAAGTCAGCATTGCCTTTTTCTACCTGCACTTCGGTAACTACAATTTTAGGATTAACTACTGTGATGGTATTCCAGATAAAATAATCGTTTCCATCAAGGTCGATGCTCAACAGGTCAATATCATTTTGCGGTAACTTATCTGTTAAAATTTGATTTATATTTTTTACGGTTACAATAGCGGGCAAAAAAGAAAACCTGTTTACCGACTCTCCAAAATATTTTGTGTAGATATATTTTCCTCTTTCCAGAACAGATTTGTTTCCATCTATAAAAACACCGCTCCAGTTATGGTGAAAAGCCAGGTTAGCACAATTGCTGTTGATGCAATCGTTACTGCCAATATCAACAAAAGTTTTTTTGTCGGGCTTTATTTTTGCAATGATGTTTAGTAAAATTCCATCTTCATCATCTACTGTAAAAATGTTGAACTTGTTTTTTGAGAAATCGGGAGACTCATCAAGCAGTGAAACAAATTCTTTGTTTTGCGTCGCCGCATTGCTAAAGATCTTATTCTTAAATACAATCTTCCAAAAGTGTTTTTTAATAAGATGTTTCAGTAACTGCATACAGGTAATTATAAAACACTAACGAGGTAATAGTTTTTCTTTCCTTTTTGAACAAGGATGTATTTGCTGTGCAGTAAGTAGCTGTTGTCAACCTGCAATTGAATGTTATCAATTTTATTACGGTTAATACTCACACCACCACCTTGTACCATTTTACGGGCTTCGCCTTTACTGGGGAAAATATTTGTTTCTGCCAAAAAAGAAACCACATCAATACCATCGGCAATTTTAGCTTTTGGAAAATCAGATTTCTGTACGCCTTCCATACCCTCAAGGTCTTCTACGCTAAGGCTTTCAGCCGGGGCAGTTTGGTTGGCGAAAAGTTTTTCAGTTGTTTCAACAGCTTTATTGTACTCTTTTTCTCCATGCACAAAAATGGTTACTTCTTTGGCCAGTGTTTTTTGTAACAGCCTTTTTGATGCATCTTTTTTCTGCTCAGCAATTAAACTATTGATGGTTGGCTCATCTAAAAAAGTAAATATTTTTATCCATCCTTCAGCATCACTGTCATTGGCATTCAACCAAAACTGGTAAAACTGGTAGGGGGTAGTTTTTCCGGCATCCAGCCAGATATTACCCTGCTCTGTTTTTCCAAATTTACCGCCATCTGCTTTTTTTATCAGCGGGCAGGTAAAAGCAAACGCTTCACCGCCGCATTTTTTTCGTATCAACTCAGTTCCGGTTACAATATTTCCCCACTGATCGCTGCCACCCATTTGCAGTTTGCAGTTTTTGTTTTGATACAGCCAGTAAAAATCATAACCCTGCACCAATTGGTAGGTAAACTCAGTAAAGCTCATGCCTGTTTCACCTTCCAGTCTTTTCTTAACGCTATCTTTTGCCATCATATAGTTTACCGTGATGTGTTTGCCGGTATCCCTTATAAAGTCTAAAAACGAAATTTCCTTAAACCAATCATAGTTGTTGGCCATTTCGGCAGCATTGGGTTTGCTTTTATCAAAGTCTAAAAATTTTTCCAGTTGTGCTTTAACGCCAGCTACGTTTTTAGATAAAACTTCTTCGCTTAATAAATTCCTTTCTTCGCTTTTACCACTTGGGTCGCCTACCATGCCGGTAGCGCCACCTACAAGTGCAATAGGTTTATGCCCTGCTTTTTGCAAATGAACCAGTAAAATAATAGGAACCAGGCTACCGATATGCAGGCTGTCGGCGGTAGGGTCAAAGCCAATATAAGCTGTGGTTATCTCCTTGTCTAATTGTTCTTTGGTTCCCGGCATAATATCCTGAACCATTCCTCTCCATTGTAACTCTGCTAATAACGATTGCATGTATCAAAAATTAAAATATCCGATATGGTTGTTTAAATATTTTGTTGTCAATTCGGCAAAAATGCTCAATAAATTTGATAAATCTACATATTCCTTAAGCTTTAATGGTTATTATAATATACCCGTATCAACAAATTGCAGCCGTTTTAAAAACTACACTTATTAAATACACGTATTTAGTCAGGCATCATTTAGTGATTAAATGATGTCTTTTTTAAACTTAGCTGACCCTTTGGCCCCGGCTATTAATAAATTGCAACATTCAACATAGCAAATTGTATTAATAAGCTTAATTTTATATTGATAAATTAATACAATTTACCAAGTATAATTACGTTTAACAGTCATCTACCTTTTAAATTCAATAACTAACCAAATGTTATTATGAGATTTTATAGCAAAATAAGCTTTGTAATACTGCTGCTTACACCTTTATTTAGTTTTAGCCAATTTAAAAAATATTCCAACGAATTTTTAAATATAGGCGCAGGAGCCAGGGGGCTTGCCATGGGTGGAGC
>JBATAS010000123.1:0-4288 GCA_049661965.1 Ferruginibacter sp. | reverse complement strand
GGTATGGTGAGCCTGTTTTTTGTAGATGCTAAAACAATGAAGCGTTGTGATATGCCAGAGGAGTTGAAGGAAAAACTTCAAGGATATTTTATTGTTTAACTAAAAAGTCAAAATTCAAAAAAAGCTAATTATGCCAGTTTATATTTTTGAATTTTGACTTTTTGAATTCTTAAGCCCTGTCATTATCCGCCTTCCAGTTCTTCACTGCCATCTTAATCTGTTTCTGACTCATGTTTTCATCAACAGCCTGTTTTGCCAAAGCCACAAACTCATCATCACCTGCAAAACGCAGCCCTATTATCTGACGCATGGTTAAGCGGCTGTCAAATGGTTTGCCGGTTGCTATAAAGTGACGCAGATTTTCTTCGGCACGTATGCCCCTATCCTGTGCCCTTAATGCAAAAAACCGTGCATACCACAATCCCAGTATCACTGCCACTACCAGGGAAAGCATCGCTGCAGCATGCAGTCTTCCGCTTTCATCGCCAATGGATTTAAAAAAATGAATTGCAGTTATAACGAGTGGAAAAAGTGCTGCTGTAAATGCCACATAATGAAACATGGGTACCAGGCGGCCGTGATTTTTAAAATTCTGTTCTGCCATTGTTTTAGTTTTGGGTGAATACCGAAGTTACTTCATTAAATCAAGCAGCTTCCACATTTTTTCACGTACTGCACCGGGGCTTCCATCATAATTATTGATGATAAAAGAGAAGGTATATTCATTACCTGATTTTGATTTTATATATCCGGTATAACTTCTTACACCGTTGATATAACCCGATTTCATTTTAATACCGTTCTGTAATGGCAAGGCGTCGAAAAACGAGGAAAACCAATCCTGCTTTTGTGCATATTGCATAATGGTTACCAATGCATCAGTTGTAACACGGTTTGCCGGCGACAAACCGCTGCCGTCTTTCATATTCAAAGCCGATTTTTCAATCCCGTTTTTGTTCCACAGATCTTTGATGATATTGATACCTGCTTCATATGTACCAGAACCCGTTTTATCAAAAGCAATTGTTTTTACAAACGCTTCACCATAAAGGTTTACACTTTTTTGAAGAAACCAGTAATTGATACTGTCCAATGGCGGAGATAAAATAGTTAAAATCATTTTTTCAGGTGAAGGCATTTTTTCTTTATTCGCTAAAAACGATTTCCCTGTTTTTATTTTACCTGCAATAGTTATGTTGTTTTGCAGCAACATATCATCAAAAGCTTTGGCAAAACTTAAAGCAGCATCGGGCATTGAACCAGAAACTTTAAAATTCTGTTTACTGACGGGTACTGTTCCTCTGATATACCCAAGCTGTCCGTCTTCGGGCAAATAAATAACAGAATTATCGCCGCTGCCTGCAGCACCTGTTTTTAACTCATTCATTAAAACAGCGCCCTGCAGTTGTGGTTTTGTACCAACAATCTCAACATCATCACCTGTTTTATTTCCCGGGTTTAAAATAAGGTCGTATTGATTTTCATGCCAGTTTAATCCCCTGGCCCCGGCTCCATAATAATTTCCAATATCATCCCATGTCCAGCCGCCCGGTGTTGTTTGTGTTCCCCATTTACTTTCGTCAATGATAAGATCTCCGGTAATTTGTTTTATGTTTTTTTCTTTCAGCGCATTTAAAATATTTTTCATTACCAATGCAGTATCTGTTGTATCCCACCTGAAACTGCCCAGCGTAGGATCGCCATAAGCAGTAACAAAAAGATTCCCGTTTAATGTGCCATTCTCTATTTCGCCGCTGTACCCAATATCAGTTTTATACCGGTAATCTTTCCCAAGCAGCTCTAATGCGGCTGCGCCGGTAACCACTTTCATACAACTGGCAGGCGCCAGTCCCAATTGCGAATTTTTATCAAACACAACTTTGCCGGTTTTACTATCCACTACATACAGGCTGATAATGGCATGTTTAAACTGATCATCCTTTTCCATACGCTGCATGGCATTTGTCAAACTGCTTTCAATTTTTTGCCCCGAAGAAATTGTAACTGCGAATAAACTTAAAATCAAAAAAAATGTTTTCATACTTAACTTATCTTGCGTTAAAATTAATCTTTTAAATCTTTACATGAGTCAGGCTTCCATCATCACCATCGGCGACGAACTTTTAATAGGACAGGTTATTGACACCAACAGCGCCTGGATGGCACAGGAACTTAACAAAGCCTGTGTACGTGTAGTACGCCGGGTGGCAGTTGCAGATGTTTGGGATGAGATATGGACTGCACTGGACGAAGAACAAAAACATGCTGATATTATTTTACTCACCGGGGGGCTTGGCCCAACAGCCGATGATATTACCAAACCTTTACTCTGCCAGTACTTTAGCGGCAAAATGATCATGCATGAAGAAACCCGGCAAAATGTTATTGACATCTTCACTAAATTAAAAAGGCCATTAATTGAACGCAATTTAAAACAGGCCGAAGTACCGGATGTGTGTACCGTATTTACAAATAAGCGTGGTAGTGCGCCGGGTATGGTTTTTAATAAAGATGGAAAAATATTTGTGAGTATGCCTGGTGTGCCGCATGAAATGAAAGGATTGATGATTGATGATGTGATACCGATGCTGGTACAGCAATTTAAATTTCCTTCCATCAGCCATAGAACATTATTAACAGCTGGCATTGGCGAAAGTTTTTTAGCAGAGCTGATAAAAGATTTTGAAGAAGCATTACCCCCACATATAAAGTTAGCTTATCTGCCTAATTATGGAATGGTCAGGCTTCGCCTTTCTGCCACAGGTTTTGAAAAAGAGGTACATGAAAAAGAAATTGCCCGTCAGTTTGAAACACTTAAATCTCTTACAAAAGAATACCTGGTTACCGATGAAGATGAGCCTATGCAAAATGTAATTGGTAAACTTTTAGCAGCTAAAGACAAAACCATGTGTACTGCCGAAAGCTGCACCGGAGGTTATATTGCATACCTGCTTACATCCATCCCCGGCTCCTCTAAATTTTATGATGGCAGTGTGGTCAGTTATTCCTACCAGGCCAAAGAAGATTTACTGCAGGTTGATAAGGAAACATTGGAAACAAAGGGCGCTGTGAGTGAGGAGATAGTTTTACAAATGGCAAAGGGTGCTTTGCAAAATATTAAATCGGATTATGTGATTGCTGTTTCGGGTATTATGGGCCCTGATGGTGGTATGCCTGATAAACCCGTTGGCACCGTCTGGATTGCTGTGGGTAATAAAAACAAAATTGAAGCCCAAAAACTCTATTTCCGGTTCGACAGGACAAGGAATACTCAATTGACAGCAGTTACTGCATTGAATTTGCTCCGGAAATTTATACTGGCCGAATCCTGAGCAGGTGCGTTACTGTATTAAGCAGGAAATAATTACCTTTGACGCCGATTGCAAACAAAGCTACCGTGTACAATTCTGATGCCGGTAAGTAAATATTAAATGTTCATTCTAAAATATTAAATACAAATGAGTTTAGTTGATTTAGTAATGCCAAAGCTGGGAGAAAGCATCATGGAAGCCACTATTTTAAAATGGCACAAAAAACCAGGTGATGCCATTAAACAGGATGAAACGGTTTTAGATATTGCCACCGATAAAGTGGACAGTGAAGTTCCGTCTACAGCCGAAGGCGTAATTGAAGAAGTCTTATTTAATGAGAATGATGTGGTACCTATAGGAACTGTTATCGCCAAAATAAGAGTGGGCGCCAATGCTGCTGTGTCAAATAATCAACCGGCACCGGCTCCAAAAAAAGAAGAATATGAGGATGCCAGTGTAGTGGAGGAAATTCCTTATCAGCCTGCGGACAGCAGACCACAGAGCACAGCAAATGCAACATCGTCAGCTAATAAAGTCAGATTCTATTCTCCGCTTGTATTAAATATTGCACAACAGGAAGGCATCAGCATGGCTGAGCTCGAAAATATTCCTGGTACCGGACAGGAAGGAAGAGTTAGTAAAAAAGATATTTTAGCATACGTTACAAATAAAGGAGTGAGTGGCAAGCCACATGTAACAAGTGAGCCAATGCAGACACCTGTTGTTGCAACTGAACAGCGGGCAACAGGCAACGAGCAACGGGCTTCTAATAATTTACCAGCAGTATTTACCGGGAATGTAGAAGTAATTGAAATGGACCGCATGCGTAAACTCATAGCCAAACATATGGTTGACAGCAAGCAAACATCGGCACACGTTACCAGTTTTGCAGAGTGCGATGTTACCAATCTTGTTTTATGGAGAGAAAGAGTGAAGAAGGATTTTGAAAAACGTGAGGGAGAAAAAATCACCTACAC
>JBATAS010000122.1:0-3258 GCA_049661965.1 Ferruginibacter sp. | reverse complement strand
ATACTTTTAATTTTTCCATGAGCGACCCGTGAATCAAAAACTTTCACAAACAACATAGCTTCCATCACGGGTATATCATCCACATAAATGGATTTTCCAGTGACATGGTTCGCTGCATCGATATTACTGATGGAAGTTTTATCTTCTGCAGCAGAAAATTTTCGACCTTTGGTTTTATTGTTTTCTGTAATCAAATTATATTGCTAAAACATTTTTAATTACCTGTTCCTGTTTACTAAAATGCGCTAGAAACAGTTGCCTTAATAATAATCTCTTGTAATCTGCTGTTCCCCTGGCATCGCTGATGGGAGCAACTTCTTTGTTAATTATCGCAATTGCTTCGTTCAAAATATCTGCAGTTATTTTTTTTCCGGTTAAGAACGAACAGGTATCTTTTAAATATTTTGGAAATGGCGCCACGCCACCAGCAGACAAATGAATAAATTCAATTTCTTCTGAATCATTCACATGCATTTGACAAGCTGTATTCACACTAGCAATATCCAGGTGCGTACGCTTACTTACTTTTTCAAAATTGAAATAACTGTTTTGCGGAGGAGTAAAAATTATTCTCTCAATAATCTCGTCTGCTTCTTTATCTATCTGTTTATAGCCTTTATAAAAATCTTTCAGTTTGATGGTTCTTGCGTTTCCTTCCTTACTCAATACAATATCACTATCCAGCGCTAAAAAGAATATAGTCATATCGCCGATTGGTGAAGCATTTGCCAGGTTGCCCGCCATGGTAGCCATATTGCGAATGGGTGTGGAAGAAATGAGTTTGATATGTTTTTTCAAGTCTGGGAAAAATCCCAGGATCAGTTTCGATTCAGCAAAAGCTGTTACAGTTACCGCTCCACCAATATGACATTGGCCGTTCTCAAAATTAATCTCCTGTAGTTTTCCATTATCAAACACATGTGCCAGTTCTGATTTTTTTACATGCAATGCTTTTTGAACAACCAGATCAGTTCCTCCACCCAAGACTAATTTCTGAGAAACAGCTTTTAATTCGCCAGCCTCTTTACTAATCTGCTCTCTTAAAGTTGTCAGCCTTTCTTTGATCTTCAGAAAATAGCCTGGTATAAATTTTTTCTCAACGAGCCAGCCAATGGTTTCTGCTTCTGGTTTATCATTTATTTTTTCCGAAAGAATGGAGGCTGCTCTTTCAATTGATTTATAACCGATACAACGGCAAATATTTCCATCAATGGAAGCAATGGCATCATCATAATTTTTCGAAGTACCATTCAGTACAAAACCGGTAAGCGACATCACAAAACCAATGGTACAAAATCCGCACTGGGTTCCGTTTTCATCAATCATGCATTGTTGAACCGGAGAGAGTTCCTTCATGTTGACCCCTTCAACTGAAACAATATGCTTTCCATTTGCATTCCCCAGCGGCATCAGGCAACTGGTCATTGAACGATAAACTAATTGCCCGTTTTCAAAATCACCAACCAAAATGGTGCATGCGCCACAATCTCCTTCCCGGCAACCAATCTTGGTACCCGCCAGTCTTTTATAATAACGTACATAATCAAGTACAGTACTGCCGGTAGCCTGATCAGCTTTCACTAATTGATCATTTAAAATAAAACTTACCATTTAGTAATCTGTTTTGACGGTGCTCTCTGCCCATTTTTTAAATGCTTCCAGCGCCTCATCTCTCAATATCTGTTTTGTAAATAATTTTCTTTCTGCTATCGGCAGGGCCATCTCTTCATAAATAAACTGGTCGTCAAAATTGATGGCTGTTGCATCTTCCTTGGTATTGGCATAGAAAAGTTTTGCAGGCCTTGCCCAGTAGATGGCGCCCAGGCACATGGGGCAGGGTTCGCAACTGGTGTAAATTTCGCAGCCATCCAATTGGAAAGTATTTAATACGGCACAGGCATTACGGATAGCAACTACTTCAGCATGCGCAGTTGGATCATTGCTTGAAGTTACCTGGTTTACGCCCCGTGCAATTATTTTTCCATCTTTAACCACAACTGCTCCAAAAGGGCCGCCTTTTCCCTCCTCCACATTATTTACAGAAAGCCTGATAGCTTCCTTCATAAATTCATCATTATGTTTATCCATACAGCAACTGCATTTATCGCAACAATAAAAATAACAAAAATGACTCAATGCCGCTAATAAACAAAGCTGTTAAATTCATATACCTTTTACCGGCATAAAAACGGCAATGCCTGTTTCTTATATTTGTATGAAACAATTTGCATTCAGTTTAATGAATATCGCTTATAAAGATTTAACCACAGAGCAAAGAAGTATTGCAGTACAAAGACTGACTGCCTTGTGGGCTTTTACTGAAAGTGGCCTTGGTGGCGTTATGCATGCCTTACAGATTCCGTTTACAGGTTTACTGGTTGGCGGCATGGCAGTGATCATGATCAGTATGATTGCTGAAATATCGGAACATAACTATAAACAGATTTTGAAAAGTGTCATGATTGTTTTGATCGTAAAAGCCATGGTGAGTCCGCACACACCATTTACTGCATATATTGCTGTAGCATTTCAGGCGCTGCTTGGTTATTGTTTATTTAGTTTGATGAAAGTAAATTTTATCAGCATATTACTGCTAAGTATAATTGCCATGCTGGAATCGGCCATTCAGAAGTTACTTATCCTTACTTTATTTTTTGGAGAATCATTATGGAAAGCCACCGACAGTATGATTGCATTGCTTGCCAAACAGTTTGGATTTACTGTAATGAATGGAAGCTACTGGATTATTGCCGCTTATCTTATAATATATATCGGTGGCGGATTTTTAATTGCCTGGCTGGCACTGCAAACAATAAAGAATTCATATAGTGATAAAACTGTTTTGATTGCAGAAACTAATACCATTGTTGTTGATAACAACTCGAAAAACCCGAATGGAAAAAATCAATTCAAAAAAATATGGGTCTTGATTGGCTTAATGTTTGGTTTGTCGGTTTTGCTGTTTCTTTTTGCAGCAGATAATAAACAGGGCTGGCTGGCAGTAGTAAAAACAATAAGCTGGACACTATCGGCCATACTGATATGGTATATAGTAATTGGCCCTTTATTTACTAAAGCCATTCAAAAATTACTGAAAAAACAAAGTAGATACAGCAACGAAGTTATACAAATACTATCCTTTATTCCAGTTCTTCGGCAACTTACCACGCTGGCCTGGCAGCAGAGTAAACTCAGCAAGGGATTGGGAAGATGGAGTACTTTCGTTTCAACATTGATACACGCTACACTCACATACAC
>JBATAS010000121.1:0-1749 GCA_049661965.1 Ferruginibacter sp. | reverse complement strand
CGAATTGGGATATTCTGCAGGTTAGGATTGTTACTGCTCAACCTGCCGGTTACAGCAACAGCCTGTGCATATGATGTATGCACACGTCCTGTTTTTTTATTGATCATCAGCGGCAGTGCATCTACATAAGTTGATTTTAGTTTGGTAAACTCACGGAAGGATAAAATATCATCAACAATCTTATTTTTACTTGCAAGTTTTAATAAAACATCTTCACCAGTTGCATATTGGCCTGTCTTGGTTTTTTTGGCCTTAGGGTCAATCTGCATTTTATCAAACAAAACTTCGCCCAGTTGTTTTGGCGATGCTAAATTGAAACGGACTCCTGCCTGTTTGTAAACACTTTCTTCCGCAGCTTTTGCTTCCTTTTCCAGTTCTTTTGAATAATCATTTAAAAATCCCTCATCTATTTTTATGCCCTCAAATTCCATTGCTGTTAAAACCTTCACCAACGGATTATCCACTTCATAAAAAACTTTCTCCACTTCTTTTTGTTTTAATATGGGTAAAAGCGCATTCTTTAATTGTAAGGTAATATCTGCATCTTCAGAAGCATAGTCTTTTATTTTTTCCGGATCCAGGTCTCTCATGTTTCCCTGGCCCTTCCCTTTTTTGCCAATGAGTTCTTCAATGTGTACGGGTTCGTATCCTAAAAATTTTTCGCTTAAGGCATCCATGCCGTTCTTGCCATCGGGTTCAATAACAAAATGTGCCAGCATGCTGTCGAAAGTATTTCCGGCAAGTTCATAGCCATACCATTTTAATATCAGCATATCATACTTGATATTATGCCCGATCCAGGTTTTAGATGTATCGCTAAACAGCGGTTCAAAAAATGTAAGTCTTCTTGAAGTCTCTTTTTGATCGGGCGGACAGTAAACATAAAATCCTTCGCCGGGTTTAACAGAAAAACTCATGCCTACCATTTCGGCATCATTGGCATCAATACCGGTGGTTTCAGTGTCAAAACAAATTTCATCGCTGGCAGATAAATACTTAATGAGATCTTTTATTTCAGCATCTGTTTGAACAAGGGAATAGTCATGTGCTGTATTATTGATGTTTTTTTCAACAAGTATAATATCAGCTTCGGCATTAACCTTAACCGCAACAGGTTCGGGTTGCTCAATAATATTTCCAAACAAATCCATCTGCGGCGAAGCTGCTTTTGCGCCTGCGGTTTGTGCGTTGTTTGTGGTCTGTTGTCCGTCATCTGTTCCATCTTCACCCAAAATTCTTTTACCCAGGGTTTTAAATTCCAGCTCTTCAAAAACTTCTTTCAAAGCCGGCTTGTTCATCTCCTTTATTAAAAAATTCTCCTCATGAAACTCTACCGGCACATTCAAAATAATAGTGGCTAATTTCTTACTCATAATGGCCGCCTCTTTTCCTTCCATTACTTTTTCACCCAGCTTGCCTTTTATTTTATCTGCATTGTCTAAGATATTTTCAAGGGTCCCGTATTCTTTCAGCAATTTGGCAGCAGTCTTTTCTCCAACACCTTTAATGCCGGGAATATTATCCACGGCATCTCCCATCAGGCCCAGCATATCAATTACCTGGTCCACATTTTCAATATCCCATTTTTCGCAAACTTCTTTGGGGCCAAGTATTTCAAATTTTCCACCCTGGTATGGTGGTTTGTAAATCTTGATATTTTCAGAAACCAATTGTCCATAATCCTTATCGGGGGTTACCATATATACTTCGTAACCTTCCTTTTCGGCTTTCTTGGCCAATGCACCAATC
>JBATAS010000120.1:0-5253 GCA_049661965.1 Ferruginibacter sp. | reverse complement strand
GATACAACCAATGAAGTAGTGGTTAATGAAACGCTGATAAAAAAACTTGGCGTAACAGATGCTTCACTGGCACTTGGTAAGGAAATAAGAATGGGAGGCGGCTCCTGGAAAACAATTGTAGGTATTGTAAAAGATTTTAAAACAAATTCACTTAAAGAAGATATTAAGCCGCTGATTATTGCCGAAAGAAGAGAGTTTTATAGTGTAGCAGGGATTAAATTAAGAAGTTCCAATCTGAGTAAAACACAAGCTTCAGTTGAAGCAGCCTGGAATGAAACCTTCCCTGAATACGCATATACAACTACGTACATGGATGAAAGTCTTGCAGAATTTTATAAGCAAGATGAACAACTTGCCCTGCTCTACAAAATTTTCGCAGGCATAGCCATTTTTATTTCCTGCCTCGGTTTGTATGGTCTTGTTTCTTTTATGGCTGTACAAAAAACAAAGGAGGTAGGTATAAGAAAAGTACTGGGTGCTTCTTCTGCAAATATTGTCTACCTGTTTTCAAAAGAATTTACCATTCTGATAACTATCGCATTTGTAATAGCTGCGCCGCTTGCTTATTTCATGATGAAGAGCTGGCTGCAGGATTTTGTGTTCCGCATTAATATGGGTGTGGGTGTATTTATCATTGCCGTATTGGTATCAATCATCATTGCATGGATAACGGTGGGATATAAAGCGGTTAAAGCGGCTGTGGCAAACCCGGTGAAAAGTTTAAGATCAGAATAAAAAGATCAATATGATAAAAAATTATTTAAAAACAGCATGGAGGAATCTTATTAAAAACAAGGCATTCTCTTTTATAAACATATTCGGTTTGTCAATCGGCATGTCGGTTTGTTTTATTATCATGCTGTTTGTGCAGGATGAATTGAGTTATGATAAATTTAATGAAAAGGCCGACAGGATAGTAAGGGTACAGTTTAAAGCAAACATAAACGGAGGGGCCATCAATGAATCAAATGTAATGCCACCCACAGCACAAACAATAAAAAAAGATTATCCCGAAGTAGAAGATGCTACCCGTATCCGTACATACGGATTTCCCAAAATTATCATTAACGATAAAAAATTTAATGAGGGGAAATTTGCTTACGTTGATGCAAATTTCTTCAGCGTATTCACACTTCCAATAATAAAAGGTGATGCTGCAACTGCATTACTGGAACCTAACTCCGTTGTAATTACAAAGAGCCTGGCGAAAAAATATTTTGGCGATGAAGACGCACTGGGTAAGACAATTAGATTTGAAGGCTATGATAATCCATTATATAAAGTAACAGCCGTGATGGAGAATATGCCCGGCAACGCTCATTTCCACTTTGATATGCTGGGATCGATGGAAAGCCTGCCCGAAGCAAAATCTGCTACCTGGCTGGAATCGAATTTTTACACTTACCTGGTTTTGCAGAAGGGATATGATTATAAAAAACTGGAAGCCAAACTGCCGGGCATGGTGGAAAAATATATGGGGCCGCAGATACTGCAGTCCATGGGAATGAGCCTGGCACAATTCCGCACAAAGGGCAATGAACTTGGATTTGTATTGCAGCCATTAACAGACATTCACCTGCACTCTGGCAACAGTGATGAACTGGAGCAGGGCAGCGACATAAAATATGTTTACATATTTGGAGCCATCGCACTGTTTATGTTACTGATTGCCTGTATCAATTTTATCAACCTTTCCACGGCTGGCGCTTCCAAAAGAGCAAAAGAAGTAGGTATCCGTAAAGTACTGGGTTCGGGAAAGTTTGCATTGGTAAAACAGTTTTTAGCAGAGTCGGTACTGATAACTTTTATAGCTGTACTGATCTCAATTGTGCTGATCCGGCTTGCCATACCGGTTTTTAACAACCTGTCGGGAAAGAATCTGCACCCCGGGTTCAGTATCAAACCAATAATAACACTTATCACAATAGGAATATCAACAGGTATCGTTGCCGGTATTTATCCTGCTTTTTTTCTTTCATCCTTTAAGCCCATTGCCGTACTCAAAGGCAGGTTCAGCACAGGCACCAGGAGTCTCGGTCTCAGAAGGGGGCTGGTGGTTTTTCAATTCTTCATTTCGGTTTGCCTCATTGTGGGAACCATAGTTGTTTACCAGCAAATGAATTTTATCAGGAATAAAAAACTGGGTTACGATAAAGAACAATTACTGGTACTGCCAGATTCTTACCTGTTGGGCCGGCAGGAAAAAACATTCAGAGATGAATTACTGAAAGATTCCCGTGTTGTAAATGTAACCATGTCGGGTTACAGGCCGGCGGGGCCAACCTTCAGTAATAATTCCCTGATTTATCCCGACGGAAAAGAAAGCGAAATTAAAAAAGTACTGAGGTATGATGTTGATGAGCGATACATACCAACGCTGGGAATGCAAATGGCTGCCGGTAGAAATTTTTCCGGCGAACAGGCAACAGATTCTTCGGCTGTTATCATTAACGAAGCTGCAGCCAGGGCTTTTGGCTGGATAGATAATCCAACAGACCACGCTGTTACCAAGCTGGGTAACAACAACGACAAAACCAATTATCATGTAATTGGTGTGGTAAAGGATTTTCATTTTAAAACATTGCATGAAGCGATTACACCTTTGATAATGGTAATGCAACCAACATCGGGTTTAACGGTAAAAGTAAAACAAGGCAGTACTGCAGGCCTGCTGAGCACTATGAAACAGCGCTGGGCTGCCTATAATGCAGAGGAACCATTCACCTATGCATTTATGGACGAGTTGTATAATAAATCTTATGCAACAGAGCAAAAGTCAGGGCTCATCCTGAATATTTTTGCATTGCTGACCATACTGGTGGCATGCCTTGGTTTGTTTGGCCTGGTAACCTATACTGCCGGGCAACGTACTAAGGAAATAGGTGTAAGAAAAGTATTGGGTGCAAGCGTAACCCAGGTAACACAAATGCTTTCAAAAGAATTTTTAAAATTAGTATTGATAGCCTGCATCATTGCATTTCCCCTGGCCTGGTGGGTAATGAACAGCTGGTTGCAGGGGTTTGCATACCGGGTGAATATCAGTGGCTGGGTATTTTTGATAGCAGCTGCTTCAGCATTAATAATTGCATTGCTCACTGTGAGTTTCCAGGCAATTAAAGCTGCCCTTGCAAACCCTGTGAAATCACTCCGAACGGAGTGACGGAATCCCGATATAGTTCGGGATGAAGAGTTTAAGAACAGAATAATTTTTTAGTATGATAAAGAACTATCTAAAAATCGCCTGGCGAAATGTAATCAGGAATAAAACATTCTCAGGTATTAATATCCTTGGCCTTTTCCTGGGCATGGCGGTTTTTATACTCATTATGCTTTGGGTAAAAAATGAAAAGAGCTACAATGCTTTTCATAAAGATAATGACCGTATCGGGCTGGTAATGGTAAACCAGACCTACGCCAATAATGAAATGGCAACTTTTCCGGCTTCTCCTTCCTTACTTGCAGCAGCCATGAAAAAAGACCTGCCTGCTGTGGAATATGCAAGTACCTGTTCATGGGGAGATGTAAGACTGCTTACTTATGGTGAAAAATATTTCTCGGAGTATGGGCTATATGTAGGGGCGGATTTTTTAAAGATATTTTCTTTTCCGTTGTTGAAAGGTAATGCTGATAAAGTATTGAGAGAACCCAACACGATACTGATATCGGAAACGTTGGCTAAAAAATATTTTGGCAACGAAGATCCGGTAGGAAAAATGATCACTGTTGAAAACTCAACGCCGTACAGGGTAGAGGGTGTGTTAAAAGATTTACCGGATAACTCCACCATCAAATTCGATTTCCTGATGCCGGTGAAAGATTATATCAACTGGGCGATGGGCGGTAATGAAAGCTGGGAATCGAATAATATGAAAACTTATGTAAAGCTGGCTGCTGGCGTTAACCGCAAACAGTTTGATAAGTCTGTTGAAAAATTTATCAATAATTATGCTGTCGAAAAAAATAAAACATCCTTATTTATCTGGGACCTGAAAGACTGGTATCTCCGTTTCGATTTTAAGAACGGGAAGTATGCAGGCGGCGGCAAGATCACCTATGTAAATCTTTTTATTATCATTGGCATATTTATATTGTTACTGGCCTGTATCAATTTTATGAATCTGTCAACTGCCAGGGCCACACAAAGAGCCAAAGAAGTTGGGGTACGAAAAGTAATTGGCGCCGGTAAGCGTTCGCTTATTACACAATTTATCAGCGAATCTGTTTTGTTATCTGCATTTGCTGCCGTACTTGCGGTAGTGGCGGTAGCATTGGTATTACCGGTGTTCAATAGTTTTTTAAAACAACATATCAGTATTGATTATTCAAATACAGGAAATATAATTGGCTTTCTTGCCATCATACTCATTACAGGATTGCTTGCAGGAAGTTACCCTGCATTTATTCTGTCTTCATTTAAACCTGTTTCGGTTTTAAAAGGAACAAAAGATAACAGCAGCAGTAATATATTCTGGGTAAGAAAAACTTTAGTGGTAACACAGTTTGTAGTTTCCATATTACTTATCATAGGAACCATTGTAGTTCATCAGCAGATAAGTTTTATTAAAAATAAAAATCTCGGGTATAATAAAGAACATCTCATCTGGTTTCCCAATACCATTGCCAACAGTTTTACCGGCAATGCAGCAACAGAGTTTAAAAAAGTTCCCGGTGTTATTGATGTTGCCCGTTCTTCCATGACCTTCACCAGCCCAAATAACAGGGGAACAGATGTTAAGTGGGAAGGTAAGAAGCCCGGAGAAGAAATATTTTTCAGTTTCATTACCGGTGATCATAACATTACCCAAACAATGGGTATCGAGATGAAATCGGGACGGGCTTTTTCAGCAGATTATGGCAGCGATACGGCTAATTATATTCTGAATGAAGAAGCGGCAAAACGTATGGAATTTAAAGACCCGGTAGGGCAGTTTATTGAAACACCGGCAGGTAAGGGACAGATAGTTGGTGTTACAAAAGATTTTCATTTTGAATCTATGCATAACCCGATCAACCCGGTTATCATACAGTGCCGCCCCGACTGGACCTGGTTGTTTTATGTGCGTACTGACGGTAAAAACACACAACAAACAATTGCAGGTCTGGAAAAAATTTATAAACGAATTGCGCCGGGTTATGTGTTTGATTATAATTTCCAGGATAGTGAATATGAAAGGCTTTTCCGCAGTGAGATGCAGATTGGTAAACTGGTAAACTGGTTTGCATTCTTTGCGATATTTATTTCCTGCCTTGGTT
>JBATAS010000119.1:0-8411 GCA_049661965.1 Ferruginibacter sp. | reverse complement strand
ATCAAATACTCCATAAGCCATAATTAAAAGATAATAAGAGATGGATAAAAGTCATAGTGTTAATTTAAAAGTAAGCAATGAGCTTGTTTTGGTATTAAATTTTTGATGTAGAACTATTAGTAGTTAGTATGCTAAAATTTCAGCCTACGAATGGGGCTTTTAGCTGGCGGGAAATAGTATTCCGTCCAGCCCTGAACTGAAGCCCAATATTGATTTAAAAAGTACAAGTTAAGAACTAAGGTTGAAAACAATTCCGTCCAACCCAGATGAAGTACAGTAGCAATTTGCACCCGATTGATACAACGTCATGCTCCGCTTGTACAAAACCCAATAACGGTAGCCTTTATTGTTGCTAAATTTTGAAGACGTTATTGTAGGCTATTTTTGCCAAGTTAATAGTTCTCTTTTCAATTTCTTTAGGTGCCCAGTCTTTAGCTTTTTTTATTGTATCGTCAATATGAATGCTTGTTTTTTTGAGAATAGTCTTTTTGGCAGCCCAAGGTTTATTGCCTAATGCATTATTAGTCTTTTCATCAATCATCAGCAGATTGCCAATTGTGCCATAAAAGTTGTCATGCTCTGGTAGTTTATGCGGGGGATTTTGCGACAGTAAATGTTCAAGTGTCATTGCGTCATAATTTATTTCAACACCGCTTTTGTTGAAATGTTTATCAATTTTTGAGAGTGTATATTGAATTATGCGTTTTTGTTTTGTGTACCCATTTGTAAATTCGAGTGTTTTGAAAGCGGCAAGGAATTCATCATAAGTTGGAATTCTTTCTTTCATCTTTTGCCTTAGGTCTCTTATTATGACAAGCCTGGCAGCATCGTCTTTTGCTTCTGATAATTTTCTTGCATATAGTGAATACATTGAAGCAACACCGCCAGAAGAACGTTGTGAAGTAATTGCTGTAAATATGTAATGAAAATGCTCTATCGCTTCAAGAGCTTCTTTTGCTACTTTATACTTTAATCTTTTTGCATTATACTCCCTCATTATAGACAAAACCATCGGCGTTTGTTGTGTCACATTAAAGCCGTATAAAATAGAAAGAGAATTTTTTAATGGCAGCTCATTTTTATTCCATTTTTTAGTTTCGGTATCAAAAATATTCTTGTATGTAACACTGTCGGCAACAAGGCCGTCTAAGAATTTTTTCGCTTCTGCTTTTGATATATTCTTTTTAAATTTTTTGAATAGAGTTTTTGTCGTTGTGAATTCATACTTTGATAACCAAACATGCAGAAGAAATGTATCAATTTCTAAGTCCTTCGATGTGCTATCAATATTGTCCCTGATTGTTTTCCATTTGTCTTTTGGAATATCAACGTTTTTATTGTCTGCTTTAATACTTTTTGTTAAATGGTTTTTTATTAAGTCGCCAACGCTTAGGTCTTTACCTCTTGTGTTGAGGGTTTCAAAGATTACATAAGCATCATCCTCGTTGTCCAGTTCTACGTAAATGACTTTTAATTTCAATATTTTATCTCTAATCTCATTAAGCTTTTTCTGAATAGCTTGCTTCTTATTTTCTTTTGTTAATTGCTTGTTGTTTTTTATTAAATCCAATTCTTGTTTTATAAATTTGATAATAAGTTCATAGGCCTTTTTTAGATTTTCTTCTTCTACTCCGTATTTTGTTTCTATATCCGGCTTGTCAAACTTTTGAATGTGCTCCTGAAAATAAGGATAAGAAGTCTCAGTTTGTAGAACAAATTGTTGGTCATTATTTAAATCCTTTTTTTCAACTAAAGCATGCACGCCTTTTGCAAGATTATCAAATCCTTCAGCAGAATAGTAGTCTCTTATGGCACATAAGAGCATAGTAATTGTCGTCAAACGTTGTTGCCCGTCAACAATACCAAAAAGCTCATCACTTTTTTTGTAAACGACAATTGAACCAATAAAATAGTCAGTTTCACTTTCTAGTATAGTGTCATGCCAGAATTCTGAAACCTGTTCCTTTTCCCAGGAATATGGTCTTTGGAAACGGGGAATATGATAATACCCAGTCTCAAAAACTTTTCTTATTTCCTTGTCTAATGATGTTATTTTCATAATAAACGTGATATCGCTTTAATGTTGCCGATAACTCATAAAGAGCCACATGTTTTCTAACGCCCTTTTTACAAGCCTTTTTTCAAATTTATATATAAAAAACAGTACTAAATACGAAAGTCAATGTTTATATATATTAATTGTCTAATGTGCCTAAAATTAAAAAAACGCAACTTTTACACCTTAATATAAATCTTCTTCCTGTCCAGCATCCAGGCTAAAAACCACATCATGCCAATAAAACAAAGTGCATAAATAAAAGAGCCAATCCGGGGGTCGGATGGTAAGATAGGTTTACATAAATGCTCATAAAACCAACTCAAAGGGGTCAGGAATTTTGGTTTCCCTTCGTCATTAAAACCATTGCTTATACGGATAAGGCCCATGGTTCGGGGTATCAGTCCGCTCATGGCAAAAATGAAAAGTGCATTTTTGCCAAACACATCAAAAAAGCGGCTTAGCCAGCCCTTGCCCACAGGGCCCTGCGGGCTTCCTTTAAATTCTATCAGGTATATCATCACTGATAAGATGATAACAGCCAGCCCGCTGGTATAAATAGTATAGCTGCTGGTCCATATTTTTTTATTGAGCGGAAATGCCATGTTCCAGCAAAGTCCGGCAAAGATCAATACACAACCGGCAACAAATAATCCGTTGAGCATTTCGGCTGTCTTGCCCTTTTGTACAATATAATTGCCAACCAGGTAACCAAGTATCACCTGCACAATAGCAGCAAAACTGTTCATCAGGCCTTCGGGGTCAAAAGCCACACCTTCGCCTTTGTACATATGGTTTTCGCCAAGCAGGGCCTTATCTATATTGGTGCCAAACCAACCGGTTAAACTAAATGGGTCGGCCGGGTTTGCAGCCACACATAAAAACCAATACAGCAGTAAAATAATCATGCCTGCAACAAAAGAACCACGCACTTTAAAATAATGAATGATTATTGATGCAAAAAAATAACAGATGGCAATTCGTTGCAGTACACCAAAAATGCGGAGGTTCTCAAAAGGTTTGGCTACAAAATTTCCGGCTTCGTTGTATTTAATAAACGGAAACCAGTTGAGGAATACGCCAATTAAAAAAATGAGCAGGCTGCGTTTAATTATCTTTTTCCAGAAAGCGGTTTCGCCTGCGGCATCCAGCTTTGGCATTACAAAAGCCAGCGCATTACCAACGGCAAATAAAAAGAAAGGGAACACCAGGTCGGTAGGTGTTACACCATGCCATGGCGCATGTTTTAGCGGAGGGAAAATATGTCCCCAGCTGCCGGGGTTATTTACCAGTATCATTAAGGCTACCGTGGCGCCGCGGAATACATCAAGCGAATAAAAGCGTTGATTCATATTGCGAATTTGAGCAAAAGGATAAGGAAAGTTAATCAAAATCTTAAAGCGATATATAAAAACACTTAACTTGTAAACACTTGCTGATTTACCGGTAACTGTATAAGCCTGTAATAATTATATTACATTTTATAAAGAGTATCATCTACGGTACAAATACTGAGTATCAGCTATCTTTTTGTTGGTTTTAACATACAGCAAAGCAATAAACTTAATTGGTTATGCAGAACGGAGGCCGGCATTTTTTAAAACTGTTTCATAACAACCTGGTTGGTATGATGATTACCAACAGCAAGCATATTATTGTTGATATAAATGATAACCTGCTGAAGTTAACTCAGATGAGCCGGGAAGATGTAATTGGGAAAACGGCACTGGAGATACATATCCTGAACAAAAAATTTGTACAGGATACCTGGCAGGAATTAAGTGAAAAAAAAACCATACAAAACAGGGAGCTTGCCATTGTAACCAAAAACAATAAAACCATTCACAGTCTTTTTTCTACAGAAGAAATTGAACTAGACGATGAACAGTACCGGCTGACAACGGTTGTAGATATCAGCGAAAGAAAAAAAACAGAATCGGCTCTGGCAAATATTTATGAAAGGGTTACCGACGCTTTTGTGTCTATAAACAACAACTGGCAATATACTTATATAAATAAAAAAGCGGGTGAACTGCTGGAGAAAGACCCGGCTTACCTGGTTGGCAAAAATATATGGGAAGAATTTCCCGAAGATATTGACCAGCCTGTTTATGCGGCTTATCAACAGGCTATGAAAAGGCAGGAGGTGATTGTTATGGAAGAATACTATCCGTCTTTCGACCGCTGGTTTCAAAACCAGATATACCCTTCCGATAACGGGCTTTCGGTTTTTTTCAGCGATATAACCATCCGTAAAAAAGCCGAAGCAAGGATTGCAGAGAGCGAACTTCGTTTTCGTACCTTAACCAAACATGCACCGGTAGGTATTTTTGAAACCAATGCCGACGGTTTAACTACCTATGTTAATGAAACCTGGCTTGCCTATACCGGCCTTAGTTATGATGAAGCTATGGGTAGCGGATGGATGCACATTATTCACCCGGAGGACAGGGAACCTCAGATTGGCGGCTGGCAAAACAAAACAAAAAAAGCAGAATCATCCGAATCGGAATACCGCATTATAGATAAACACGGAAAACTCAGGTGGGTTAATGGTAAAGCCATACCTGTAATAGATGCGGCTGGTAAAGTAACCGGCTATATAGGTACCATTAGCGATGTTACCGATTTAAAAACGGCCCTGGTATTATTAAAGCAAAGCGAAGAAAATTTAAATAAAGCACAGCATATTTCTAAAACCGGAAGCTGGGAATTTAATTTACTTACCCGGGAACTGGTATGGTCGAAAGAGCAATACCGGATTTTTGAACTGGAATATCTTCCGCCGGAAATGCTGTACCAGGCGTACCGGAATAAATTTCATCCAGATGACCTGCAGAAATTAGACGAATCGATAAATAAGATTTTTGCCAACGAGGATGGATATGATCTTGAGCACCGTATAATATGTAACGATGGAAGCATAAAATATATTTTGGGTATTGGAGAGGCAGTAAAAGACCGTGACGGTAAGCTGATAGGGGTTAAAGGAACAGGGCAGGATATAACCATCCGTAAACAGGCCGAAGAAATATTAAACGAACGTACCGCCCAGTTGCAGGAACTGAGCACCCACCTGCAAAATATACGTGAAAACGAACGTACCCGCATTGCCCGTGAAATACATGACGAACTAGGGCAACAGTTAACGGCACTAAAAATGGATATTGCCTGGTTGAAAAGAAAAACCACATCGGTTGATTTGGAGATTAAAAATAAATTTAATGATACTATTTTATTGGTGGATGAAACAGTAAAATCTATCAGGCGTATTGCCACCGAGCTGAGGCCCAGCATTATTGACGACCTTGGCTTAAATGCTGCACTGGAATGGCAGGTAACCGAATTCAGCGAACGGTCGGGTATTGACATACATTTCAATAACCGGTTTGATGATAAAAAAATTGATCCGGAAATATCCATCGGCTTGTTCAGGATTTTGCAGGAGTCGCTGACTAATATTGCCAGGCATTCGCAGGCAAAAACAGCCAGTATAGGAATTGAAAAGATAAAAAATGCGGTTCAGTTATCCGTACAGGATGATGGTATTGGATTTGATACTGCCTCAAAAAAAACAAAATTAACTTTTGGTCTTTTGGGTATAAAAGAAAGAGCTGTAATGATGAATGGCCAATGTAAAATTATTTCGAAATCCGGCGAGGGTACTAAGATAACTGTAGTAGTTCCCTTACATTAGTTCACTCAGTTCAAGCCAGCGCATTTCTTTTTCATCAAGCAGTTGAACTATAGTGCTTATACGTTCGGCTGCCTTTTGTAAAGCATCATAGTCCATATCACCGGCATTCATTTTTTCTTCCAGTGCAGTTTTTTCTTTTTGCAGTTCGGGCATTTCTTTTTCAAGCTGCTCAAATTCGTACTTCTCTTTAAAGGTGGGTTTGGTTTGTGGTTGGTGGTTCGTGGCTGGTTGTCCAGCTTTTATATCAGCACCTGGCTTTTCGGTTGTCTGTCGTCTGTCGTCTGTCGTCTCTTTTTCTTTAAACTCCCTGTACAAAGTATAATTTCCCGGAAAATCTTTAATCACCCCATCGCCTTCAAAAGCAAAAAGATGATCAACCATGCGGTCCATAAAATAGCGGTCGTGGCTTACAATTAAAATGCAACCGGGAAAATCTAACAGAAACTCTTCAAGGGTTCTAAGTGTTTGCAGGTCCAGGTCGTTTGTAGGTTCATCTAAAATTAAAAAATTTGGGTTTAGGAAGAGAATGCTTAATAAGTGAAGCCTTCTTTTTTCACCACCGCTTAATTTACTTAAGGGCGTGTATTGTTGTTCGGAACCAAAACCAAATTTTTCCATAAACTGTGTGGCCGAAATCTTTCCGCCATCTGCCAATGGAAAAAATTCCGCAAAATCTTTTACGTATTCAATGGCTCGTTTGTCTTCTTTGTATTGCAGGCCCTCCTGGTTAAAATTACCAAACACAACCGTGTCGCCATGGTTAACTTTGCCACTGTCGGGCTTTTCCTGCTGCAAGGCTATTTTTAAAAAAGTTGATTTACCAATACCATTTTTACCTACAATGCCAATACGTTCGCCTCTTTTAAATGTATAATCAAACCCTTTCAGAATTACTTTATCGCCATAAGACTTGTTGATCTTTTTCATTTCCAGCACTTTTCCGCCAAGCCTGGTCATCTTTACCTGCAGGCTTACTTCTGTCTCTTCTTTTCGTTGGCCTACCCGTTCTTCTATCTCAGCAAAAGCATCCTGCCTCGATTTTGATTTGGTGGTACGTGCCTTGGGTTGCTTACGCATCCACTCCAGTTCTTTACGAAAAATATTTTTATCCTTTTGCAGTTCGCTGGCCTGTATCTCCTGGCGTAAACTTTTCTGCTCTAAAAAATAATCATAGTCGCCTTTGTACACATAAATTTTTTCATCGTCCATTTCCAGTATCTCGTTACACACCGCATCTAAAAAATACCGGTCGTGGGTTACACAAAGCAGGGTAACCTTTTGTGCCGATAAATAATCTTCCAGCCACTCAATCATCTGTACATCCAGGTGGTTGGTGGGCTCATCCAGTATCAGCAAACATTTTCCTTCGTGCAGTTGTGCTTCAATTAACGATTGGGCAAGCGCAACACGTTTACGTTGCCCGCCACTCAGATTTTTAACCGGCTCATTTAAATGATGCAGGTTAAGTTTGCCCAATATCTGTTGCAATTCACTTTCAAAATTCCAGGCATTCAGTTCATCAACTTTTGCCATCAGGTCGGTAAGCTTATCAATATTTTCAGGTTCCTGCTCCAGGCACATTTCATATTCTTTAACCACTTTTACAACGGGGTTATTCATTTTAAGTACATTATCCCAAATGCTTTTCATTTCTTCAAAAACAGTATCCTGCTGCAGCATGATCACTTTAATATCCTTGTGTACCCAAACTGTACCACTGTCGGCAGTATCAAGCCCGGCAATAATTTTTAATAAGGTAGATTTACCGCTTCCGTTGCGGGCCACCAAAGCAATCTTATCACCCTCTTCCACATAAAAGGAAATGTTCTTAAAA
The DNA here is from genome assembly GCA_049661965.1 of Ferruginibacter sp. GTDB lineage: Bacteria > Bacteroidota > Bacteroidia > Chitinophagales > Chitinophagaceae > Ferruginibacter. The sequence goes on along the minus strand of JBATAS010000119.1, from coordinate 824 downwards.
AGTGTTCTTATGCCAAACGATTTGGCCAGATTTTCAATTGAAGCATAATGCATAGGCGGCAAAGGTAACGGAGGATTTACAATGAGGCGTTACTGATTTTAATTTTGAACCGTTATTTTTGTTGGAATACAGGAATATAGCCGTAGGAACATGGGAAAGTAAGTTTTATGATTCTGTGGTAACCTTAATTTCTGTTGTTAATAATTTCCCGCCAATGAATTTTTTGAGGTTGATAAAAGAAGAGTCGTATAAAAGGGGAACAGCGCTTTCTGTTTTGTTCAATATTGCTTCCAAGGGTATTTTATTTCTGCTTACTATTGTTATAGCCCGGTATTTTGGCAGCAATATTAAAACAGATATCTACTTTTTTGTGTTTGCTGCCATGATCCTGTTCTCGAGTTTTATCAACACTATTGATACAGCGGTACTTATCCCAGAGTCTATGCGCCTTCGGGAAAATGAAGGCAATGACAGGGCCGAAGCTTTCCTGAATTTTTTCCTGCTGATTTACCTGCTTATCGGAATCGCTTTTTTGGTGCTGATGTATTTTTTTGGTGCAACCGTTTTCGGACTCATTTCTAAATTCTCTGATGCGGATATATATACCTACCGGAATTATTTTTGGGTGGGGTCGTTCTTTTTTATTTTTCATATACTCACCAATTATATAAATACCATACTTACTTCGTTAAAATATTTCAGCATACCTATGATCATCAGCAGCGTTAAAAGCTGTATTGCCATTGCCTGTATTTTTTTACTGAAAGAAGATTATGATGTGTTGAGTGTTTTTTTTGGCGGGTTAATAGCCTATGCTTTTAACC
>JBATAS010000118.1:0-6928 GCA_049661965.1 Ferruginibacter sp. | reverse complement strand
TGCACGTACATAAGCAACACCACCGCCTGGCACAATACCTTCTTCAACCGCTGCTCTCGTTGCATGCAATGCGTCATCAACACGGTCTTTCTTTTCTTTCATTTCTAATTCAGTAGCAGCACCAATATATAATACTGCAACACCACCAGCCAGTTTAGCCAAACGCTCCTGTAATTTTTCTTTATCGTAATCAGAAGTGGTTGTTTCAACCTGAGCTTTAATTTGATTTACTCTTGCAGTAATATCTTTTTTAGCACCTTTACCACCAACAATCGTTGTGTTGTCCTTATCAATGGTGATACTTTCAGCAGAACCCAGATATTCAAGATCAACATTCTCTAATTTGTAACCTTGCTCTTCGCTAACAACAATACCAGAAGTTAATACAGCGATATCCTGTAACATTTCTTTTCTTCTGTCGCCAAAGCCCGGAGCTTTTACAGCAGCCACTTTAATAGTGCCACGTAATTTATTTACAACTAAAGTTGCTAATGCTTCTCCATCCAGATCTTCTGCAATAATTACTAAAGGACGGCCGCTCTGAGCAACTTTCTCCAGTATGTGCAGGATATCCTTCATAGTAGAAATCTTCTTGTCGTAAATAAGAATGTAGGGATTGCTGATCTCAGCCTGCATTTTTTCGCTATTGGTAACAAAGTACGGAGAGATATAACCACGATCAAACTGCATTCCTTCAACCACATCAACAGTAGTATCAGTTCCTTTTGCTTCTTCTACAGTGATAACACCTTCTTTACCAACTTTAGCCATTGCCTGGGCAATTAATGCACCAATTTCAGGATCGTTATTTGCAGAAATTGAAGCAACCTGCTGGATTTTCTTGCTGTCGCTTCCTATTTTTTCTGATTGTTTTCTCAGACTTTCAACAATTGATTTAACAGCTTTGTCAATACCACGTTTTAAATCCATTGGATTTGCACCGGCTGCTACGTTCTTTAAACCTTCACTGATGATGGCTTGTGCAAGCACAGTTGCAGTAGTAGTTCCGTCACCTGCAATATCGGCAGTTTTAGAAGCTACTTCTTTTACCATCTGGGCTCCCATGTTCTCAATAGGATCTTCCAGTTCAATTTCTTTGGCAACGGTAACACCATCTTTTGTAACGGCTGGTGCACCAAACTTACGTTCAATAACCACGTTGCGGCCTTTGGGGCCAAGGGTTACTTTTACGGCGTCTGATAAAGTATCAACGCCTTTCTTCATTTTATTTCTTGCTTCAATATCGAAGAATATCATTTTAGACATAACTAATTAATTTGAAAATTTGAAAATTTGATGATTTGAAAATTGAAAACCTGGCAGCCATTATCAAATTGGCACATTACCAAATTTCCAAATTATACGATTGCAAGGATATCACTCTCCCTCATGATCAGATAATCCTTTCCTTCAATGCTGATTTCTGTTCCGGCATATTTGCCATATAAAACGTTGTCACCGGCTTTTACCATTACAGGTTCGTCTTTTTTACCGGGGCCGGCAGCCAATACAATACCACGTTGTGGTTTTTCTTTTGCAGTATCAGGTATAATAATTCCACCGGCGCTTTTTTCTTCAGCAGCAGCAGGTTGCACAATAACCCTGTCGTGCAAAGGTGTAATGCTCAATTTAGCAGCATTTTTTACTTTAGCCATAGTTGTATTCTTTTTGGTTTGTTTTGAAAATTTTAGCCCGTTTTTTACGGGTGGCAAAGGTACTGCCATTTTTGTACCAATCAGTATTAATACATAAGATGGCAGAATTTTATTTGAAAATGTACCACATCAGACAAAATCGGGCAAATTCGACAGGATTTTTTGTCAGTCACTCTAAACTCCTAAACTCATCCGGAGCGGAGTGGAAGGACTAATCTTATAAACCAATCTCCAAACACAAAAGATAATCCCTTAAATTTGCAGCTTCAAATTAAAAAGTTCTTTAGAGCATGATCAGCAGAAGAAATATCCGGGTAAAAGTGATGCAGACTTTATACAGCATCGACAGTATGAGTGGTGATGTAAAACCCGGCGAATCTGTGAGTATTCTTACCAAAAAAATTGAGCAAAGCCGCCAGATATTTACCTACCTCGTTTATTTTATAACCGAAGTAGCCCGTTATTCCGAAACAGATGCCAGGCAGAAAGCTTCTAAACATCTGCCTACCGCTGCAGACCTCAACATCAATACAAAAATTGCAGGCAATGAATTACTGTGGAAGATTGTTGAGAATGAAACTTTTAAGAAAGCCGTTGATGAAATAAAACCGCAGCATATTATTGATGCTGAATTATTGAAAAAAACTTACCTGCAACTTGTTTCTTCTCCCGAATATGCCGAGTATATTGAAGAACAGAGCAGAAACAGCAAAGGCGAAAAGGAAATGCTGGAATTCATTTTCACCAACCTGATGTTACCCAATGAAGATTTTATCAGTCATGTGGAAGAACATTTTATTCACTGGGATGATGATGCAGAAATGATGAACCAACTGATACTTAATTTTCTGCACAAACCAGCGCATGTAAATTTTACAGAAATACTGAGTAAAGAAAAATGGGAATTTGCCAAAAGCCTGCTGCAAACAGTGTTGGATAAGAACGAACTTTGCATGGAGTTGATAAAACCCAAACTGAAAAACTGGGATGCAGACCGTATTGCAGCGCTTGATCTGATCATTTTACAAATGGGGGTATGTGAGTTTTTATTTTTTGAAACCATCCCAACTAAGGTTACCATTAATGAATATATTGACCTGGCCAAGGGATACAGTACAGTACAAAGCGGGCAATTTGTAAATGGTTTGCTCGATAATATTCATAAAGAGCTTTCAGCAGAAAATAAAATAACCAAGAAGAGTTTTAAAAACAGTACGATATAAATAACTTTGCAAAAATTTTTAATAGTGACAAAATATTTTCTTTTATTACTGACAGCAGTTGTGCTTATTTCATGCAACCGCAAAAACAAGGATAAAATAGCTGTTGATCATGCAATACAAACAGAGCAGGCGTTAAAGGCAACCACTACCGTACAGATCATTGATTCATCGTATAATTTTGGTAAAGTGAGTGATGGTGAAAAAGTGGAGTATAATTACCGCTTTAAAAACATTGGTACTAACCCTTTGGTTATTATTACCGCCGATGCAAGCTGTGGTTGTACTTTACCCCAAAAACCCGAGAAACCGATTATGCCCGGCGAAATGGGTTTTATTAAAATAGTATTCGACAGCAAAGGCAGGGTTGGTAATGCTTATAAAACCATTACGGTTACATCAAATGCAAAACCCGAATTCCCTATGTTAATATTAACTGGTGATGTGATGGGCAAAGAACAATAAACAACTGAACTATCTTTTTAACAAATAAACAAACAACATGCAATTATTAAGTATTTTTTTGATGATGGACCCACAGGGAAAAGGTGGAAGCAGCGGAACTTTAATTATGATGGGATTGATGATCCTTGTCTTTTGGTTATTCATGATAAGGCCGCAGGCTAAAAAAGCAAAGAAGCAGAAAGAGTTTATCAATAACCTGCAAAAAGGCGATAAAATTGTAACTATTGCAGGCATACATGGTAAAGTAAATAAAGTAAGTGATGATAATACACTGGAGCTTGAAGTGAGCCCCGGCAGCTATTTAAAAATTGAACGTAGTGCTATCAGCATGGAGTGGACGGCCAATATTAATAAGCCGATTGCTGAGCCGAAGAAATAAATAGTGAAATACTAAAATCTAAATCCGAAATTTGAGTCGCAAGACCATTTCGGATTTTTTTATACCGGTACCTTTGAGTTTAGAATTTAGATTTTTTTCAAAATATGCTTAAAACAGGTTTAACAGGTGGTATAGGAAGCGGTAAAACTACCGTTGCCCGTATTTTTGAAATACTGGGCATACCAGTATATAATGCCGACGATGCAGCAAAAAGATTGATGGATAAAGATGTATTGTTACAGGAAAAAATTAAAACAGCTTTTGGTGATGATGTTTATACCAATGGAATACTAAATAAAAAACAACTGGCTGCTATCGTTTTTAATAAGCCCGAAAAACTGGAAGAACTCAACAGGCTTATTCACCCGGTTACCATACAGGATGCAGAGAACTGGATGAAAGAACAAACAACGGCCTATGCCGTAAAAGAAGCAGCCATCATATTTGAAACCGGTGCCCAGCAAAACCTTGATTATGTGATAGGTGTTACTGCCCCTGCCCCACTACGCATTCAACGAACCATGCAGCGTGATAATATAACCCGTGAAGAAGTTATTGCCAGGATGGATAAACAAATGGATGACAGTATTAAAATGAAACTCTGCGATTTTGTGATTACGAATAATGAACAGGAAATGCTGATACCACAGGTAATTGCATTGCATGAAAAATTATTGACGCTTGCCAAAAATAAATAAGATGGAAAAAGTAAACCTCGCAGAAAAATTTTCAGCTTTTGCCGATTATTATAATCCCAGGATTGTTGGCGAACTAAATGGCCAGCATGTAAAACTTGCTAAATTAAAGGGCGAATTTATCTGGCATAAGCATGATACTGAAGATGAATTATTCCTGGTAATAAAAGGTATACTGACCATGAAATACCGCGACAGAACAATTGAAATTAATGAAGGTGAGTTTATCATTGTTCCCCATGGCATAGAACATAAACCTGTTGCACATGAAGAAGTGCATATATTATTGTTTGAACCTGCAAGTACATTAAACACCGGCAATATTGAAAATGAAATGACAAGAACAAACCTCGAGAAATTGTAATCCATTTAAACGTCAGCGCTGTATAAAAGCAGTATTTGTTTGTAACTTCACTACATGAAAATATTTTCGGCGGCACAAATAAAGCAATGGGATGAATATACCATTACTAACAATCCAATAAGTTCATCTGACTTAATGGAACATGCTGCCACAGCCTGTTACAACTGGATTCAACAAAATAATTTTACACAAACTCCTCTTCATGTTTTTTGCGGAAAAGGTAATAATGGCGGCGACGGCCTGGTGACTGCAAGGTTACTGTTACAAAACAAATGCAAGGTTGCTATTTACATTCCGCAGTCCGATAAACCGGGTTCAGCAGATTTTGAAATAAACCTCGAAAAGCTAAGACATTTCAATGTTGACATTCATCTTTTAAACAATGCAGCAGATTTTCCAGTAATTGAAAAAGACGAAATTATTATTGATGCTTTATTCGGTACAGGATTGTACAGGCCTGTAGAGGGAATCTATGCGGCACTCATTAATCATATCAATGAATCAAACGCCGCAATAATTGCCATTGATCTGCCATCGGGACTTTATGCAGATAAAAACTCAGCGGGTAATGCCATTATCAAAGCTACCTATACCCTCAGCTTTCAGAATTACAAACTGATTTTTTTATTGCCTGAGCAGGGTAATTATTGTGGAAACATTCATCTGCTCGATATTGGTTTACACAAAGATTTTGAAAGTACTGAACAGGTAGATTTTGAACTGTTGGATATTGATATCATACATCCAATTCACAGAGCCCGTACAAAATTTGCACATAAAGGAAACTTTGGCCATGCAGCATTGTTTTGTGGTTCATATGGTATGATGGGAGCTGCCGTTTTATCATCCCTAGCCTGCCTGCGTACAGGTGCCGGCAAGCTAACCACCTGCATACCAAAATGTGGTTACAATGTTTTACAAACAGCTGTGCCCGAAGCTATGTGCATTATTACCGGTGAGGAATATATTTTATCATCAACAGGTTCAGAAAAATATGATGCAGTTGGTATTGGCCCGGGCATTGGTTTACAGCCATCGCACAAAGAATTGCTTTCATCAATCTTTAAGCAAGTAAAAAAGCCCATGGTAATTGATGCCGATGCTTTAAACATCATTGCTCAAAACCCCGGATTACTGAATACTGTTCCCCCGCTATCTATTCTTACACCACACCCTAAAGAATTTGAAAAACTATTTGGCAAAACAGATAATGATTTTGAACGATTAAAACTGGCGTTACAAAAATCAAAGGAGTTCAATATTTATATCATTTTAAAAGGGCATTACAGTTTTATAAGTACGCCTGCTGGTAATGGGTACTTTAACAGCACCGGAAATGCCGGTATGGCTACAGCAGGCAGCGGCGATGTACTTACAGGTATAATAACAGCTCTGTTGGCACAGCATTATTCTTCGTCAGATGCGGCTTTATTGGGTACTTATCTGCATGGATTGGCAGGTGATATTGCTGCTGAAAAGTTTACAGAGGAGGCTATGATTGCCGGAGATATAGTGAATTGCCTGGGAGAAGCTTTTAAGCAGATTTTGCATAAAGAGTCCATAGTATACAATTCTGAAGAAAGCCAGTATGATTGATGTTTAATTTCAGTGAAAAAAGCTGCTTTTCCATAAAACTAGCAGCAGATTGACAATGAGATATCTCAATTAAATATTCTTCTGACAAATTCCCCTCTTCAATTCCTGTTTTTCAGTCGTTTTACCCTATTTTTGCCCTCCAAAAAACAGAACAAATACTACTTATGAACAATCTGATTTATGTTGTGCCAGCAATGGGTATCGTAGGGCTGCTCTACACTTTTATTAAGTTTGCCTGGGTTTCAAAACAGGATGCCGGTAACGACCGCATGAAAGAGATTGCCAATTATATTGCAGAAGGTGCAATGGCTTTCTTAAAAGCTGAATACAAGATCCTTACTTATTTTGTGATCATTGGCGCCTTATTACTTGGCGTAATGGGTTACAGTAATGCAAACAGTCACTGGAGTATCGCTGTGGCTTTTGTTATTGGTGCTTTCTTTAGCGCCCTTGCCGGTTTTATCGGCATGAAAGTGGCTACCAAGGCCAATGTACGTACCGCACAGGCTGCCCGTACCAGTTTATCTAAAGCCCTTAAAGTTTCATTTACCGGT
>JBATAS010000117.1:0-9030 GCA_049661965.1 Ferruginibacter sp. | reverse complement strand
GAAGTGCGATTGTCAATCAGTTTTTCAATGGCATGTTGAATGAGAGCTTCGCTTTCGGTATCAACTGATGAAGTGGCTTCGTCTAAAATAAGAATGGCCGGGTTGTACAATAATGCCCTAACAAAAGATAATAATTGGCGTTGGCCTAAAGAAAGTGTTGCTCCCCGTTCCATTACATTATAATCGTAACCGCCAGGCAGTTGCATAATAAAATCATGTATGCCGATCATTTTTGCAGCTAAAAAAACATCTTCATCTTTTATATCGGGGTTACGGAGTGTAACATTGTCCTTTACCGAACCACTGAATAAAAAAACATCCTGCAACACTACGGCAATTTTCGACCGCAGATCATCCAGGTGAAAATTTTCAATCTTAACATCGTCGACTTTTATACTGCCTTTATTTATTTGATACAGTCTGTTTAATAAACTGATGATGGAAGTTTTGCCGCTTCCGGTATGACCAACTATAGCAAGGGTGTCGCCTGCATTGAGGGTAAAGCTGATATCTTTTAAAACATATTGCTCGTCAATGTAGGCAAACCAAACTTTATCAAATTCAACTTTACCTTTTAAGTTCTCTGCATTTACAATGCCATCTTTTATAGTTGTATCCTCATTATCCAAAACTTTAAAAACGCGTTCACTGGCAATCATGCCCATTTGCAGCACGTTAAATTTATCGGCAATAACCCGCAGCGGCCTGAACAACAAATTAAGACAAAGAATAAACGCTGTAATTACACCAGCCACTTTTTCGGCCTGTGCTGCACTTACCACATCTTTTGCAGCCCACCATACCAGTAAGCCGATGGATAATGCCATCACCAGTTCCACAATAGGAAAAAAAACAGAGTATGCAAAAATGGCTCTGATATTGGCATTTCGATGCTCTTTGTTGATACTGTTGAATTTTTTAAATTCTCTTTTCTCAGCAGAAAATGCCTGTATTACTGCCATACCGGTAATATGTTCCTGTACAAAAGCATTCAAATTTGAAACTGCATTTCGTACCCGTATAAAAGATTTGTTTACGGTTTCTTTAAAATAATAAGTAGCTACAATTAAAAAAGGAAAAGGTGCCAGGCAAACCAATGTCAATTGCCAGTCTACATAAAACATATAACTGAGTACCGAAAAAATCGCCAGCAAATCGGCAATAATTGGAATAAGTCCGTCGCTGAAAATTTCGTTGATGGATTCAATATCGTTGATGGTTCTGGTGGTAAGTGTGCCAATGGGTGTCTTGTCGTACTGTGATAAATTGAGATGAAGGATTTTATTGTAGGTACTTACCCGCATGTCTCTTACAACACTTTGCCCCAGTGATGCAGTAGAAAAAGTAAATAAAAACCGAAAGCCTGTTTCGAACAGCAGTAAAATAATTTGAAAAATAGTTATTTCAATGATAAAACCACCGGCCCCATTTATGAAATGTGAGGTTGTATCGTTTTTAATACCATCGTTAATTGTTAACTGAATTAAAAAAGGACGTATGGGGGCAATTATGGCTAAAACTATAGCCAGTATTAAAGAGCCATAAAATTTATTTTTGTAAGGAGCAGCAAAATGAAAAACCCTACGCAGCAATGAAAAATTAAATATTTTCTTTTTCGCTTTAGTACTATCACTCATGTTACGAAGTTAAGCGGATTTTATATTTTCATATTCCTGGTTAAGTGCCGTTACAGGAGAGAAATTTATTTATAAAAGATGTAAGTGCTAAATAACAGCCAGCAGCTTTATACTTAATCTCTGGCACCAACTCCATCAAGACTCTGTTCATCGGATATCATATTATTATATCCTTTTAAAAAAATAGCGCCCAGGTTTTTATATGGCGGTATGTAATCTTCCCAGCTTTCTCTTACTGACCTGCTGGGGTCGTTAACAAATAGCTTTGTAAGCGAAGCCCACATATTTTTCCAGACCAGAGTGTTGCCAGCTTCAAAAGTCTGATTTAAATAATTAAGGATAGGCCTGTTTATATCACCCGTGCCTATTTCTTTTGTAGAAATAATATGTGCGTCGGGATTCTTTTCTATAATATCATTTAAATTTTTATAGCCGCCGCAAGAACCCAGCATTACAATAGTTGCATTGCCACTCATACGCTTTATGGTTCGGGTAAGCCAGTAGCTGTGCCCACGGTGTACCACCACTGCCGGATGAAAGCCGTTATCGGCCAGATAATTATTCAAATGTACCTGTGCACTGTCATCCAGATTAGCATCATTATCAAGCGGACGGTTGGCGAATACCCAAACATTTCCTTTTTTAGATCTTATCTCATACCATTCAGCTTTAGGTGTTATTATCCAGTCTCTTGAGGAAAAAGAATTCAGAAACGAAGGAAAAAATGCTTTCCCGTCTTCATCGCCGTACCAATACACCTGTTGCACAATGCGGCCACTATCATCCCTCATATCTTTATTTTCAATTTCATAAATCGATGGGATACCCAGTATATTGGTGAGGTCAATATTGTTTTTTGCATCAGCCGATAAAAAAATAGTTTTTAATAAACCATAAATGGTTTTACCTCTTATATTATTTCTCTGAATACAAAGCGATTCATTCTCCGTGATATAATTAAGTATGGTATTCTGCAGTTTTTTATCAGTAATACTGCTGTACGAATCTGCTACATCAATAGCATCTTCCAGGCTGCCGGTATTATCCAGGTTGGCAATAAAGCCACGCATTAAAACTTGTGAGGATGCTTCGGGCATAAACCGTAAAAAAGTATCCAGTTTATTAAAATTGGCTGCCATTTTAATAAACTTTTTAAAATAGTCGAAATGAACATTTAATAATAAAGAATCAGTTCTTGGTTCTTTACCAAGTCTCTGTAAAAGGCGAAAGAAACTGTGTTTATAGCTTGATGTATAAATTTCATTTTCACTCATCACAATCATATAATACAGATCTACTGCCGACAATGAATCTGTGGCACGCATACGCATATTTAAATTGCTTAAATCATGCAGGGTATTAATAGGTGTAACAAAATGCTGAAGAGCCTTATTTTTTAGAGTTTCTCTCAAACCGTTTGTTCCAAACATGGCAACAGGTGTGTCCTTTGCCGGCGAAACCATGCGTGTAAAATAATTAATTTCAGTTTTTACCAGTAATTTAAAATAACCAACACTGTCGTACCCTGTTTCACTATCGCCTACATATTTCCGAATACTTTCAATAGTTTTTTTGCCGCTCAACAGGTCATCCAGAAATGGAAAATATAACAGAGCACTGGGTGTTATACTTAGTTCTACAACTTTTTTAACAACCGGGTATGGGTTCCGGTGAATCAGTATACCCAATTTAGAATCAGGCGCCTGGGCAATGGTATAAATGGCTGTTGGGTTAAACAAACAACTTTCTGCAATTAACGAATCAGCAAATGGTTCATTTGCGTATGGTTCTATTGTTTGTAAAATTTTATCGGGGTTGAGTTTACAGAATTTTTTGTACAGCAGTTTTTTGCTTTCTGTATAACCGCTGTTTTCCGAAAAGATTTCCGCTACAATTTTACCTACCTGGTAAGGAGCTTTTTCAATAAAGGGAACCATATTGATACTGTCAATATTGGCAATCATTATTTTTTCAAAAGTTTCAACAAGCAGCGGGGCAAGTGCAGGATTAAATTCTTTCAATCTCCATCCGCTCCTGAAAGCTTTTACCAGATTTTCAACATAACTGAGGTACCTGATCTTTTCATTATTGGTTTTAATCCGCTTCTCCAGTTCAATAAATTCCTGCAAAGCATCAATTTTATCAAACATGGCATTTGCAACAGCAAGGTTAATATCCGGCTTGGTTGAAACCTTGAAAATACCATCAGTTTTTCCATCCAGTTTATCCAGTTGCAGTTGTTCATCATTGATCTTATCATGAAAAAGTTGCCTGTAAATGGGTATGATTACCGAATCCTGTAATGCGAAAACGGGTGTAACGGCAAACAACAGTAAAAAAGATAATAAATATCGGTTCATAATAAAATTCAACAGCAAAGATGCTAAAATTACGCCAGAGGGCTCAAATCTGATGTATTGATGATAAAAAATATTGTTAATGCATGCCAATCGCTTAACAATTTAATAATACAAAACAAAGCATGATAATATAATGCTGCTTGAAGGTAAAGACTATTTTTGCACGGTATGAGTACTTCAAATTCCGTTAAAAAAATTTTAATTGCTGATGACGAACCGGATATTCTGGAGATCATCCAATACAACCTGCAAAGTGAAGGATACGAAGTGTCAACTGCTAAAAATGGCAATGAAGCATTAGAGCAGGCCCGAAAAGTTCAACCAGACCTTATTATACTTGATATAATGATGCCGGGTAAAAATGGAATAGAGGTTTGTAATTTACTTCGGCTGCAACCTGTATTTAATGAAACACTCATTATTTTTCTTACAGCGTTAAGTGATGAAGGTACCGAAGTAAAAGGACTGGAAACAGGTGCTGATGATTTTATAACAAAACCAGTAAGTCCTAAAGTACTGGTGAGTAAAGTGAACGCACTATTCAGGCGGGTAAATAAAGAAGATACCGGTTTGCTTCAGATAGGCGATTTAAAAATTGACCGGGAAAAATACATAATCAATTACCAGGGAAATGATATTGTACTGGCCCGCAAAGAATTTGAGTTACTGGCCCTTCTGGCCGGAAAACCCGGTAAGGTTTTTCTACGAAATGAAATATTAAATCAGGTTTGGGGTACCGAAGTAATAGTTGGCGACCGCACCATTGATGTACACATCAGAAAAATACGCCAAAAATTAAACCTTGACTGTATTACTACCGTAAAGGGAGTAGGATATAAATTCGATCTTTAGTTTTACAGTTACAAAAAACATTAGATCAGAATTAGATACCTTCGCTAAAATAAATTCCTGCAGGAAACAGCGGCATGCTCTCAAAAAAAAATATTTCTCCTCAACAACTATCTGCACTTACTTCATTAGGATTATCAATCCCGATTGCTATTGGTATTTTTATTTTTAAGCCTGTCTGGTGGATTGCTTTACTGTCATTCGTGGTAATCTTTGCCGGTTCTTATGCACTGATCGTTTATACACTGCAGACTTTTATTTACCGCAAAATAAAACTCATTTATAAGTTCATTTATCAAACAAAGGCCAGTAAGCGGGAAGAATTTTATTATAAGAATATTTTACCTCAAAAAAGCATTGATGAAGTAAGGGAGGATGTGGAAACCTGGGCAGAGCAACGTAAAGAAGAGATTGAACTGCTGCAGCAGAACGAAGCCTTCCGCAAAGAATTTTTACAAAACCTGAGTCATGAACTTAAAACTCCCATTTTTGCCATACAGGGTTATGTAGATACATTACTTAATGGCGCCATGGATAAGGCGGAAGTAAATAAAAATTTTTTACAGAGCGCCTCCCGTAATATTGACCGGCTTGTAGATCTTGTTGATGACCTGGATGCCATTTCGAAACTGGAAAGCGGACAGCAGCTTTTAATGAAAGACAGTTTTATCATCCAGGATATTTTAAAAGAAGTTTACGAAACACTTTCTTTTAAGGCCAATGAAAAGCAGATAAAATGTATCATTAAAAAGGGCTGCGAATTACCATTAACCGTTCATGCGGATAAAGAAAAAATAAGACAGGTATTTATCAACCTCGTTGATAATGCCATTAAGTACGGTAAACAAACAGGTACCATTGAAGCCAGTTTTTATAAAGTTGACGGAGCTAAGGTATTGATTGAAATAAGTGATGACGGCGCCGGTATTGCAGAAGAACATTTGCTACGCATATTTGAGCGGTTTTACCGTACCGATCTGGCCCGTAGCCGTAAAGTGGGTGGCAGTGGTTTAGGGTTAGCTATTTGTAAACATATTATAGAAGCACACGGGCAAACTATTCATGTACGCAGCAAGATTGATGTAGGCAGTACGTTTGGATTTACACTGCAGACTAAAAAAGATAATTGATTATTTGTTACACAATTTCGCTGACAGCATTATTATGTGGCTGAAAACTATACCAGCAAAGAACTAATAAAAGGCTTGCAAACTTGGTATCCAATAATGATTTTGTTTTAGTTAAGCCAAGGGTAATGGCATTGAAGCTGCAGGTAAGCAGGTTTTTCTGCATTGCTTCATCATAAACAACCAGCTCTCCGGTATTATCTTTATCGTATTCAAAAAAATATTTTTTCCCTTCCAGTTCAACAAAACCTTTTCCGGCGCCGGGTTTTAGTTCGGCTACTTTACCCAACTTTATGCCGTATTCGTTTCTGATAACTTTACGGGGTGTCAAAAATCCTTTTTTCTCAAAAGAAAACATTCTTTTACCAAGGTCGCTTACAATTCTTACAAACCTTGTTTGTTTGCTGAAAGAAATATCTGCAAGTACTTTTTCATCTTCCCACAATTCGAAACTTTCTTTGGATGGATTTGTATTAACGCTTACCCATTTCATAAAATATAGTTTTATGGTAAAAGAGACTGTGAATATAATTTCATTTTACAGAAAATAGGCCCTGTGAAAAAGAATGTGCTTTAAATGTGCATAGTAACAATTTGGTAACATTAAATTAATATTCAAAAAAAAATGCTACTACATACATTTAAAAAAAGCATCCCGGCATGTGCCGGGATGTAAAGCGTTAAGATATATTATGGTACGGACTGAATAATTAAAATTTTGTCCATGTCTTCCACCAGGTATCACCTACTGCACAGGCACCTTTATAAGTAACAGCTGTAAAACCGGTAGCTAATTTAGGGTTAGTGAAGGCTGCGCCGGCTGCTGCGGCAGAACCTGCAGTTGGATTAAAATCGGGTGCATTGTAATTGAACGGAGCAATAAGACCAGCATCGGTATTATTGGTTAAGATGCTGTTACCATAAGCAGCAGAATTAAACCAGCTTGTAATAGTAGCAGTTGTATTTACTGTAGTTGGCACATTTGTATTTGTACCTAAGCTGTATAATATTGGCGAAGGACAACCAGCAATAATTGTATTTTGTACAAATAATGATGAAGGAATATTGTTATCTGTGGGAACACCTTTTGTTGCATCAATATATAATCCAACAGGATAACCCATAATAATTGAATTGAAAAGTGATGTGCTGGAATTTCTTCTGATCTGTGCTCCCCAGCTGAATAAACTGTTTCCTGTATTTCCTAAAGTTGCTTTAGGTCCCATTACTGTCATGTTACTGAAAACAACTGCAGTTTGCGGCAGTAACGAACTTCCGTTAGGATCATTATCACTTTCAAATGCCTCACTTCTTGAAATATCAGCTACTGCTGAATCTCTTAATGAAATGCCAAACTGAACTTTTCCGTTGTAGCCATTGTCTGTATCAAAATCATCATCAAGTGTTTTGTAAGATATAAGGTGAGTACAATTAACTGTGCCACCAAACCACTCAAACGAATCATCATTGGCATAAGATACCTGTACATAATCAACGACAGTCTGGTTGCCTACACCACCAAATGTTAAACCGTTGATTTCTTTATCGGGTAAAAATGCATAACCTGCATACTCAATACGTACATAGCGTAAGATACCGCTGTTATCTGCAGGATTTTGTGCCTGTGATGAAGGTGTACCGTACAAACCAAGCCCATCACTGTTATTAATACCACCTTCAATTTCACCAACACCAGATACACCATTGAAAGATGCATTGGTTGGAGCATTACCCAATAATACCAGGCCTGCCCAATCGCCACGCTGTGGATTAGCCGCTTCTGATGTAAATACAATAGGCTTGGCCGCTGTTCCGTCAGCAATGATCTTACAGCTGCGTGTAATGATTAAGCCACCATTTTTTCCATTTTCGCCAACAATTTTTGTCCCTGGCTCAATAGTAAGAATAGCGCCGTTGGTTACATAAACCAAGCCACGTAACTTATAAGTATAAGCTGCTTTCAGTGTACGGTTTTCACTGATCCTTCCTTCCAGGATGGTATTTTCAGTTGTACCGCCACCGCCGCCGGTTACAACTGTAGTTGTACCACCGTCAACTTCTATCTTGCGGCAGCTAAGTGATGTTGCTGCTAATAAAACGCTGTAGAGAAATAATTTTTTCATGTTTGTATTTTTTAAAGTTTGTTTTAGTATTTAAGATTAAAAATTATAGCCGAATGATATGCTGAAGTTTGTTCCGTATTTTCTTTTGATGGCAAATGCATCAGTATTTGTATCGTATTTTTTATTTGCATTTAAATCAGTATAAAACACGGCCTCTTTATTGATAATGTCAGAGATATTCATCTTTACTTCACCCTTGTTTTTTAATATTTTTTTAGCAATCTGCAAATCAAGTACAGGACGTGGGTTTTCCCAGATTGGTGGCTGGTCGCTACCGCCAACAAAAGCAATTCTTCTGCCTATTTGGTTAAACAGTAAAGTGGTATTGATACCATACTTTTCAAGATCGTATTGAATACCTGCATTTAATAAGTAAGGGCTTTGTCCCTGCATCGCTCTTGATTCATTCAATCCAATACCAGATACCCTGTTGTAGATGTAGGAGATGTTACCTTGCAGCGTAAAATTTTTCAAAGCACTTACAACATCTAATTTTTTTCTGAATTCAAGCTCCACACCAAAACTGTTTGCTTCATCAGCATTTAAGAAGTTGTAGGTACTTGATCCACCTGAAGCAGGGTTAAAGTAGGCTTCAATGGGATTGTTGAAATATTTATAAAAAATACCAAAGGTGAACAGCTCACCGCCTCTTGGATAAAGTTCGTAACGCAGATCAAGGTTAGAAACTTTGGTTCTGATTAAGCCGCCGAAACCTGCAACGGTAGCGCCTAAATCAAAATCGTAGAACTGAAAATTACTCAACTCCCTGAACTCGGGACGGATAACCGTTTGCGAACCCGATAAACGGATATTGGTTTGGTTGTTTAATTTGTAGGTTGCATTTATACCGGGTAAGTAATCGGTTACTTTACTGTACACATGACGGGGGTCGTTCTTATTCATACTTCCGATAACCTGGTCAAAATCTTCAATC
>JBATAS010000116.1:0-4538 GCA_049661965.1 Ferruginibacter sp. | reverse complement strand
ATATCAGGGTTGCTTAACCGTATGGTTTCGCAAACGGTAATGCCATCCACTTCGGGCAGCATAATATCGAGGATGATGAGATTGAAAAATTCTTTTTGTACTGCCTGTAAAGCTTCGGCACCATCATAGGCACCGGTAATTTCATAGCCTTCCAGTTCCAGGTTCAGTTTAAGGGCTTCCTGTAAATTTTCTTCATCTTCTACCAGTAATATCGAAATTTTTTTATCGGGCATATTTAAAACTATGATTTTTCGGTGGATGAGTTTAATATAACCGTAAAAATAGTACCGGATGGGTTATTGTCTGTCACAGTAATGTTTGCATTGTGCTGGGCGGCAATTTTTTTAGAAAGATACAGCCCCAGTCCGGTGCCTTTAGCCGCTTTGGTGGCTGCATTGCCAACGCGGTAAAACTTGGTGAATATTTTTTCACGTTCTTCAGCAGCAATTCCCTTGCCTTCATCTTTTACCTGTAAGATGATCTGCTTATTTTTTTCGGATAACAAGACCGTAACCGGCAAATCTTTCTGACTATACTTGATGGCATTATCAATCAGGTTATTGGCCAGCATCTGCAATAATAACCTGTCGCCATCAATAAAAATACCGGCATCAATGCCCGATTCAATCTGTTGCTGCGGATAACGGGTTTCAAAATCCTGCACACATTTACCAATCAGTTCGCTGATGTCGGTTTCCTCCAGCGTTAAACGGTAACCTCCGGCTTCTATCTGTGAGGAGAGGAGCATATTGTTGCAGAGCGCATTCAGGCGGTTGGTTTCTTCCAGTGTATTTTGTAAAAGCCTTTGCTGCTGCTGTTCATCCAGTTTACGCTTTTGCATGGTCTCCAGGTTAAGTTTGGCAACGGAGATAGGAGTTTTTAATTCATGCGTAATGGCAATCATAAAATGCTGCTGCTGTTCGCTTATTTTAAGCTCACGCCGCACTGCCCTGAAAACAAAAACAGCACCGGCAATTATTAACAGAAAAAATGTAATGCCTTCGCCAAGATACTGGGCTGTTTTCCTGTTTTCTAAAGATTTTATTTTATCAAACTCAACCTGGTAATTACTGTCTGTTTGATGTAACTGAGCTATTTCATATTGCGCCATTTGAATATTTTGCCTGGTAAGTGCAATAAACCACCAGATAAGGGCCACAAGAATATAGGCCAGTAAAAACCAGTAAAGAAAAAATATGGAGCGGAGTTTTTTTGTTTTGTTGGGCATAAATAAAGTTCAGCAAAGGTATGCCGTACAAGTGAGATTCATTTTTAGCTTTTATTAAAAGCCAAAAATGAACAAAATAATATTTACAACAATGATACCATGAAAAACTAATGTTGGCTAAAAATTAATTCCGCTTATCCAATCCCCAACTCAACTTATTACGCAGTGTTTGTAAAAAATTATTTTCATTAAGGCGTATAAGGTTAATGCCAAACTCTTCTTTACGTACAGCCAGTTGAACTTCTTTGGTTACAATTTCACGGCGGCTGTCTAAAGTGCAAAGGAAACCATCGGTACGGCCTTCTACTTCAAAAGAAATAATATTATTATCGGGTACAATAATGGGGCGGATATTTAAATTATGCGGCGATACGGGTGTAATAACAAAACTTCCGCTTTCGGGAAATACAACAGGCCCATTACAACTTAACGAATATCCTGTGGAACCTGTTGGTGTAGCCACTATCAATCCATCGGCCCAATAGGTATTTAAAAACTCACCATTGAGGTATGTATGAATTTTTATCATGGGTGATGAATCTTTTTTGTGCAGGGTAAATTCATTTAAAGCATATGGCTCATCGCCGAAGAGGGGTGTATCAGCATCTAAATGTATCAGCGTTCTTTTATCCAATACATAGGTTCGGTTTACCAGGGCTTCCACTGCACTGTGCAAATCTTCTTTACCGATATTGGCTAAAAAACCAAGCCGGCCATAATTAATGCCGGCAACAGGAATACCACTGTCTTTTACCAGAGTAACAGTATCAAGCAATGTTCCATCGCCGCCGAGGCTGATGATAAAATCTATAGTTTCATCTAGGTCTTCGGATGAATTGAAGGTAGAATATTTTGCTTTTGAATTGATGCCGGAATAAAACTGATTAAAAAAATCCTGGTAAAACACCAGCTCAACACCACTTAACGATAATTCATCCAGCAGGCGTATAATATCCTGGTGCTGATTATTTTCGATACCTCTGCTGTAAATCGCTATTTTCATGTTTACTTAAAATCCAGATTGATTGTGCAAAAATAAACCGTTTTCGCCTAACTGATTAAAACTGTATTCAAACCGCAGGTTTATATCGTACAAGGTAAGTATATCTATGCCAAATCCACCTGTATATAATAACCGGTTATTGAGATTGGTGGTATAAATATCTTTTGTGTAAACGTAACCCAGGTCGCCGTAGGTTTTTGCAAAAATGGTAAAAGGTATCTTATTTAATAATTTAGGGAAGAAGGGGAACGGGACATTAAACGAAATTAATTTTTTCTTCAACGTCGCTTTCACCAGGCCCGTTGCCAGTCCATCTATTACATAATACTCCAGCCCACGCAGGTAGTTTGCACCATAACCAAGGCCACGCTGGTTTATATAAGCCTGTTTAAAGGGTAGTTTTATTTTAGCGTTGAGCTGTATGCTGCTGAACCAGTTTTTTCCTAAATCAAAATATTTATTATAACCGGCTTCTATAGAAAGCATATTTATACCACCGGTTAAGCCCAACCCTCTTTTTTGTATAGCCAGAAAACCGGTTTTACCGGTTAAAGGGTAGGTGCTGTTATTTACATTGGCGTACTCTTGAATATAGTTTAATTCAATAATTCCTTTTGAACTGACAGAGTCGCCAAAATAATTAGAGTTGTAGCTTTTATCAATTACTGAATCGGCAATGCTGATGTAATTGTAGTTGGCAGAAAAGATGTGCTTCTTAAATAATCCCCGCCTGATGGAATAGCCTGCATTAATAAACCAGCTTTTGTAAACGAAATCCAGTTTGGCTTTTACAGCAGGATCGGAAGGATAAAAAAGCAAGGAATCTTTATAATCGGTTTTATAGGGCAGTTCTCTTTTCTGGCTGTAACCGGCACCAATTAAAAACCCTTCGGTGAGTGCTTTATTACTGTAAGGCGCAGTATAACTAAAGGAAATATCTCTTGAGTAGCCGTTGATTAAATAAACACGTAATTGATCTCTGCGCCCGCTGAGGTTATAATGCACAAACTTTACTCCGTAATTCACCCGCTTTAAACTGTGTTTGTAAGTCTTCCACCATTCATTAAAATTTCGGTCAATCCATTTGAACTGTGGTACCGGGTACAGATACCATCGCTCAAGCAGTTTTACAGTAATAGTTATATTATATGCATCAATGGCTGTCAGCTCAAACTTAACTTCATTAAAAAGGGTGGTGTTATACACCTGAAAACGGGCCTGCTCCATTTCTTTTTGCAAGTCGGTTATTAAAAGCGAATCGCCGGCTTTAAAATGAATCTCCCGGTAAACAATATAAATCTTGGTTTTTTTTGTGCCGGTAACTTCCAGGTTTTTTATACATACCTTTTTGCCGGTATTGGTTGCCAGTAATGCAGTATCAACAAAAGTAAAATCGGGGGTTTTTAATTTTGTATTCTTTTGAGCATATAGCTGTCCTGTAAAGAGTAAAATAAAAATGCAACAGCCTATTTTTTTTAATTCATTCATCAGGCAAATGCTTTGCTTTGCAATGAGTAAGTTAATGCTATCGGGAGAAAGGTACCGCAACGGTTAAATGTCGAGGTAATTCATCAGGTGGCGGTAATTGCTGTGAATTTCGTTTTCAAATTTTTCGTTACCAAAATAATAGATAACATCAAATTCGTACCGCTCAAAAGTTGCTACAATGGCAGATATTTCTTTTTTGTTGATGTGCAGTGTTACTGTAAGCATGCCGGTTTCGGGATGTACTGTACTGTTTAAATGAAGAATAGTAGCATCGTTACTTTCCACTATCCTGCTTATTTCTGAAATGGCAAACTGGCTACGTTCCATTTCCAGCACTATAATGCCGCCAATTTCGTTGGTGCCGGCAAAATTGCCCAGTGTTTTTAATAGGTTATCAGTTGTTATCACTCCCATCAATTCGTTTTCTTCATTAATAACAGGTACAACGGTACTCTCTATCTGGTTGCTGCAGGTTACTGCATTTAAGAAATGTTCGTTATCATGTACAACAGCATGTATAAAGGCTTCCTGCATCAGTTCAATCGGCATCTTCGGCTCTTCCTGGTCAAGCAGGTCATCTTCACTAACCAGGCCTAAAAATTTATCATCTTCCACTACCGGTAAATGGGTAACCCTGAAATCGGCGATTAACCCCAATGCTTTGCCTACCGAATCTTTAAGTTGTAAACGGGGGATATTGGTATTAATAAGGTCGATGGTTAACATATAACTGGTTTAGGTTAGCAACAGCTGATATTAT
Organism: Ferruginibacter sp.; assembly: GCA_049661965.1. Classification (GTDB taxonomy): domain Bacteria; phylum Bacteroidota; class Bacteroidia; order Chitinophagales; family Chitinophagaceae; genus Ferruginibacter. Next base: position 59 of record JBATAS010000116.1, on the reverse strand, counting down.
AACGGTGTACTTATGTGTAAAAGTATATGGACAATTTAATTTACTAAACTGTTGCAGCC
>JBATAS010000115.1:0-9957 GCA_049661965.1 Ferruginibacter sp. | reverse complement strand
ACTTTTACTGTTATGGCATTATCCAGTTTTAAGAATTGGCCTGTTGCATTTCTCCAGTCACCAAAGTATTTTGTTGCCATCTTTTGTGTAAGCACAGTAACATTAGGTTCTTTTAAGACATCGGGTGATCCGGTAAGCCATGTATATTTAAATATTTGAAAGAACTGAGGGTCTGCAAAAAAGAATCCTGAACTTTCAATGAACTTTTTATCGGCTGTGGCATTGCTTTCATTCTTACCAGGTACAGATACCTGGCTGCCAAAATTTGCCATCAACACGCCGGTTGTCATCTCCGGAATATCAATCCGTAAAGCCTCCAGTGCAGGAAAAGGAATACCAGGTGTATGAAAAACCTGTCCGTCATTTTTATCTTCTGTTACTACACGATAAATCTGACTATAACCTTCCTGAAATTTATCATAGCTCAATTCGTATTTAACAACTGTAAATAAAAGCAGGCATGAGGCAATGCCGATAGCAAGCCCGGCAATATTGATGAACGAAAAAGCTTTGTGCCTTTTCAGGTTTCGTATCGCAATTTTAAAATAATTCTTTATCATGGTTATATTATTATTCTGTTCTTAATGACTTCACCGGATTTGCATTAGCCGCTCTTATTGCCTGGAAGCTGATGGTAACAAATGCTATTACCGCAGCAATAACTGCAGCCAGTAAAAATATCCACCAGCTAAGCGTTATCCGGTAAGCAAAATCCTGCAGCCAGTTATGCATTACATACCAGGCAATGGGTGTTGCAATAATGATGGCTATAGCAACCAGTTTTAAAAAATCTTTTGATAAGAGCGTTACAATACCTGTAACACTTGCGCCCAATACCTTTCTTACACCTATTTCCTTAATGCGTTGCTCGGCACTGAAAGTTGCCAGCGCAAATAACCCCAGGCAGCAGATGAGTATAGCTATTAAAGTGAAGTAGGCCACAATGGAAGAAAGCCTGGACTCGGCTATATAATTTTTCTGAAAATCTTCATCCAGGAAACTGTATTCAAAAGGTTCGTTGGGATTTAATTTGTGCCAGTTTGTTTCAATGGTCTTGATTAAAGCACCAACATCACCTGGTTTTGCATGCACCATCAAATAATTAAATTCGCTGTTGCCGCCAAGGTTATAGCCATATGGCGTTATTGGCAGGTGAAGGTCTTCAAAATGAAAATCTTTTAACACACCCACTATTTCAAATCCGTAATTAGTGCCCTGGTTATCGAAATATACTTTTTTGCCTACGGCTGTCTTTGCATCTGCGAATCCAATTTCCTTTATCGCAGTTTCATTCAATACTACCCGGTAACCGGTGTCGGCAGGAAATTCTTCAGAAAACAATCGTCCGGCAACAGGCTCCACTTTTAATGTCCGCAGGTAACTTACATCTACCGTGTTCATGCGTGTACGTTTACCATCATTCATCGTCTGTCCTTCTTTATAAAAAAGATTATCACTGGGATTAAAAATACCGGGGTTGTAGTAAGATGCGCCAACACTTTCTATCTGTGGCTGCTTTGCCAGTTCAGTTTTTAAAGACGGATATATTTTTTTTGCTTCTCCGCTGCGTAAGGGAATAATAAGTTGCCGGTCTTTTTCAAATCCCAGATCTGCCGAACGAAGAAAATTCATCTGGTTTGAAATAACCACAGATGCAATAATAAGTACAACGGAAATTATAAACTGAAATACAACCAATCCTTTTCTTAAAGACAGCACTGCTAGTGAATTAGCTAGTTTTCCTTTTAAAACTTTAACCGGTTTAAAAGAAGACAAATAAAATGCAGGGTAACTGCCGGCTAGTAAACCTGCCAGCACTGCAACTGCAATAAATGCAATAATGGTAAATCCATCCTGAAAAAATGACAGGGTCAGATTTTTTCCGGATACGGAATTAAAAGCGGGCAATAAAAGCACAGTAATAGTAACAGCAAACACAAAAGCTATCAGGCTCATCAGTATTGATTCGCCCAGGAACTGGCGTACCAGAGAGCCTTTTTCAGCTCCTAATACTTTACGGATACCTACTTCGGCACTGCGTTTAGAGGAACGTGCAGTAGAGAGGTTCATGAAGTTGATACAGGCAATCAATAAAGTAAACAATGCAATGGAAGCAAGAATATATAAATAAGTAATGCTGCCTGATGGCGTTACATTATTATCCATTCCGGAACGCAGATGAATATCTTTCAGCCCAGTCAGAAATTGTTTTTTATCAAAACCCATTGCCTTTAAATCGTTTCCGGCGTACTTATCAATAAATGCAGGGAACTGTGCCTGTAGTTTTTTTGTATCGCTGCCAGGCTTTAGCTGCAGGTAAGTAAAGAACATATTATTAGTTGCAAAATTGCCTCCCCGCTCAGCAATATATCTCTCAATCTCGCCGCCTTTCATAGACAGGAAAAACCTGCCGTCGATATGCGATGGCTGTGTATTTGGTTTAAACACGCCGGTAACTAAAAAATCATTGTCGCCATTTGTGCTGCTGCTAATGCGGATCAGTTTGTTTAATGCAGGCTCATCGCCAAATATGTTTTTTGCAATTTCTTCGGAGAGTACAACTGTATTAGGATTATTAAGTGCGGTAGCCGGATTACCTTCAATAAAGTTATAGGTAAACATTCGGAAAAAAGTAGAATCTGCCAAGAAGCCTTTTGTTTCATAAAATGATTCGGGTGTTCCGTTTTTTTCATTGTACTGCAGTAAAGTCTTGTCTTCAGCAAACAAGCTCATCAACCGGGTTGTCTGTACAACTTCCGGATATTCCTGTTGCATGGCCAGAGCCATAGGAGCAGGAGTAGTAGCCATCTTTTTTTCAGATCCCTGCTGTATGAATATTGTTCCCAACTGATAAATTTCATTGCCATTCTTCTGAAATTTATCATAGCTGCTTTCATTACTAATGTATAATGTTATCAGCATACAACAGGCCAGGCCGGCGCTCAGCCCGAAAATATTAATGAACGAAAAGAATTTGTTTTTCCTCAGGTTCTTCCAGGCAATTTTAAAATAATTACTTATCATGGCTATACTTTAATTTTTAATTGGCGTTCTCATGGCGGCGATAAAACCAATATCTCAACTGCTCTATATCATCATTACAACATTAAATTTTCAATAACTGCCTGTCCATCCAGCATACGTATGATACGGTGGCTGTACCTGGCATCATGCTCCGAGTGCGTTACCATGATCACCGTTGTTCCTTTTTCATTCAGATCGGTAAGTAACTGCATTACATCATTACCATTTGATGAATCAAGGTTTCCCGTAGGCTCATCGGCCAGTATCAGTTTGGGATTATTAACCACGGCTCTTGCTACGGCTACCCTTTGCTGCTGACCACCAGAAAGCTGCTGTGGATAGTGGTTACGGCGGTGCATGATCTGCATCTTGTCCAACACTTCCTCCACTCTTTTTTTCCTGTCACCAGATTTAACCCCAGTGTAAATCAATGGCAGTTCCACGTTTTCAAAAACCGTTAACTCATCAATAAGGTTAAAGCTTTGAAAAACAAAACCGATATTATGCTTACGCAGATCAGCTCTTTTCCGCTCATTGTAATGAGCCACTTCCGTTCCGTTAAAAATAAAACTGCCTGCATCGGGGTCATCCAGCAAACCCAGTATATTCAGTAAAGTTGATTTACCGCAGCCTGAAGGCCCCATAATGGCAACAAACTCGCCTTCTTTAACATCAATTGAAAGTTTGTTCAGGGCAACTGTTTCCACCTCTTCGGTGCGGTAGATTTTTTCCAGTTCAGAAATTTTTATCATGGTTATCTTTTAAATTTTAAAAAATATTTTTTATAACTGTATAAACGGGTTCATAAACATATCAAATGCTGCATCTGCATCCTCTATATACTCTTCCTGTATTTTTTTTACAGATTTTTTATTGACAGCAGAACAGGCTTTAACATTTGTGCCGCATGCTTTTAAGGTGCTATTGTTGACAGATGAAAAACAAATGCCTGCCAATATCAAAATAGCTGCTACTAGAAATTGCTTTTTCATAATCCTGTTTTTTATAGATAAATTATAATTTGTTTATTCTTTCTTTAAAACCAGTTCCTGCATAGTGCCGTAGTTCTCATAACTTGATGTAACCACTTTATCTCCCGGTTTCAATCCCTGCATCACTTCGTAATAATCCGGGTTCTGTCTGCCCAGTTGAATATCTATTTTGTAAGCAACATTTCCGTTTTCAGCAACTTTAAATATCCAGTTACCACCGGTTTGCTGGTAGAAACCGCCCTTGGGTAAAAGCAATGCAGTGGTTTCATCGCTTAAGGCAAGCCTGATCTGTAAGGTTTGTCCACGGCGTATTCCCTGTGGTACAGAATCATTAAATTCCATATCAACCTGAAAACGACCATTGGTTACCTGCGTAAATACTTTTTTAATACTCAGCTTATAACTCTTTCCTGCAAAGGAACATTCTCCCATCAGTCCGTTAAATATCCTTGAGATATAATGTTCATCAACATCCACCCGTACTTTAAATCCACTCATCACATCTATCTGCCCCAGCCGCTCTCCTTTATTTTTTGACTGACCGATCTCGGCATCAAGCGATGTAAGCTGTCCGTCAACCGGTGCCCTTACAATCAGGTCACCAACTTTTTTACGCATTACCTGCAATGCATTTTGTGTACGTGCAAATGACTGGCTGGCTTGATCCTGTTCCTGGCGTGTAGAAACTGTATCCTTCTTCAATACTTCATCGGCCAGTTTTTTCTTTTCTAACTGGTATTTATAATTATTTTCCGATTGCCTGAATTCCTGTCCGCCAATCACTTTCTCTTCGTATAATTTTTTGTTCAATTTGTAAATGCGTTCCGCTTCTTTTAAGGCATTGTCAACATCGGTACGCTGGTTTAATTTGCCAATGGTATTTTGCTGTGCCGCATTTCGTGATATCTGCATTTGGGTAAGCAGGTTAAAAACAGAAGTTTCCTGGTTTACCAGGCTTAGTTCAAGATCAGTATTGCTGAGCCGCAGAATGGGCTGATCTTTTTTCATGATGGCACCATCTTCCACAAATTTTTCTTCAACCCTTCCTCCTTCTAACGCATCAAGGTATATGGTTGTTACAGGAAGCACCACACCATTCACCGGAATAAATTCCTGAAACGTGCCCTGCTTGATTTCGCTGATGGTGATCCTGTCGGTATTTACATTCAATTTAGAATTACCCGATGTAAAATACCAACTGGCAAAAACCAGCGACAGCAAGGCAACAATACCTACGACCATCATGATCCGTTTTTTACCCCATCCTTTTTTTGCAATTACTCTGTCCATACCCTGTTGTTATTATTTTATTTAGATTATCGTGTTTTTGACTTATTGTATATATATGTGTCCAATTCCTGAACTAGTAAGCCATTCAAAGCTGTGCCATAAACTAAAAAACTGGTTACCAATGTTTTAAAAATATCTCATCCAGTAAACTGTTCGCTTTCGATACAGGAACTGTCCGCTTTTGATACAGTTTTGCCTACATATATTTTCTGTACTGCCTTGCTCTGCGGTTTCTTTGAATATTCCATAAATCGGCTGTACTTAAAATACGGCGCTCAATTTTTTTATAATCAGGCACTAAAATTTCTTTTACTTCTGATGTGAGTTTTATGATCCCCTCTCCGTTAAGAGGAGATAAAAATCTTGTTGATTGCTTTTTCATGACTTTAATTTTTTGATTTTTACAAATTGTTTTTCAATTATTATTTAATAAACGCCATGCCAAAACCTAACGCACTGTTTTTCAATATGCTGAAAAATCGTATAAAATAAAACTGTTCGCTTTTGATACAAACTGTATCCGTTTTTGATACATTCTTTTCCACTTATAATTATTTATGAAGTTTCACTAACAAAATAATTTTAAATATGCTATACTTGTGCCGTGATCAGAAAATAAAGAAGACATGATTTTAAAAAATGCCCGGATATTGGTTATTGATGATGATACAGATGTACTTACTGCTGTAAAACTTTTATTAAAGACTGAAGTAAAGGAAGTGGTGACAGAAGTAAATCCTGAAATGATTCATTCATTGCTTTCTTCATCCAGGTTTGATATTGTTTTACTTGATATGAATTTCAAAAGCAGCATCAATACCGGTAATGTAGGAATTTTCTGGCTAAAGAAAATAAAAGAAATTGATCAGCATATTTCTGTTATCATGATAACAGCCTATGGAGATATTGACCTGGCCGTACGTTCATTAAAGGAAGGTGCAACAGATTTTATTGTAAAGCCCTGGCACAATGAAAAATTATTAGAAGCGCTCAAGGGTATACTCAAAACAAAAGGAAGGGTGATATCAGATATACCTGTAAGCAATTCATTCAATATTGGTAAAGAAATAATCAGCGAATCTGAAGTGATGAGTGATATTTTTTTCAAGATAGAAAAGATAGCTCCCACCGATGCAAATATTTTTATCCTTGGCGAAAACGGTACCGGAAAGGATCTGATCGCCAAAGCCATTCATGAAAATTCATTACGTACCGATAAGCCATTTGTAAAAGTGGATGTAGGGGCATTGACGGAAACGCTTTTTGAAAGCGAATTGTTTGGCCATAAAAAAGGATCTTTCACTGGTGCAGGAGAAGATCGTGCCGGAAGATTTGAAACTGCGAATGGAGGAACATTATTCCTGGATGAGATCGGCAATATATCTATGCAGCAACAGGCAAAACTTTTAAGTGTTTTGCAAAACAGGCAGGTGTCCCGTGTTGGCAGCAATGTTCCGGTAAATATTGATATACGGCTGATATGCGCCACCAATCTGCCTATTGCAGAACTGGCCGATGAAAATCGTTTCAGGAAAGATCTTATTTACCGGATAAATACAGTTGAGATACTGGTACCGCCTTTGCGTAAGAGAGCAGCCGATATCATGATACTGGCTAAACATTTTGCACAGGTATACGCTGCAAAATATCTTAAACCCGTACCGGGCTTTGATGCAAAAGCCATAGAAAAATTAAATCATTATAATTTTCCTGGTAATGTAAGAGAGCTGCAGTACACCATGGAAAGGGCTATCATCATGTCGGAAGGAGAAACGCTTTCAGCAGATGATCTTATTTTTTCGCCTATTGAAAATGCAGTGCATGAAACAACAGAAATAAAAGATATGAATTTGGGAGTAGTTGAAAAAAACACCATTTTACGGGTAATAGAAAAACACAATGGCAATATTTCAAAAGCAGCAAAAGAGTTGGGCATAACCCGTACAGCTTTATACCGCAGATTAAATAAGTATGAACTTTAAAAATTACGACTGGAGTTTAATACTACGCATCGTATTGCTTTTTGCAACACTCAGTACTGCGGCGTTCCTGCTGGCAAACGGTTTGTATATTTTTGTAGTGCTGGTATTGGCTGTAATTATTTTCCAGGCAATTGACCTTTACCAGTTCAGTAACAAAAGCCGTAAAGAGCTTGAACAATTTGTTGAATCGGTTCACTACCGTGATTTCTCCAGGCATTTTGATGAAAAGAACGCTCCCGTTGCTGTACAGCCAATGCGTAAAGGATTTAATGAAATCAACAGCACATTCAAGATCATCAGTAAGGAAAGAGAAACGCAATACCAGTACCTGCAGAAGATACTGGAACTGGTTGATACCGGTATCCTTTCCTACAACCACAAAGAAGGCGATGTGATGTGGATGAACGAATCATTAAAACATTTGCTGAATATCCCCTACCTGAAAAGCATTCACTCGCTTGAAAAACGAGATGAAGTTTTATTTAATGAGATTGTTGCCCTGAAGCCGGGAGAAAATAAAGTGGTATCTATTACAACAGATAAAAACAGCCTGAAGGTTTTATTATCGGCCACTGCATTTCAAACGGAAGGTAAAGTATATAAGCTGGTGGCTTTTCAGAATATCAATGAAGCGCTTGATGAAACCGAATCGAAAGCCTGGCAGAAATTACTGAGTGTGATGACACATGAGATCATGAACTCGGTAGCGCCTATCTCTTCGCTGGCCGATACCTTAAAGAACCGGCTGCAGTCATCTTTAAAAGAGCTGAACAATAATTCAGGATCGCTTGATGATCTGGAACTTGGTATTGATACCATCAAAAAAAGGAGTGAGGGTTTATTAAAATTTACGGAGACTTATCGCAATCTGAATAAAATAACCACGCCTAATGTAAAGAAGATCTATGTAAGGGATATGTTTGAGAACCTGCACCGGCTGATGGAGCCAACACTTGAACAAAAAAACATTGAGCTGGATATTATTTTAAAAGACCCCGACCTGGAACTGGAAATTGACACCAACCTGGTTGAACAGGTGTTGATCAACCTGATATTAAATGCAACAGATGCAGTAAAGGAAGCTGCACAGCCACGCATCCTGCTTTCGGCCTATATTACAGGCAATAATAAAACAGTCATCAAGGTATCTGATAACGGCATTGGCATATCGGCAGAAGTGATGGAGAAAATTTTTGTTCCCTTCTTCAGCACCCGTAAAACCGGCAGTGGTATCGGCCTTAGCCTTTGTAAACAAATCATGATGCTGCACAAAGGAACCATTAAAGTGCAGAGTGTTGTTGGTGAAGGAACTGCTTTTTCACTTTTCTTTTAATACCGGCTTCAACATTTTTTACAATGTAACATTCCAGCCATGTACATCTTCATCAATACCTGCTCTTATCTTTTCAAGTTTATCTTTCAACTTGTACAATAATTTACCTGCATCATATTTGGGCAGCATAAAATCAATGCCATTAATATGAATGGTTTTAATGGGTGCAACAACAGCTGCGGTGCCTGCACCAAACGCTTCCGTTATAGTTCCTGATTTAAATGCTCTTTCCAGTTCTGCAATGGCCACCGGGCGCTCTTCAGTTTTATAACCCATATCTTCTGCCAATGCTAACAGTGAGTCCCTGGTCACACCATCCAGTATTGAATCGGATAAGGGAGCTGTAACCAATGTATCATTTATCACAAACATCACATTCATCATACCCGACTCTTCAATGTATTTATGTTCTATCCCATCTGTCCACAAAACCTGGTCGTATCCTTCGGCACGGGCTTGTTGTGTTGGTAAGAAAGCAGCACCATAATTACCACCACATTTAGCAAAGCCTGTTCCTCCTTTTGCTGCACGTATAAATTTTGATTCCACCTTTACTTTTATAGGATCAGCATACAAAGCAGGCACCGGGCCAGTAAAAATTATAAACCGGTATTCTTCCGAAACCTTAACACCAAACCTGGCTTCGCTGGCAAATACAAAAGGGCGAATGTAAAGTGCATGCCCGGTTTTGGCGGGCACCCATGATTTATCCAGTTCAATCAACTGCATCATGCCTTCCATAAATATTTCCCGGGGAACAACAGCCATGCACATTCTTTCCAATGACTTCACAAAACGGTCATAATGTTTATCCATCCTGAAAATATTGATGCTGCCATCATCCATCCTGAAAGCTTTCATTCCTTCAAAAACAGTTTGGCCGTAATGCAGTGCCAGTGCTGATGGGCTTAAAGAGAGATTAGCGTATGGAACAATTTGAGGTTGCTTCCATTCGCCATGGGCATAATCACAAACCAACATATGGTCGGCAATATATTTACCAAATTCAAGATTATTAAAATCTACTACATGTAATCTTGAGAAAGTTGTTCTACGTACCGGGATTTCTGTTGTAGTTTCCATATATTTTTAGTTTATAAGTTTAGCGGTTTGCAAAAACTGTTTCAAGCTCCGAAATACTGATTTCCATTTTTACATCAGATCTTTTATACTCTACAATACCAACGGGCACATGTTTAAATCCAATCATTTCATATAATTTAACAGCTGCGGTTAAGATGCTGTTTGAGTACAGGATAATTTTTTGGGCACCCAGTTCCTTTGCTTTTTCAAAACTGGCGTAACTCAATGCTTCTGCAATTCCCTTCCTCCTGAA
>JBATAS010000114.1:0-7375 GCA_049661965.1 Ferruginibacter sp. | reverse complement strand
TTTCTTTCAATACAGGTTCACATACATCGCATTCATCCAGGCATCCTTTTACAATAATGCCTGCGGTAGGGAGAGAAAATTCACGTTCAAAATCAATGCGCTGTTTTGTTTCTTTTGTAGGCTTGCCTTCTTTGTCTATCAGTTTCGATACGGCCAGTTCTTCATCAACCTGTTTTAGCGCTTTTATCCTTAGTTCGCCCTCAAGCGGAGAACCAAAGTCCTGCTGGTTTACAGATAATTTCCGCACATTAGCCGAAGCAAATGCAGAAACCGGGGCAGTATCAAAAGCTGCAACAGAACTTAATCCTGCAGCATTCACAGTTTGTTTTTTCAAAAATGCAGTAGCCGGCATGTCCTGCGGAACGATGGCTACCGGCAGGGCAACAGGGGTTGGTAATAGTATGCCGCCAACGGGTGCGTTTTCATCAAGCACTCTTCTTTCTATGGCTACCAGTTCAAATTTGATCCGTTGCTTTTTATTGAGCCTGTAAAACATGTAGGTAACGGCATGGCATTTGTTCAGGTTACTGAATTCTCTTGAAGAAGCTTCAAAATGATCTTCCGATTCACCTTCGATATGTGTACGGCTGTTTACTTCGCCAATCGAAACTGAATGTGCTTTACGGGTAGCGCTTACAGATTGTTCGGCAGAACTTTCAACATGCGATTTTTGCTGGTTTAGGTAATCGGATACGGAATGATTGTTGTGGCTGCCACCAGCGCTGGTACTGGCACTGGCGCTTAGGGAGAATGGGTTTATGCTGCCGCCGGCATCACCATGAAAATCCCATTTGCCATCTGATGAACTTTCGGCATGGCCCGATTGCGAAGCCGAGGCATCGGCCATATATTTTTGAAAAGCGGTCAGATAATACTGCTCTTCCGAAATCTGTTCGCTGCGATAGCTGAGTTTACTTTCACTGTCGAATGTAAACCGGCTGCGGCGATCGGTGGTTGCCAGCCGCACTTTTTCGCCGGGTAATAAACTGGTACTGTAAACCGGGTCGCCCAGTGTAAGGCCAAGTGTACAGCGACTGAATTTAAAGTGCAGGATTACTTCCACACTTATGCGCCGGCGGTTAGCTGAAAGTACATTGGTGGGATAAGTAAGCACTCTTGAAAATTTTACAATGTCGCAATGATCGTCTTTGATGAGTGTGGGACAGCAGGGAATAGCACTGCCCTCGTCTTTTGAATTGTTCATATCATATAGTTTTAGTTACCGGCAATTGCACCGGTAATGGTTAAAAAATAAAACAATAATGTACTGTCGTAATAAGTGTAAGGCAGAATGACGCTGTGCTTTTTTTATTTCACGACAGTTTGCTTGTTTAGAATTTACTTGCCGGGGTAAAAACTACAGGTGGGTTAAGGTTGGAATTATTTATGCAGACGGAAAATAAATCAGGGTATTTGCATCGGGAGAGTAAAGGTAATATAACAACATGCCGCATGCAATACAACAAAGCGGGTATTGGTTTTTAGAATGTATTTGTACAATGGGTTTAAGCAGTTTGTATAATTAAATAAAAAACTAAAAACCAATTTATACATGGTTTAAAAAATTTAACTTTAACAGGCTGTATCTCCAGTAATTTTTACTTCTTAAATTAATTTAGTATGATCTTTAAAAAGATAATTTACCTGCTTTTGCTGTTTACAGCAATTCAGTTTACCGCAAAAGGGCAGGAGGATGAGCTGTTCAAAAAATACAATCTCGATAAAATTCAGTTGCCACCAGGCTTCAGCATTTCTGTTTTTGCCGAAGTGCCCAATGCCCGAAGCATGTGTTGGGGTGAACAGGGGACTTTATTTGTTGGCAACCGCTCAAAAGATAAAGTGTATGCAGTTACTGATAAAAATAAAGACGGCAAAGCAGATACCGTATTTATTATTGACAAAGGTTTAAATATGCCCAACGGGGTAGCGTTTCGTAAAGGCAGTTTATATGTTGCTGAAGTAAACCGAATATTAAGGTATGATGATATTGAAAACCGGTTGAGTAATCCGCCTGAACCGGTAGTGGTTTATGATAAACTGCCAACCGAAAAACATCATGGCTGGAAATTTATTGCTTTTGGCCCCGATGATAAATTATATGTACCTGTTGGTGCTCCCTGCAATATTTGTGAAAAAGAAAATCCAATCTATGCTTCCCTGTCACGTATGAATCCCGATGGAAGCCGACTGGAAGTGTATGCATCCGGTATTCGTAACACGGTTGGTTTTGCCTGGCATCCGCAAACAAAAGAATTGTGGTTTACAGAAAACGGACGTGATAATATGGGTGATGATATGCCTGCCGAAGAACTGAATCATGCTCCGCAAAAAGGGATGCATTTTGGCTATCCATACTGTCATCAAGGCGATACACCCGATCCGGAATTTGGCAGTAAAAGAAACTGCTCAGAATTTACGCCGCCGGTAAAAAATCTGATGCCACATGCGGCTGCCCTGGGGATGCGTTTTTATACCGGCAATATGTTTTTGCCCGAATATAAAAACCAGATATTTATTGCCGAGCATGGCAGTTGGAACCGCAGCGAAAAAAGCGGCTACCGGATTACGATGGTAAGGTTAGATAAAAATAAAGCAATGCAGTATATACCGTTTGCATCGGGCTGGCTGAGTAATAATGGAAAAGTGAGCGGCCGCCCGGTTGATATTGAAATAGCGGCTGATGGTGCCATGCTTGTGAGCGATGATCACCGGGGCGTTATTTACCGGATTGTGTTTACAAATTAATTTTACCCGACACCTGAATTATAAAAATAGCGACCAGGTAAGAGTTTATGTACATGAATCAATGCAGTATAAGACTCAGTCCTGCAATCGGCCTTACCTGTTTATCGGGGCCCATAACTTTTACGTTGTCGAAAACAACAATTGAACCGGGGACACAACGCTTCATCAGGTGCTTTACCGGTTTAAGGCTGCTACTATTGATGGTGCCCGATTCGGTATTCCTGAAATTTTCTCCCGAAAAATAAATAGTAGCACTTATAATTCTAAACTCCGCATCAAATTCAAAATCCTTCAGTTCGGCACGGCAAAAATCCTGGGCACGGAAAATAACGGCGGTCATTTTTTCGCTGCCGGGGTCAGGCTGTAGGTTAAGCGTGTTGGCTTCGTTGCCGATAACCTCATTAGTGTTGTTGATTAAATTGTTTATGGGCAAGATACTGATGCTTAAAGCAAGGAAAAGGGTGGTGTGTTTCATTGTACAAAGTTTTAGTTGGGGATGATTAATGCTTAAAACTACTACTTGAAAAGTGAAGGATTTGTTAGAATTGCATTGATCGCTTGTCAGTTATGGAATTGATCGGGCAAATTTTTAATAGGGCAGATTAATAATTGTAGTGTCCCCGCAACTAATCTGTATCAGGGTATCTTTCCCAATTCCCGGTGTGCTTAATTTTTCGCTGTGTATTAAATACGAACCGACCTTTGGATAAGAAATATAAGGCGTATCAATGTATACTGTTGCTTTAAATACAGAGTCGGTAACTAAGTATGGCTCGGTGCTGGAATTTGTGATGCGTAACATGCCTGTTTCTGTAAGCACCGAATAACCATACAGCACAACATTGGGAAGCAGTACCCGGTTAAGTGAGGTTTGACTGTTGCGGTTTGTCTTGCAGCCTTTTGTTGCCAGCCAGTAATAAAGTACCGGTTCCAGTTCTGTAAAAATTACTACACCGGTTGAGTCAGATAGTTTTGTAATTCCGGTATCTGTTTCATTTTTGTAGAGCCGTACTGTTGCACCGGCAATACTATTGCCCGATGTATCCTTTAGTGTGATCAATAATCCGGGCTTAATATTTTCTTCCTGAACTTTGGTACATGTTGCCAGGATGAATCCTGTAGCTGAAATGATAATTAAAAAAAGATACCGAGTTTTCATTTTACAGTTTTAATAACTTAGGCTGGCTTGTAATTTATACAGAAAGGACTACTTTAATTTTTCAGTAAAGAAATCAACAGTGCGTTTCCACGCAAGTTCCGCTGCTGCTTTATCATATCGGGGCGTAGTATCATTATGAAAACCATGATTAACATCGGGGTAAATATAACCTGTGTGTTCTTTCTTATTTTCCTTTAAAGCCGCTTCATACGCAGGCCATCCTTCGTTCACTCTTGTATCTAAACCGGCATAATGCAGCAACAAGGGAGCATTGATCTTTGGTACATCTTCTTTTGCCGGCTGACCACCATAAAAGGGCACGGCTGCAGCAAGACCGGGGATACGTACTGCCATCATATTGGCAATCCATCCGCCAAAACAAAAACCCACTACGCCAATTTTACCATTGCAGTTTGCATGGGTTTTCAGGTAATCGTATGCAGCAATAAAATCTTCCAGCATTTCATCACGGTTGCGTTTACGTTGCAACTCACGGCCGGCATCATCGTTGCCGGGGTAACCGCCCAATGGTGTTAAGGCATCTGGTGCAATAGAAATAAAACCGGCAAGACCGGCTCTCCGGCACACATCTTCTATATGTGGATTAAGCCCACGGTTTTCATGAACTACAATGATGCCACCCAGTTTTCCTGTTATATTTCGGGGTACACTTAACAGCGCCTTTATATTACCACCGCCTTTAGGCGATTGATAATTTACATAGTCTGACTGCAGGCGTGGGTCACCAGCTTTTACCTGGATAGCATCTATGTAATCAGGCATTAAAAAACTCATCAGCGAAGCCACGGTTATACCACCCACTGCATAGGCACCAAGTTTATGCATAAAGTCACGGCGGTTAACACGGTTGTGTGCATAGTCATCATACAGATCAAAAACTTCCTGGTTTATATTTTCCTTTTTAAGCGGCTCCATATAAAAATATTTTTTGAGTTTGAAGAAGGCATAAGTTAGCAATGGGTATTGAAGTTACAAATTAATGCTGAAAATGCGATGTGTGATAAGTCAGGTTTCTCTCAAAGTAATATATACTACATTGCCCTGCTAAGCAAAATATCTGCGACAGCAGGATACTTTTGTAATTCTATGTTGTTCTTAAGTTGCTGTTTTTTTAAACTTCAATAAAAATATTCCCAGAATAACAAACCAGATCATATGAAGCGGAGCTGCATTACCTAAAACACTTAGGTCCGGAATAAAATCATTAAAAAAAGAAAGCAATAACAGGCCACTGATGGTAAAGGCAATATAACAGAACCATTTGGGAATAAGCCTTGTTTTTAACATAGCCCAGGCCATAAGACCGGTGCCCAGTACTACAACGAACAATGGACCGAAGTATTGATTGATCAACATCCACCGGTAAATTTCGGCCCCGGTAAGTTGTTGTATTTGTGCAGTGGTAAATTCGCCGGCAGCTGCTATGCTGTTAATATAGTTTATAGTACTCTGGTGAAATGCCATCATCGGTAAAATAATAATTCCACCAACTGCATAAGCCATCACGGACAAATATTTTTGCCAGGAATTTTTTGGCAGAACCTTGAATAATATGAAGCCGGTTAAGATGATGCAGGAAAAACCAAATATGAAGAGTATCATCGACCATTTTACCAGGCCTTTGTGAGCACCCAGGTTTTGTATCCAATATTCTACGGAACCATTGGTATATATCTCCGGCACAAAGAAAACTCCCTGCGATCCTGAAATAGCTGCGAATATGGGAATCAATAAGCCACCAGCTATGGCTGTAATACCAGCTAACCGCAGAAGATGCAGGTTTCGTAACTCCGAATGTGGATCATTCATGATTTAAATAGTTATTGGGTAAAAGTATTTTTTATTACTTACAGCATTGTGTGGTATAAATCTAAATAAAAGAAGATGAAAATGCAAGTGATAGTATACAGGAAAACAACAAATATGCAGTATGGCTTTTGTACGCTGGCGTATCTGTGCTAATGCGAAAATTTAAAAAATGTTAGGTATGGCTGTTTTGTTTTGTAGGCGTTCTTAGTGAACAGAGATAGGCTGCATTCGTTTACCACCTTGCATATCTGCACCAGTGGGAAAATATGCCAGACCTGGAAGAAAAACTGAATACCAGTTGACTGTTCACCCGTACCAAAAGCATCCTTCAGCACTTGCGCCACTTCCTTTCTTAATTTATTCTGTGCACCAGATGCAATCAATAGGGCAATCAAACCTCCTAACAGGGCACGGGCCAAGGTAGATGGAATAGTATTGATAAGCATAACCCTGTTCTTTTTTTCAAACACCCGGATCCAGGTGCCCACATAAGCAGATTTGTAAACCTGTATATATTCAAACCGGGCAACGGGGTTTTTCTTCAACTCAATTTTGTAAGCAGGTAATTTTTCACTTAATACTTTTTGCATGGCGCTAAAAGTCATTGAGTCGTTTAGTACGAGGTTCATAAGCGTGTTATTTTTTGTTACCAAGAAAACATAAAAGAGGGTACGGTATTAAAAACTACATTGTATACTTTAAATATGTCGTGTGTTTTTTGTAAAACTGTTGCTAAATCTATTTGGCTGTCTCCTACAATAATACAAAGGCATTCTATTGCAAATAACAAATAATTAAGCTAATTCTAAACAGAAAAGAGAAAAATTCTCCGGACTTTTTCTGGCTCTGTTTGGTTTATCAATGGCTAACTGCAATGCTAATCTTTCACCGTAAACGGTCTCGCCTTCAAGTTTTTGATCAAATACTGTAAGGTGAACCATTTCATGAATAAAAGTACTGGCCATATCATCTATAATTAAGGCATTATCGGCAGTTCGGGAGGCTTCAAACAGAAAAGGGAACACTTTAAAAGTTCTGGGTTCAAAGAAAGTACCATTGTTTTGTGCTAACGTGCCTCCAACACCACCAACCGCCCTATCCCTTTGTGGATGCAGGCGAATGGTCATTTTCTTATTCAATCTCTCCACAACTGAGTTTAGTTTGTTAAACACATCGGTTGCGTCGCCTACTTTACTTATTCGGCCAAACCATCTTGCCAGAAGCCGATCGCCATTCCAGTTTTGAATCCAACTTGGTCTTTGCGCCAGAACTACAAAAGGGCGTAGATAAGCCAACCCGCCTTCGGCCATCACTATAGACCTTTGGTAAGTACGGTTTAAAATATCAAAAGCATCTTCAATTTCAATATGCCTGACAGTACCTGAATTATCTAAGAAATTAATGTCGGCTAAATCATTGCGTAACAAAGCCACATTGGCTGTTTTTACAGGAAGAATAATTTCCAGTGATTTTCTAACCTCTTTTATTTCTTCTTTGATGTCTTTTACATCCTCTTTTTTACCAGCTTTAATGTCTTTTATATCTTTCCGTTTGTCCTGCCGCACATCTTTCTTAGCATCACTTTTATCTTTGCCTTTTAAGTCAGATTTTCGAATGTCTTTCTTTTTTTCACGTGTATCT
>JBATAS010000113.1:0-7663 GCA_049661965.1 Ferruginibacter sp. | reverse complement strand
ACCAAAGATGGAAAACAGTATGTAGTAATGGGGCAGGTTAGCCGGGATGACCGGGATGATCCGTCGGACCTGAAATCAATTTATGTTCGCAGCAGTACCGGTCAGCAAATTTCGTTGGATAACCTGGTGAGTTTTGAAGAGAACAACAGTCCGCCTACAATCTATCATTTTAACCGTTATAAGTCTGCAACTATTTCATCGGGCCTCGCCGAAGGCAAAACCGTTGGCGATGGTATTAAAGAAATGGAAAGGATTTCAAAAAAATTATTGAATGATACTTTCAGCACGGCGCTCAGTGGTTCATCACGTGATTATGCCGAGAGCGGCAGTAATACCCTCTTTGCCTTTGTTCTTGCATTAATATTAATCTTCCTCGTACTAGCCGCACAATTTGAAAGCTTTATTGATCCACTTATTATTATGATTACAGTGCCACTTGCGATTGCGGGTGCGTTGATTTCTTTAAAACTATTCGGGCAAACATTAAATATATTTTCTCAAATAGGAATGATTATGTTGATTGGTTTAGTAACCAAAAATGGTATTTTAATTGTAGAGTTTGCCAATAAAAAACAATTGACGGGTTTAAAGAAAATTCCGGCTGTGATGGATGCAGCAGTTGCCCGTTTTCGCCCTATTTTGATGACCAGTCTTACTATGGCCCTGGGCGCATTGCCATTAGCTTTGTCCTTAGGCGACGCTTCTACCAGCCGTATTCCGTTGGGTATTGTTGTGGTAGGTGGCGTAATGTTTTCCTTAATACTAACGCTGTTTGTTATACCGGCCATGTATTCGTTTATGAGCAGTAGGAAAAAGAAAAATGCACTGGAAGAACTGGATGAGGCAGAAGCTGTTGCTGTTCATTAAATAAAATTGCAGAAATATAAAAAGCTGTCAGCCTGAGCTTGTCGAAGGCGGGTTAAAACCAAACAAGGTTTGTTTAAGAATCTTTTAAATTAGTATGTTGAAAAAATATTGAATGAAGCATTGTTATAAAAACATAAGTCTCTTTATCTGTGTTATCGTTTTTAACCAGGCATTGTTTGCCCAAAACAAATTAACTGTTGAGCAGGCCATTACCGCCACTATTGAAAATAATTACGATATTCAATTGCTACGCAACGATTCAGCTTCCTATGCACTTGATAAATCCTATGCCCGTGCCGCCTTCCTGCCCAGGATAAATGCCACAACCGGCCTGGTTTACAACAATAATAACCAGAAACAAAAATTCAATGATGGCACCAAACGTGAAAGCAATGGCGTTCGCTCAAGTAATTTAACCGGCTCGGTACAATTAAACTGGACCATTTTTGACGGCTTTAAAATGTTTGCTACCCGTGATAAACTGGCGCAGTTTGTTCAACTGGGCGAACTCAACATAAAAAACCAGGTGGTGAATTCAGTTGCCGAGGTAATCAATAATTACTACAATATTGTGCGGCAAAAGCAACTGCTGAAAGCAATAGAAGAGCAGATGAGCATTAATGAAGAACGGGTAAAACTGGCCGAGAAAAGATTAAGTGTTGGTTTGGGTGCCAAACCCGAACTGCTGCAGGGCAAGGTTGACCTGAACGCACAAAAAGCTGCACGCCTTAAACAGCAAACAGTCATTGATCAGTTAAAAGAACAATTGAATCAACTTATGAATGTTGTAGCGGCAACCCGCTACGAAGTTTCTGATACTATTTTGTTTAGCGATGAAATCATCCTCGGAGATATCATGAGCGCTGTTGAAACTACTAATCCTCAATTGTTGCTCACCAAAAAAAATATTGACATCGGTAAACTTACTTTAAAGGAAAGAAAAGCCGACCTCTACCCTGTTGTATCATTCAACTCAGCATACAATTATTCTAAAACTGATAATAAGACCGTGGTGAATCCATTTCAACCATTGTTCAGCCGCAATAATGGTTACAACTATGGTATCGGTATCAGCATTCCCATTCTGAACGGGTTTAACGTTAAGCGCCAGATAAAGCAGGCCCAGCTGGATATTGACTGGCTCAACATCTCTTACCTGAATCAAAAATCAAGAATTGACCTGGGCATCACCAATGCCTTTAAAGATTACGAACTACAGAAAAAAACGTTGGCGCTGGAAGAAGAAAATATCGTCCTGGCAAAAGAAAATGTTTATATCGCTCTGGAAAGATTAAGACTTGGCATCTCCACCTATATTGAATTAAGGGAGACACAAAAAAGTCTCGAACTTGCATATGACCGGTTAATTGCTGCCCGTTACAATACAAAATTGGCAGAGACAGAATTGTTGAGACTGAAAGGTGATCTGGTAAAATAAATTTTCACGCAAAAGCGCTAAGATAAAATGCATAAGCCGCAAAGAAATTCTTTGCGGCTTTGTGTAAACTTTGCTTCTTGGCGTGAAACAATTAACTTGCAAACAACAAACAAAATAAACATGGGACCTTTAGTAGGAATTGTAATGGGAAGCGAAAGCGATCTTGAAGTAATGAAAGGCGCAGCCGAAATGCTTCGCCAGTTTGAAGTAGAGCCTGAACTCACTATCGTATCGGCTCACCGCACACCCGAGCGCCTGCGTGACTATGCTCAAAAAGCAAAAGATCGTGGCATAAAAGTGATCATTGCCGGCGCAGGCGGCGCCGCACATTTACCGGGTATGATTGCCGCACAAACCATATTGCCTGTTATTGGTGTTCCGGTAAAATCAAGCAACAGTATTGATGGCTGGGACAGCGTACTCTCTATTTTACAAATGCCTTACGGTGTACCCGTTGCAACAGTTGCTCTCAACGGTGCAAAAAACGCCGGCATATTAGCCGCACAGATCTTAGCCCTGCACGATACTTCCATTGCAGGTAAACTGGAAGCCTTTAAAGAATACCAGGACGATATTGTAATGGAAAGTGTGAAGAATGTAAAGGGGCTTGGGTTCAGAAATGAGTTTGATTGACAGGATGAATTACTAAAGACTGTTGAAAAATAAATTGCCCTGATAATTTTATTATTTTGGTAACCATGCAAAAGATTATCCTTAAGCCCCTGTTTCACCGTAACCAGGAATGCATCGGAATTTATTTCGATAAAAATCTTTCACTGGAAAAAATCATACGCCAACAACCTGCAGTTAAATGGAGCCAAACAAATAAATGCTGGTATATTCCGTTAACCGAAACGGGCTATAAGTTATTGTTATCGCACTTAAAAGGCATAGCACAGCCAGATAACAGCGCTTTAAGGGAATTCCTCTTTAAGAAACAAAAAGTTATGCCGGTGTTGCCCGAAAAAGGCATGCTTACGGCAGATACAAAAACAAACAGCTATAAGCCTGTAAACCTGTTTGCTGCATGGGAGATAAATGAAGTAAATATTGAAGCACTTGAAAAATTAATGCAGCAGCTCCGGTTAAAAGCCTACAGCAGTTCAACCATCAATACATACCGCAACGAATTTATACAGTTATTGAAACTGTTAAAAAACAAGCCGGTTGATGAGCTTACCCCCGACGACCTGAAACGCTATATTGTATTTGCTATGGAGAAAGAAGGCATCAGTGAAAATACAGCTCACAGCCGTCTTAATGCGCTTAAGTTTTATTTTGAAAAAGTTCTAGGCAAAGAAAAATTCTTTTTTGAAATACCACGCCCCAAAAAAAGAATACTGCTTCCCAAAGTTTTGGGCGAAGATGAACTGGACCGGCTTTTTAAAGCTTTACAAAACATAAAACACAAGGCCATGTTATTTACTGCTTACAGTGCAGGTTTACGGGTAAGTGAGATTGTACACTTAAAGCTTAAAGATATAGACAGTGACCGTATGCAGATATTCATAGAAAAAGCAAAAGGCAAAAAAGACCGGTATGTTACTTTAAGCCCTGTTTTACTGGATATACTAAGAGCATATTTTACAAAATATCGCCCACGTCCAGTGGAGTTTCTATTTGAATCGGAGCAGACGGGCAGGCCATACCCCACCCGTACCGTACAACGGATCTTTCAATTAGCTAAAGAGAAAGCCGGCATTAAAAAAGATATTGGTGTACACAGCCTGCGGCACAGTTTTGCCACGCATTTACTGGAAAAAGGTACCGATATCCGCTACATAAAGGATATTTTGGGACATTTTAATATAAAAACCACGGAAAGATACCTGCATGTAAGCAGGCAATCGTTGGTAAATATTGTAAGCCCATTGGATGATCTTTGGAAAAAGGGAAAAATTGAATGGTGATTACCCGAAGCACAGTTATAGCAAAAAGCCCTAACCCTAAAAAAAGAAGAGCAAATAATTGAAAATATTTATTTTGTTACCTATATTTAGTTATTAAAATATTTAACCCTTTTTAGTAATTACCCTGTAACTCAGGAAGGCAACGCCATTGCAAAACCGGTAAAATAACTTCAATTGAAAAAGTTGTATTGGCGCAACAATAAATACAAATGGCGAACACTAAACAATTGAATTTCAACAGTAAATAAATCACACTTAAGCGATGTAGTGTCGTATATTTAAGTGTTGTAGGCAACCTTAAAAGCATTCGGTTTCTAATTTATGGCAATTAAAAACATTTACATTTTTAGGTATTGAAAACTTCTATAGTAATAAAAAGACTAAAAGCATTTATAATAGACTATTTTATTATTCTTATTTATATAGGCCTGTTGCTTGGGATTACATTATTCTTTTCCAGAATTTTTCAATTAAAATTAGAGAATGTTAACCCTGTTACTGGTGGACTAATTGCATTTATTACTTTGACATTGCCTGTAATTCTTTATTTCACGTTATCAGAAAATGGTAAGTATTCCGGTACAATTGGAAAAAGAAAATTTGGAATACATGTTGTAAGTAAAACTTTAACTAAAGCAAGACTTGTGCAACTGTTAATAAGAAACTGTATTAAATTTCTTCCATGGGAACTTGCTCATTTTTTTGTATTTAGACTTTTCTATTTTACTTCAACTAATAAAACTACTCCTGACTGGGTTTTGGCTGGTTTAATATTTTCACAGGGACTTGCCTTTATTTACCTTCTTTGTATCATTTTCTGTAAAAATAACCGGACTGTTTATGAATTATTTTCTCAGACAAGGGTTGTTCAAAATATAGCATAAAGGCTGCCTACAACATTGGGTTTTGTGCAAGTGTGGCTTGACAAACAAACATCAGCCAATTGCAAATCCAGGCTGTGGTCCGGGCAGGACAAACAACTTTCAACTTTAGTTCTTAATTTCAGCTTTATATTTTCAATCAGCAGCGGCTGTGGGCGGACGGAATACTAATGCCACACCTGCACAAAGCCCTGCCCGTTGTACGTCACTTTACACAATCACTCTATTACTAAAGAAAAATATGAAACAAATAATACTTATCCTGATTACGATCCTCATATTTGAAAATGGGCACAGCCAAAAGTTAATCATCTTTGAAAAGAGTTTGTATAAGACTGGACTTAAAGACTCTAGTGGTAAAGTGATTGTAAAACCTACTTACACAGAAATTCATGATAATAAAACACATTTCGTCCTCTATGACAATAAAAAAGGAAGTATGGTTATGTCCTACGATGGCAAAGTTCTCATTCCGCATAAATACAGAGAGTTAGAAATTACCCTCAACAAAAAATATTACAAAGCTAAAGGATTTGATAGCGAATATATACTAGTGAAAGGCTACATTGATTTAGAGGGAAATGAGGTTATACCATTAAAATACACAGAAATTGATGATTATTATGGAAGAGAATATTTAGTTGTAAGAAACAAATACAATTGGTATGGTGTTGTATCTACTGGTAAAAAAGAAAATGAAATCAGCAATTTTAAGGAAATAATACCTCCTATTCATATAAATTTAGAGCAAACGAATTTATCAGATGGACGGGTAGCGTTTAGGGTTGAAGACGTACAACGTAAAACAGCAGTATTTGATGGTGAAGGTAAAATGGTAACTGATTTTGTGAACTGGAGAGTTGGGCTTCAATTGAGTATTAAAACAGGTGCAATCATTTCTAAGGAAACACTAATAGTTGTAGATAATGCTACAAAAAAAGAAGGATTAGCAGATGCCTTTTTAAAACTCTACCTTCCTTTAGAATATGATTATATTGTAAACTTTAGACCAGACGAAAAAAATTACTATGTAATTGAAAAAGGTAGAAAATATGGAATGGTTGATAAGTATGGTAAAGTATTTTTAGAAACCATTTACGATGATATTTTTAATATCGAAACACAAGCCGTAATACTTCTAAAACTTAATGGCAAATGGGGTATTAAGGATTTAAAAGGAAAACAATTACAACCTTTTGTTTATGACGAAGTAAAGAATTGCAACGGATACTATGTAGATGTATATAAAGATAATAAGTGGAGTACCATTGATGCTTACACAGGCAAAGCACAAACCTATGATGAAGCATACCAGACTACCGCAGATTTATTTTTGCCTCTGCAAAAAAAGATAACTGCCGCAATTGAGGACTTTTCAGAAAAGCATTACACCATCAGAAATACAAAATTCACTACCGAATATGAACTTCAAAAAAGATATACCGAATTAATAAACACCAAAGTAGTAGATATAAAAGCAGATATTCAAAAAGCAAGAGGTTATTTAACCCAATTCTTATCCGTACATTCTACCATTGCAGCCAAAGACAAAGATGAAATAAACAATGTGATAAAAGAACTAAGCAACACTTGGAATCTATTAGATAAAGCTAAAAATTATAAAGATGTAATTTTTGTAACTCAAAAAGAGACCGTAGGCGGAGCAATAGATGAAGTATTGAAAAAATACGAGAAATAAATTTTGTAGCCTTTGACGAACCCCAAGTACTTTAATTGAACTATGTACATAAAAGCGAACGTACAACATTGGTATTGCCAATAGTGTGGCATGACATTAAAACAATCAGCAGCGGTAATTCTGCTGTGCTGTGGTTTGGGCTTGACCTGCAAAGCCCAGCTTTAGTTCTTAATATTTAACTTTATCAAAAAGCCAGGCAGCAGTTCCGGGCGGACGAATATAAAATTCCCCACCATCGGCAATACCTGCTCGTTGTATGTCACCCTAATCAGCATCCTACTTAAATTCAAGCTAACATGACTTTGCCACCCGACCCTACGCTATTTTTAGCACATTGCAAGGCACACGAAACCCCGACACAAAACCAAACCTTGCAAAGAGCTAAAAATGCCAACACACAACCCACCCACCCCGGCTGACGAATATCTATCAACAATTTGTTCGACACTTCAGCAATAAATCTTTACTCAGCATCCAAGCCCACCCACCACCCAGCGGACAAAATTCTATTCTCTGCATTTCGGTAATACCAATACCTGCAAGCCTATCCAGCGACAATACTAACATTGGACAGACATTGCAGCAACCCAAACTAACAATAACAATTTTACTAATGACAGACCATACAAGGCACGACACACCCAACACCTTATATTTTTTATTTTTCGGCAGACACATAAATCCAAATCGGAATAATAACCTATGTGTATAAGTGTATAAGTAATAAACCCGGTCTTTTTGCGTTATTGTGCAACTTAGTTAGCTTTGTGTCCAACTAACATGTATTATCCAACATTTAAAAAATCATTTTTGATGAAAAATCTTTACAAAAGTTCAAGCCATGTTTTTAATGTAAGTCATCTTACCC
>JBATAS010000112.1:0-17850 GCA_049661965.1 Ferruginibacter sp. | reverse complement strand
ATATATGTATATGCTCCGCTGGCACATCGCATGGGTTTGTATAATATTAAAACTGAGATGGAAGATCTGGCTATGAAATACATGGAACCGGATACCTATAAATACATTGCCCAAAAATTAAGTGATACCAAAAGAGAAAGAACAAAATATATCAATGACTTTATCAGGCCGTTGAAAGAAAAATTAGAGCGTGCTGACTTTGATTTTGAAATTTACGGACGCCCAAAAAGCATTCATTCCATCTGGAATAAAATGAAAAAAAAGGGCGTAAGCTTTGAAGAAGTGTACGATCTTTTTGCCATCCGCATACTCGTAAATTCTCCTGTTGAAAAAGAAAAAGAAGATTGCTGGAAAGTGTACAGTATCATTACTGATGAGTACAACCCATCGCCTGAAAGATTAAGAGACTGGCTGAGTAATCCAAAAAGCAATGGCTACGAAGCTCTGCACACTACCGTAATGGGGCCTCATGGAAAATGGGTGGAAGTACAGATACGTACCCGGCGGATGAATGATATTGCTGAAAAGGGCCTTGCTGCTCACTGGAAATATAAGGAAGGTAAGGATGATGAAAGCCGCTTTGACAAATGGTTTCACCAGATAAGAGAAGCGCTCAATAGCCAGGATGGCAACTCCATTGATTTTTTACAGGATTTTAAAACATCCTTTTTAGCCGAAGAAATTTATGTGTACACACCCAAAGGAGAGGTTAAAATGTTACCCCTTGGTGCCTCGGCATTAGATTTTGCTTTTGGTGTACATACTGCAGTAGGCAGTAAATGTATTGGTGCCAAGGTAAATCACAAACTGGTTCCTATCAGTCATAAACTTCGCAGCGGCGACCAGATTGAAATTATTACCAGCGCCAAACAAAAACCAAATATTGAGTGGCTGAATTTTGTGGTAACCAGTAAAGCGAAGTCAAAAATTAAAGACACCTTAAAGGAAGAAAAACGAAATATTGCTGAAGAAGGAAAATATACATTACAGCGCAAACTGGAAGGCATGGGCGCAAGCATGAGCCAGCAAAATATTGAAGAACTTACTGCATTTTACAAAGTAAACTCCAGTCTTGACCTGTTGTACGATATTGCCATCAAAAAAATTGACCTTAAAGAGTTAAAGGAATTTAAACTGCATGGTGATAAACTACTTCCACCCAAACCGGTAAAACCAGCTGTTGAAGAAAAAGTTGATAAAGATCCTCCTGCAAGACAATACGACAAAAAGGATGCAGAGCTTATTATTTTTGGCGAAAGCAGCGATAAGATACAATACACTTTAGCCAATTGCTGTAAACCCATACCTGGCGATGATGTATTTGGTTTTGTAACAACCGGTGAAGGTTTAAAAATTCACCGCACCAATTGTCCTAATGCAGCCAGGTTATTAGCTAATTACGGCCACCGGGTAGTAAAAACCAAGTGGGCAAAAAATAAAGAAATTTCCTTCCTTACCGGTTTAAAAATTATCGGGCTTGATGATGTAGGCGTTATTCATAAAATAACCAATCTCATCAGCGGTGAATTAAAATTTAATATTTCGGCCATGACCATTGAAGCCAAAGAAGGGATTTTTGAAGGCAACGTAAAAATATTTGTACATGATAAAGAGGAACTGGATGAGCTGGTAGACAGGCTAAACAGTATGACGGGAATTGAAAGGGTTGACAGGTATGATACGGAATAGGAATTGGAATAGAGATTTAAAAATTCTACTTTACATTTTAAAATATAATTATGGAAGAATTAATAAATAAACTGAAAGAAAATGCAGGCATCAATGATGAGCAGGCATTAAAGGCGCTGGAAACTATTAAGAATTATGTAAAAGAAAAATTTCCGATGCTGGGCGGTGCTGTTGATAATATGTTTTCTTCCAGCCCATCAGAAGATGATGGTTTGTAATTATATTATTGACCACCGGAATTATTACAATACGCTAATACAGCATCAATTTCGGCATTGGTTAATGTAGAAGGAGTCATAATAGCATTATACTTTTTTTGAAGCTCTGCAGCATAGCTGTCTTTTTGAACAACAGCCATCGGGTTTCTTATAAATTCATACATTAACTCCTTATCCTTCCAGCGTGATGCTGCCCCTTTCAATGAAGGACCGGTAAAGTCCATGTCGCATTTATGGCATGAAGCACAGTTCATAGCAAACAATCCTGCTCCATCTATATTAGCAGTTGGTTGCTCTCCTGATTTATTACCATCATTATTATTACAACTCAACAAAGCCGTAACAATAGCAATACAATAAAAGATTTTCATCGAAATTTATTTAAACAACTAAACGGTTACTCCTGCCTTAAATTGTATGGTAATTTTTATTTTAAAACTTCCCGGCTTATTACCAGTTTTTGTATTTCACTTGTTCCTTCTCCAATAGTACAAAGTTTACTGTCGCGATAAAATTTTTCTACGGGAAAGTCTTTGGTGTATCCGTAGCCGCCAAATATCTGCACTGCATCGGTACTTACCCGTACCGCCACTTCGCTGCTGTAATACTTTGCCATAGCCGATTCTTTGGTCATAGGTAAACCACGCATTTTTAAATCGCATGCTTGCTTTATTAAAAGATCTGCAGCTTCAATTTCGGTTGCCATATCGGCCAGTTTAAAACTTATTCCCTGAAAATTGGCAATTGGCTGATCAAACTGGTGACGCTCTTTTGAATATTGTAACGCAGCTTCATAAGCTCCTTTGGCAATACCAAGGCCCAGTGCAGCAATAGAAATTCTTCCACCATCTAATACTTTCATGCTTTGTTTAAAGCCCTTTCCTACTTCGCCTATACGATTTGCATCAGGTATACGGCAGTTGTCAAAAACCATCTCGGCGGTTTCGCTGGCACGCATGCCCAGTTTATTTTCTTTTTTACCGGCACTGAAACCTGCAGTTCCTCTCTCTACAATAAAGGCCGTGGAATTATTCCTGGCTCTTGGCTCTCCTGTACGACAAATAACTACTGCCACATCACCACTCTTACCATGCGTTATCCAGCTTTTGGTTCCATTAATAATCCAATCATCACCATCTTTAACAGCAGTGGTTTTCATATTACCTGCGTCGCTGCCGGTATTAGCTTCGGTTAAACCCCAGGCACCAATCATTTCGGCAGTAGCCAGTTTGGGTAAATATTTTTTCTTTTGCTCTTCGCTGCCAAATGCCAATATATGCCCGGTGCAAAGAGAATTATGTGCTGCCAATGACAGACCAACAGAACCGCAAACTTTTGCAATTTCCTGGATAATGGCGTGATATTCGTAATAACCCAACCCACTGCCGCCATATTCCTCGGGTACCAAAACACCCATAAGTCCCAGTTTACCCATTTCTTTAAAAACATGTACTGGAAATTCCTGGCTTTCGTCCCACTCCATTAAATGTGGCTTAATATGTTGGTTGGCAAATTCTTTTGCAGTCTGAGCAACCTGTTCAGTTAGTTCTGTTGTCTTAAAATTCATAATAGTAGCTATCGTTAGGGCTGCAATTTAATGAAATTTAAAATACTAACGTCCGTTAGTTCGTCAACGCAGTGTAAGATAGGGTTCTGCTTTATTAAAGATATCATCAGTAACTATCAGTATCTTTTTAATATCACTTACTGTTGAAAAGGCTCCATGCTGCAGTCTGTATTGTACAATGGCATTAGCTATGTTATACCTGATATATGGATGTGCTTTTAATTCATCAACCGTAGCACTGTTGATATCCAGTTTTTTAGTGGCCGCATCAGAAACAATCAGGTTTATTTTTATCTTCTGAAAAACAGAATCAGGCAATGCAAATGTTTCGGCCACCTGTTCAATTTTATAAAAGCCACCGAGTTTTTCTCTGAACGCAATGATGCGGTTTGCCAGTTTGCTGCCGATACCGGGCAAGGCAATAAAAGCAGCAGTATCAGCTTTGTTTATATCAATATTTTCAATTTTAAACGCAGGTTTTTCATACGCTTTATAGGTTTCTGTGTTTTTATAAGAGCTGTATTCCACCTGGGGTTTCGGCGTAATCCGTACATAAGGCAATAATCTTTTTACTTCATCATCATGCAATCCCCAGATCTTAGCAATATCTTCCGGTTTGTAAAACCGGCCTCCCTTGGATACATATTTATTAATGCTGTTTGCCGTCTTCTCTCTTATGCCCAGCTTTACCCATCCTTCAACAGGAAGTGTATTGGGATCAAAATAAAACAGTTCGCCTTTAGTTTGTTTCGTGTAATAATTTTTTTCTGATGGCTGATAATAATTCTGGTAATTGTTTTCATCAAAATTCCGGTCAGGAGATTTACCGCTGCCCTCCTGTTGCTTTATGTTTAATGCAGCAATTTCTTTTTCAAATTGCAATATGTCATTTTGAGGACGGGAAATAAAATAGGGAAACAAAAAAGGCAGTACTAAAAAAAGAATTATGAGTATAAGAATACAAATAATCCCTGTGCGCTCTTTGGCTGTAAAATTAAAATAGTCTGCTGCAAAATGTGTTATCATACTCACCGGTTTAGGGCTGCAAAATATTGCAGATGTATTTTTTTTGCAATACCCTAATGTGGTAATATTATATGGTCAGTTCCTGGGTGTCAAATGCCAGGGCAATACCATCAGGAAGGGCCTTATTAATCATTTGGTGCTTCCCCAACTGATGACTAATATGGGTAAAATAACCTTTTGGTACGCCCAGTTCCTGCACCATGGCCGCCGCTTCATCAAGTGTAAAATGAGAGATATGCTTTTCTTTTCGTAATGCATTTAAAACCAGCACTTCGCTACCTTTTATTTTTTCCTTTTCATCGGCATCAATACGGTTAGCATCGGTTATATATGTAAAGTTTCCAAACCTGAAACCCAGTACCGGCATTTTTAAATGCCATACTAAAATTGGTGTTACCGGTATATCGCCAATCTGAAATGAACTCTCATCAATGGTATTTAAATTAAGGCTGGGGATGCCTGGGAATTTTTTATCGGAGAAGGCATAAGCAAACTCTCTTTTTATAGCTTCCTCGGTTAACGAGTTGGCATAAATTTCCATAGGTTTTTGCTGAAAATAGTTATAGGCTCTCACATCATCCAGCCCCGCAATATGGTCCTTATGCGGATGGGTAAATAAAACGGCATCGAGTTTTTTTACGTTAGCACGCAACATCTGGTATCTGAAATCGGGAGTTGTATCAATTACAATGGATGTGGTATCACTTTCTATTAAAATACTCGAACGAAGCCGCTTATCCTTTTTATCGGTTGATGTACATACTTCACAGGTACAGCCAATCATCGGTACACCACTGCTGGTACCGGTACCAAGAAATGTTATTTTTAAAGAGGGGCATTGCACTCAGCAAATTTAAGGAATTGGAGGCTGGAAAAGGAACAGGAGATTGGTAATTACCTTGAACTGGATACACTCATTACCTCATCATAAACCTTTTGGCTTTCGTGGGTAAGGGCATCAAAGCTGATATCTAATTGGGGCATCAGGTCTGTCAATGCATTCATCCTGCCTTCTGTTTGAAAAAATTTATTAATAACGATTACTTTTCTGTCTTGCAGAATGCAGTAACCACTTTGAAAAGTTCCTCTTTCGTATCGAATAACATAACCGCACTCTTCGGCCACTTTTTCTATCTTATCTAAATTATGTTGTGTGTATTTCATAGTTGTATCCCTCAAACGGGACTTTACATCTTTATTACAGCTGCAAACTCCTACAAATAACAAACATTAAGAAAAAAGGTTTTCAACAATCGTTGATAAAAAAATCTGCGAAATCACTTAATCATACTAATCAGCATTTTTATTTATTCGTCATCCTTATCACCGGCACAATCATCTCTTCTAAACTTATACCACCATGCTGAAAAGTATTGCGGTAATAATTTGCAAAATGATTATAATTATTGGGATAACACAAATACAGGTCGCCTTTGGCAAAAATGAAAGAAGAGTTTACATTAGGTACGGGCAAACCCGCTTCCCTTGGGTCTCTGAAAGCAAGTACCTCTTTGGCTTCATAATTTAAATTACGGCCGTGCTTGTACCTCAGGTTGGCTGTCGTCTGTTTGTCGCCAATTACTTTAGCCGGCGTATTTACCCTTACGCTTCCATGATCTGTAGCAACAATCATATTCAGTTTTTTATCTGCTACTTTTTTAAGTGCCTGGTGTAAAGGCGAGTGGGTGAACCAGCTTTCTGTGATACTGCGGTAACTGATTTCGTCACCGGCAAGTTCTTTCAACACTTCCATTTCGGTACGTGCATGACTCAGCATATCTACAAAATTGTAAACAATCACGTTGATATCATTTTCCATCATGTTATGGATATTATCAACCAGTTTTTGTCCGTCGTGGTTATTGGTAATCTTGGTGTAAGAATATTTCAGGTCTCCCTTTCCCATTGCTTTCAACTGCCCTTTAAAAAAATCTTCCTCAAACATATTCTTACCTCCATCTTCATCATCGTTTTTCCATTGTTGCGGAAATTTCTTTTCAATATCAACCGGCATCAACCCGGCAAAAATGGCATTACGTGCATATTGCGTTGCCGTAGGCAGTATAGCATAAAAAGTTTCCTCTTCATGAATGCGGAAACTTTCGGCAAATATGGGTTGAATGGTTTTCCATTGGTCAAAACGCAGGTTATCTATCAACACAAAAAACAATGGTGTGCCTTTTTCCAGGTGCGGAAAAACTTTAAACTTCATCAGGTTATGGCTCATAATAGGGCCATCTGCACTTTTAGGGCTAACCCATGATGCATAATTTCTTGAAATAAATTTAAAGAATTCGGTATTGGCTTCGGTTTTTTGCGTTTGAAAAACTTCCTGCATTTCGGGGCTGTCGCTTTTCTTCATCTCCAGTTCCCAAAAAACGAGTTTACGGTAAATCTCCATCCACTCGTTATAATCGGGATTACTGTTTAATGACGTAAACAGACTTCTGAACTCCTGCTGGTAGGCCGATGTTGTTTTTTCAGCAACCAGTCTTTTATTATCAATCAGTTTTTTCAGGCTTAGCCAAACCTGGTTGGGGTTAACCGGCTTAATTAAATAATCGCTTATTTGTGAGCCAATGGCTTCATCCATTAAATTCTCTGCTTCGTTTTTAGTGATTAAAACAACCGGTAAATTATTTTTTATTTCCTTTATCTGTTGCAGGGTTTGCAGGCCGGTAATACCGGGCATGGTTTCATCAAGCAGTACCACATCAACAATATTATCTTTTACATATTCTACCGCATCAAATCCATTGGTTTTGGTTTGCACTTCGTAGCCTTTATTTTCTAAAAACATTACCTGCGATGTAAGGCTGTCAATTTCATCATCTACCCAAAGAATTTTTGCTACACTCATATATATAGTTTGTTGTTTGTGGTTTACAGTTCGTGGTTGTCTGCCTCAGATAAATATATAATCAAACCGGGGCGATGCTTACAAATTTAATTTTTTATATCAATGATGCCCCGCTTTATTTAGCTTTGTGTAACTTTTAACAAAAAGTAGTTTGCACTGGCAAAAACAACAAGCTACAAACATCAAACTAATTAATGCCTTTCAGAAAAATAATTAATGACCCGGTTTATGGTTTTATCAGTATTGATGATGAGCTGATAAACCAGGTTATTGCTCATCCTTATTTTCAGCGGCTGCGCCGGATAAGCCAGATGGCGATGGCAAACCTGGTCTATCCCGGTGCTGTACACAGCAGACTGCACCATGCACTGGGCGCTTACCATTTAATGAGTATTGCCCTTAATGAATTAAAAAACAAAGGCACAGTAATTACTCCACAGGAAGAACAGGCTGCAAAAATTGCTATCCTTTTACACGATATTGGCCATGGTCCGTTCAGCCATGCACTGGAGCATATACTGGTAGAAACCAGGCATCATGAAGAACTTTCTTTATTGATCATTCAGGAGCTTAACAAACAATTCAACGGGCAATTAAGCCTTGCATTAGAAATTTTTACAGATAAACATCCAAAGAAATTTTTGTATCAGCTCATCACCGGTCAGCTTGATGTGGACCGTATGGACTATTTAACCCGTGACAGTTTTTTTACCGGTGTTAATGAAGGCGTAATTGGTTACGACCGCATTTTGAAAATGCTTACCGTGCACAACGGCGAGTTAATGGTGGAAGAAAAATCTATTTACAGCATCGAAAAATTTTTAGTGGCCCGCCGCCTGATGTACTGGCAGGTGTACCTGCATAAAACTGTTTTATGTGCCGAGCAGATGCTGAAACGGATAATTAAAAGAGCCAAACAAATTAAAGCAGCAACACAACAGCCGCTACATAATTTTATTACGCAGCCTATTCAAACTGTAACACTGGAAGAGTTTTGTAACCTGGATGATTATGATGTGATGGGTGCCATAAAAGGATGGTGCAGCCATGAAGACAGGGTTTTATCAACCTTATGCAATGGAATTATTAACCGGCAATTGCTGAAAGTTCAGTACTTTGGTAATCCGGTTAATGAAAACCTTGTACAGGAAAAAACTGCAGAAGCCTGTGTTAAACTAAATATAAATAAAGAAGAGGCTGCTTTACTGGTATTTACCGGCGAAGTTGCAAGCAGTACTTATAATACGGAGGAAGAACACATTCATATTCTTTTTAAAGATGGAACAGTAAAAGATATTTCGGAAGTTGACAATGCTCTTATCAATCAAAATCTGATGGGCAAGGTGAAAAAATATTACATTTGCTATCTGAGATGATGGTTCATGGTTGATGGTTCATAGTAAATCAACCATCAGCAGGAATCATCAGCTATCAGCCATGAACTATTAACTATTAACCAACATGCAATTTACCGCAGCACAAATAGCCATAATGATCAATGGCAAAGTTGAAGGCAATGCCGAAACGGCTGTTGCATCTTTCGGTAAAATTGAAGAAGCTCAAAACGGGCAGCTGGCATTTTTAGCAAATCCCAAGTACGAAGAATATTTATACAGTACAAAAGCAAGCATCATCATCATTAACGAATCGCAGGAGTTAAAACAGAAAATTGATGCTACGTTGATAAAAGTACAGGACGCTTACTCAGCTTTTGCAATCCTGTTAGAAAAGTATCAGCAAATACAAATGCAACAATTATCAGGCATACAACAACCTGCCTACATTGCCACTACTGCAAAAATCGGCGACAATGTTTTTATTGGTGCTTTTGCTTATGTTGGAGAACATGCA
The DNA here is from genome assembly GCA_049661965.1 of Ferruginibacter sp. Classification (GTDB taxonomy): domain Bacteria; phylum Bacteroidota; class Bacteroidia; order Chitinophagales; family Chitinophagaceae; genus Ferruginibacter. The sequence goes on along the minus strand of JBATAS010000112.1, from coordinate 8,639 downwards.
ATTGTTGCCGATGGTGCAAAAATTTATCCCAATTCATATTTAGGTAACAATGTAACCGTTGGAGAAAACAGCATTATACATCCCGGTGTAAAAATTTATCACGATTGTGTTATCGGTAAAAATGTATCCATACATGCCGGCACTGTTATCGGTAGCGATGGATTTGGTTTTGCACCACAGGCAGATGGTACCTTAAAAAAAGTTCCACAAATTGGCAATGTTGTTATTGAAGATGGCGTGGAAATTGGTGCCAATGCAACCATTGACCGTGCAACAATAGGAAGCACCTTAATAAAATCGGGTGCCAAGCTGGATAATCTTTTGCAGATAGCCCATAATGTTGAAGTAGGTAATAACTCCGTAATTGCAGCCCAGAGCGGCATTAGCGGCAGTACCAAAGTTGGCAACAATGTTATGATTGGCGGACAGGTTGGTATTGTTGGCCATATTAAAATTGCCGACGGTACTAAAATAAATGCACAAAGCGGTGTAAGTAAATCTATAAAAAACCCTAATTCGGCTGTTACCGGTTCGCCGGCTTTTGACTATACGGCAGCACTGCGCAGTCAGGCTGCCAGCCGTAATCTCCCTAACCTGGAAAAAAGAGTAATAGAGTTGGAGAAAATATTAAAGGAGATGATGGAGAAAACCAATGCCTGAGCTGTTTCCCGGCAATTGTCAGTTTACCTACACAAAACCACTGCTTAACATTTTCTTTTCCCTTTGGGTATAAAAATAAAATACCTTTGCTTTCATTACTTTTTTAAACTACATAAGAATCTTACCCAAATTATAAAAACAGGCTTTTGAATATTTTCAAACATATAATTTCAGCTTTTACTTTACTTTTTATTACGTCAATTTCTTTCGGACAAACACTTACCATTTCGGGAACCGTAATTGACGGGCATACCAAAGAACCTGTAAGCTGGGCATCGGTTTATTTTGCAAGCTCGGGTATTGGCCAGTCAACAGATAGTGCAGGCCAGTTTACGCTGGTTGTAAATAATTTTAAAGACGATACTTTAAAAGTAAGTTTTATTGGTTTTGAATTATACCGGATACCCATTACCCAATTACAAAACAACAAAACACTTAACATTCAGTTAGAAAGAGGCAGTGCTAAAGGCGAAGTGGTTATTAAAGCCAAATGGAACCGCGGGCTTTATTTATGGAAAAAAATAATGAGCAGGAAGAAACAGTATAACCGTTACGACCTGGATAATTTCAGTTACGAAGCCTATAATAAACTGGAAGTGGATATTAAAAATTTTAACGCCGATAAAGCCCGTAAGAATTTTTTGTTGAAGAATTTCTCTTTTGTCTTTGATAATATGGACAGCACATCAGAAGCCGCTCCGTTTTTACCGGCTTATTTAATTGAAAGCCTTAGTGACTATGCTTATCAAAACAACCCGCAGAAATTCAGTGAACATATTAAAGCCAGTAACACCAAAGGTTTTAAAAATGAAAGTTTCAGCAAGTTGCTGGGCGTAATGAACCAGAACGTAAGTATCTACAGTAATTATATAAATGTGATGGATAAGGATTTCATCAGCCCTTTTAATGATAACGCCGATAACTATTACATTTTTACTGTGCCCGATACACAGATAGTTGCAGGCAAAAAATTATTTCATTTTGTTTTTAACTCAAAACGACCGGGACAAAACACGTTCAGTGGCGATGCCTGGGTTACCGACAGTACCTATCGGATAACTAAAGTAAATCTGTACCTGGGTAAAGAAGCCAACATTAATTTTATTGACCGCATCAGTGTTTTCCAGGAATATATTCCGGTTAACGATTCTGTTATCTTTTTAACCCGTGATAAATTCTTTGCTGATTTCCGGATACTCGGAAAAAATTCACTCACACTTATTGGCCGCAAAACAACCTCTTATAAAGACATTGTTATCAACAGCGATTCCTTAACCAATGCTTTTAAAGACCAACGAATTGAAGAGATTGTAACCACAAGTAAAGATGTAACCCAACAAACTGATTCAGCATGGGCGCAGTTACGGCATGATACCTTATCCAAAAACGAAAAAGCTATTTATCAAACTATTGATAAGCTGATGGAGATGCCTAAATTTCAAAAGTTTCAACGCAACCTGAAGTTTTTGGGAGGTGGTTACAGAGATATTGGCAAATTTGAAATTGGCCCATGGTTTAACTGGATAAGTGGCAACCAGTGGGAAGGGACCCGTTTCAGGTTTGATTTGGGTACCAATAAAAAGCTGATGAAAGAAATTTACCTGCATGGTTACCTGGCTTATGGCACTAAGGATAAAAAGTTTAAAGGACAAGCCGAAGCATTTTGGATACTGCAAAGACAACCAAAACGTATCAGATTACATCTCTCCTATCAAAATGATGTTGATAATGGTATCAGCAAAGTTGGCGAAGTAAGCCAGGATAATATTTTTTCGCTGGCCATCCGAAAGCCTAATACAACCAGGAAATTTATTAATGTAAAAGATCTGAGGTTTGAACTGTTTAACGATCTTGGCAAAGGATTTTCTACAGAATGGTTTATATCGCACAGACAATATACACCGCTGCTTAACCTGCCGCCCTTATCAACTTTTACGGTAAACAAAGGCACGCCACTTACCACTTTTGAAGTGGCCCTGAAACTACGATTTGCATACCTCGAAAAATTTATTGAAACTGATTATAACCGTTACAGCCTTGGCACAAAGTACCCGGTTGTAGAGCTTACCGCTGCCAAGGGTATCGCTGGCGTGTTTAACAGTGCTTACAATTACAGCAAGCTTTCAATTTTAATAAAGGATATGATGAAAATATCTCCCTATGGTGTTTTCTACTATCGTGTGTATGGCGGAAAAATTTTCGGCAATATGCCTTTTACCAACCTGGAGAATCATCCCGGCAACGATCTTTTTTATTACAACCCTTTTGCATTTAACCTCATGAACCGTTTCGAATATTTAAGCGATCAATACGCTGGTGTAAATGTGGAGCACAATATTGGCTCTGGCCTTTTTCGCTTTATCCCGCTCACCCGTAAATTAAAATGGCGGCAGTTCTGGACTGCAAAAACTGTTTGGGGCTCGTTAAGCAATGCTAACAGTGCCATTAATTATGCGCTGGATACCATGGGTAGCAAAATACCTGCATTTAAAACACTAAACGGTAAAACCTATATTGAGTTAGGTACGGGAATAGATAATATCTTTAAGCTGTTTCGTCTCGACTTTGTCTGGAGAATCAGCCCTTCGCCAGCTTATGCCGGTAAACAGAACAAGTTTGGTATTTTTGGCAGTTTCCAGCTACAGTTTTAACCAGATTCTGCTATAAATTCTGTGGGCAGCATATTTTAAATATCTTTGCCAACAAAATTCAGGAGTACATATGGATAAAAATTTCAATCCAGATAAACAACACACATTAGTTAAAGCAATAAGTATTTCAGGCACAGGGCTTCATTCTGGTATTGAAGTAGATATGACCTTAAAACCAGCCAACCCTGGCTTTGGTTACCAGTTTCAACGTACCGATTTACCGGGGTCTCCTGTAATTAAGGCCGATTGTGACCTGGTTACTGATACATCAAGAGGAACAACATTGGTAAAAGGCGATTGTAAAGTGAGTACTGTTGAGCATATTCTGGCAGCACTGGTAGGTATGGGTGTTGATAATTGTTTGATTGAATTGAACGGCCCCGAAATTCCGATTATTGATGGCAGCAGCGGACCCTTTGTTGATATAATTGCCAAAACAGGTGTTTTAGAGCAGGATGCTGCAAAAACCTGGTACACTATAGATACCAACATTTCTTATTTTGATGACGTAAAAAAAGTAGAGATGACTGCTATGCCTGCAGTCAATTATCAGCTTACAACCTTAATTGATTTTAACAGCCCGGTACTGGGAACCCAGCACGCCAGTTTAAAATCAATGAAAGAATTTCAAACAGAAATTGCCCCCTGCCGTACATTTTGTTTTTTGCATGAACTGGAAATGCTGCTGGATAACAACCTGGTAAAAGGTGGCGATATTAATAATGCGATAGTTGTTGTTGATAAACCCGTGACTGATGAAGAAATGGGACGCCTGGCCAAAGCCTTCGGCAGAAAAAAGGTAGAAATAAAAAGCGAAGGTTATTTAAATAATCTTGAACTGCGTTTTGCCAACGAACCTGCAAGGCATAAATTACTGGATGTAGTTGGTGACCTGGCGTTGATTGGTTACCCCATTAAAGCACATATTATTGCCAACCGCCCCGGCCACAGCAGCAATGTAGAGTTTGCAAAAAAGATAAAACAGTACATCAAAAAAAATAAACACACAAAGGATATTCCAAACTATGATCCTAATCAGGAACCGGTTTATACCCAGGAGCAGATTGAGAAAACCCTGCCACACCGTTTCCCTTTCATCATGGTTGACAAGATCATTGAACTGACCGATACCTTAATCGTAGGTATTAAGAATGTTACGGTAAATGAATATTTTTTTCAGGGGCATTTTCCCGGAAACCCTGTAATGCCTGGTGTTCTGCAGGTTGAAGCACTGGCACAAACGGGCGGCTTACTTTGTATTAACGCCATGCCCGACGGGCAATACGATACTTATTTTTTAAAGATAGATAACTGTAAATTCAAACAGAAAGTAGTACCCGGCGATACATTAATTTTAAAGATGGAATTAACAGAGCCTATACGCCGGGGCATTTGTGTAATGAAAGGAAGTGTGTATGTAGGTAATAAATTATGTACCGAAGCAGACCTTACGGCACAATTGGTAAAAAGAAAATAATAAATATATTCACTGTTAATATCAGATTGCTCATTGCAAATTTTTTTAAATGATTCATCCGCATACGTACATACATCCAAACGCAAAACTGGCAACCAATGTAAAGGTTGACCCGTTCAGTGTTATTCACCAGAATGTGGAAATTGGTGAAGGCACCTGGATAGGCAGCAATGTTACCATTATGGAAGGTTCAAGGATCGGGAAGAACTGCCGCATTTTTCCAGGTGCAGTTATTGGTGCCATTCCTCAGGATCTTAAATACGAAGGAGAAGAAACAACTGTTGAAATTGGTGATAACACTACCATACGTGAGTTTGTTACTGTAAACCGCGGCAGTAAAGACAGGTGGACTACAAAAGTTGGAAACAATTGTCTCATTATGGCTTACAGCCATATTGCACACGATTGTATTGTTGGTAATAACTGTATCATGAGCAACAATACGCAAATGGCCGGGCATGTTAGCATGGGCGATAATTCAATACTTGCCGGTATGTGTGCCATACACCAGTTTGTACAAATAGGGCAACATGCATTTGTTGCCGGAGGTTCTTTAGTAAGCAAAGACGTACCCCCATATATTAAAGCAGGACGTACGCCGCTTAGTTATGCCGGAGTAAATTCAGTAGGTTTAAAAAGAAAAGGATTTTCTTTAGAGAGGATCAATAAGATCCTTGATATTTACCGCATCATCTACAACAAATCAATGAATACATCGCAGGCACTAAATTTTATTGAAGAAGAATTACCGGCAACTGATGAAAGAGATGAGATTGTAACTTTTATAAGAGAGAGTGGCCGTGGAATTATCAAGCGTTTTACAAAGGGTAGTTCAGAAGACGAATAAATCTTAGTGCTTCTTTGCGTCTTCGTGACTTTTTTAGTTCAAACATGCAAATCAGCTTATCAAATACAGGTAAACGCTTTAATCGGGAATGGATTTTCCGTCGCTGTAGTTATGAATTTAATTCCGGAAAAAGTTATGCCATTACAGGCCCTAATGGTTCAGGAAAATCAACATTGCTGCAGGTTATAGCCGGAGCCATTCTGCACAATGAAGGCTGCATTACGTTTAGCAATGGGCAGCCCACAGGATCGGGTGGACAAACAACAGATACCGAAAAGCATTATAAATACGTTTCCATTGCCGCTCCATATTTAGAATTGATTGAAGAAATGACAGCGAAGGAAATGCTGGAGTTTCATTCAAAATTCAAACCGTTGATTGAAACGTTATCTATTGAAGCGATGTTGAAAATTGTTGGACTGGAAAAAGCCATCAACAAACAGATCAGGTATTACAGCAGCGGTATGAAGCAGAGGTTAAAGCTGGCGCAGGCTTTTTTCAGTAACACCCCTGTTCTTTTATTAGATGAACCTACAACCAATTTGGATGCCGACGGCATTGAACTATATCTCTCACTCATTAGTAATTATACAAAAGACAAACTGGTAATTGTAAGCAGTAATGTAAAACAGGAATACGATTTTTGTGAGGAAGTGATTGAGATTAGGGATTATAAATAACTGCTACCAATGGCATAGGTACCAATTGCAAATCTGCGAAATTAAATCAATCACTCCAATCAGCGATTATCTCTTACTCGCTATCAACAAATTCAAATCAGTAAACTTCAGATCAAACCTTTCGCTCAGGAAAAAATTAGTGAGGCTGCCTTTGTATAAATAAATGCCGCTTCGGATATTTATCTTATGCCATACAATATGGTCAATGCCACCGTCGTCACCGGTTTCCAGCATCAACGGCATCAATACATTGCTGATTGCCTGCGAGGCAGTACGGGCAAAGCCACTGGGTATATTGGGTACACAATAATGTATCACGTCGTATTTCTTAAACACCGGCTTTTCATGTGTGGTTACTTTGCTGGTTTCAAAACATCCGCCGTGATCAATACTTACATCCACAATAACACTGCCGGGCCGCATATTACTTACCATTTCGTCTGTAACTATTATTGGTGTTCGGCCCAATGCGCCGCTTAAAGCACCCACGGCAACGTCGCAGGTTTTAAGTTGCTTGGCCAGAATTTTTGGTTCCATTACAGAAGTCCACATTCTAACACCAATATTATTCTGTAATCTTTTTAAGCGATAAATACTGTTATCAAAAACTTTTACGCTTGCTCCCATGGCAAGAGCTGTACGGGCTGCATATTCACCAACAATACCTGCACCAATAATAATAACTTTTGTTGGCGGTATGCCGCTTATGCCTCCTACCAAAACGCCCTTTCCGTTATTTGCCTTGCTTAAATACTGTCCGGCAATCAGCATTACAGCACTGCCGGCAATCTCACTCATGCTACGTACAATAGGGTTATGACCGGTATCATCTTTTAAATTTTCAAAACTTAATGCGGTGATCTTCTTGTCCATCATCTTCTGCAGAATATCTCTTTTCATGATGGCCATATGAATGGGAGAAATGATAGTCTGATTAGGTTTCAGCAATTCGCATTCGCTCTCACTTACCGGCGCACTTTTCACCAGTATCTCACATTCAAAAACTTCTTTTTTATCGTAGGCAATTTTTGCGCCTGCTTCACTATAATCCTTATCACTGTAACTGGCTCCGTCACCGGCTTTAGTTTCCACCACTACCCTGTGCCCGTTAGCAACCATTACACCAACCGCTTCGGGTGTAAGGGCAATGCGGTCTTCATTAAATGAATGTTCCTTCGGGATTCCGATCAGTAACTCTGCTCCCTTTGCCTTTATGTCAAGGGTTTCCTCAAGTGTTTCGTACGAAAAAGAAGAAGATACAAATGGTTTTGATGAAGCCATAATAGTTTTTTGTAAGCATACAAATTACAAATTAATTTTCAGCTTTCTGGTATTATCGTTTATTGAAGTTATGGTTACGTGCAAAGTATCGTCAGGAAATACAGCAGGTGCTTTCTCCGGCCATTCCACAAAGCAGTAATTACCCGAAAACAAACAATCCTCTACTCCTGCATTAATGGCTTCATTTTCGTCTTTAATCCGATAAAGGTCCATGTGATACACAGTTTGTTCATCAGCAGTTTTATATTGATTGATGACAGAAAATGTAGGGCTCGATATAGTATCGGCAATTTTCAGCTCTTCGCAAAGCGCATGTATGAACGTTGTTTTTCCGGCTCCCATCTCTCCGTGAAATGCAAATACTTTGTAGTTGCCGTATTCTTTCAATAAAGCTTCAGCTATTTGATTGATCTGATCCAATGTAAAATTTACCTCCATGTTGCAAAGATATTTTCCTTCATTAGTAATTGAGTCACAATTTCAACTAATAATTTTGCATTATGGAAAAAGTTGACTGGAAAGTAGAAGGAATGACCTGCACCAACTGTGCATTAACCATCAACCGTTACCTGGAAAAAGAAGGACTTAAAGATGTAAAAGTGAATTTTATAGGAGGCGAAGTGAGCTTTGAAATGAATGGTGCAAAATCAAAAGAAGAACTTACAAAAGGAATTAAAGATTTAGGATATAAGGTTGTGGACGACGGACAACCGACGACAGACGACAGTAGTGCAAACTCCCGGTGGTCAGTCGTCAGTCGTCAGTGGTCTTTCACCAACCACTTACAACGCTTCCTTTTCTGCCTGCCATTTACCTTAGTCCTGATGCTGCATATGCTTCCCAGGCATCCTGCATTTTTGATGAACCCGTGGATTCAACTGGCTATCTGTATTCCGGTTTATGTTGTGGGCATGAGTTATTTTGGCGTGAGCGCTGTTAAAAGTCTTCGCCGCGGTATTCCAAACATGAATGTATTGATTGCCATTGGCGCCACTGCTGCTTTTGTTTATAGTTTGATTGGCAGCATCGGCAACTTTGGTATG
>JBATAS010000111.1:0-33756 GCA_049661965.1 Ferruginibacter sp. | reverse complement strand
CCCGTACACCTTTAATCATCAGTGGCCCTATTGGCCATAGCGATAATACGCAGCAGTTTTTCGACCTGAAACCAAGGATTGAAAAATTAATTGATGCTCAACGTAAAGCAACAAACCAGTTTTTAATTGAGGCTAAGAAAAAAATTGCCGAAGGTAATGATGATCCCAAAGATGGAGGACTGGCTTTGTTTAGAGCACACCGTGGTTTGCCAAAAAACAGCGCTTTAATTAAATTTTTGAGTGAGCCGGGTATGCGGGTTAAAATGCAGAAGACTGAGAATTACTACATGGCCGATCAGCAAAAAGAAATGCCCAAGGTAGATGCTGAATTGTTCTTTAATATTGATGAAAAAAATAACCAGGTTGATTTGACCGATCAGGGTATTCAGTTAATTACCAGGAGTGGGGAAGATCCTGAATTTTTTATTCTCCCGGATATTGCAACAAGACTGGCTGATATTGAAAAAAGTACAATCAGTGCCGATGATAAACTGCATCAGAAAGAAGCGTTGTTGACTGATTATTCGTTAAAGGCCGAGCGTATTCACACTGTACAGCAATTATTAAAAGCTTATACTTTATTTGATAAAGATATTGAGTACGTAGTTATTGAAGGTGCTATTAAAATTGTGGATGAGCAAACAGGCCGTATCATGGAAGGCCGCCGTTATTCAGATGGTTTACACCAGGCGCTGGAGGCAAAAGAAAATGTAAAGATTGAAGCCTCTACGCAAACTTATGCAACGGTAACATTGCAGAACTATTTCCGTATGTATCATAAGCTTGCCGGTATGACCGGTACTGCCGAAACAGAAGCAGGTGAGTTCTGGAGTATTTATAAACTGGATGTAGTTAATATTCCTACCAACGTACCTGTTATCCGTAAAGATGAACAGGATTTTGTGTACAAAACAAAACGTGAAAAATACAAAGCTGTAATTGACGAAGTTGAAAAATTACGCAGTGCAGGAAGGCCTTGCCTGGTGGGTACCACCAATGTGGAAGTGAGTGAATTGTTGGCCAGGATGTTGAAGCAGAAAAATATTCCACACAATGTATTAAATGCAAAACAGCATGGCAAGGAAGCACAGGTTGTAGCCGAAGCCGGTTTGGCGGGTGCTGTTACCATTGCAACAAATATGGCCGGTCGTGGTACCGATATTAAACTTGGGCCGGGCGTTAAAGAAGCCGGCGGTTTGGCTATCCTGGGTACAGAGCGCCATGAGAGCCGCCGTGTAGACAGGCAGTTGCGTGGTCGTGCCGGTCGCCAGGGCGATCCAGGAAGTTCAAGCTTTTTTGTTTCGTTGGAAGATGACCTGATGCGTATGTTTGGCAGTGAGCGTATTGCCGGACTGATGGATCGTATGGGTTACAAAGAAGGCGAAGTGATACAGCACAGCATGATCACCAAATCAATTGAAAGAGCACAGAAAAAAGTAGAAGAAAATAACTTTGGTATCCGTAAGCGTTTGCTGGAGTATGATGATGTGATGAACAAGCAGCGTAACGTGGTGTACAAAAAACGTAACCATGCTTTGTTTGGCGAAAGACTGGCGCTTGATCTGGATAATTCATTTTATTCTGTTGCCAGTGGATTGATCCTTTCTTTTAAGGAGATAAATAATCATGATGAGTTTAAGCTGGCGGCTATTATGAATTTTGGAATTGAAACTTCCATTACTGCCGAAGAACTGGATAAGGGAGATATAAACAGCCTAAGTGACCGTTTATATGAAGAAGCTGTAACGCAGTACCGCAGTAAAACACAGGCGATGATCAACCAGACATTGCCCATCATAAAAAATATACGCAAAGAACAGGGCAATCATATTGAAAATGTAGCCGTACCTTTTACCGATGGTAAAAAGCAGATACAGGCCCTGGCAAACCTCGATAAATATCTGGCTACCGAAGGAAGGGAACTGAACGATGCACTGGAACGTAATATTACCCTGGCATTAATAGACGATGCCTGGAAAGAACATTTACGTGCCATGGATGATCTGCGTCAGAGTGTGCAGTCTGCCACATACGAGCAAAAAGACCCGTTGGTAATTTATAAGATTGAAGCCTTTGGTGCTTTTAAGCAGATGGATGATAAAGTGAATAAGGATATTGTAGGTTTCCTTTGCCATGCACAGATACCGATGGAGCAAACCAATGCCGGTCAAATACGTGAAGGACGTGAACGCAAAACCGACCTTAGTAAAATGCGCCAACGCAAGGAAGAATTTGCCGGAGCAGGTGGTGGTCCAGAGCATATGAGTGCAGAGAATGATTATATAGATCCTTCACAGCATGAAAAGCAAGAGCCGATACGTGTTGAAAAAGCACCGGGAAGAAATGATCCTTGTCCTTGTGGCAGTGGTAAGAAGTATAAGCATTGCCATGGATAGGATGTAAACTTTTTAGAGTTAAATTGTCAAGTTTTAAACTTGACAATTTAAGTTTTCAGTTAAGTGTTTATCTCATCTGTCAGCGTTTACCATTAAATGATAATAGAACCCTTTTGTTAAATTCATTTTTAAATTGAAATAACATTTACCTCCACCCAGTACTTTAGCAATCTGAGTTCTCCAATTCGGAAAATATGAACTGCAAAAGCAATTTACCCAAACTTCTTTTTCGTTTTCCTGATTGATAACAGCAATATATTGTCGCTTATGATTTTTAATGTTCATTAAAGAAAGGCTGTGATTCTTCTTTGCTTTTTCTGAAAATTTATTGAATTGTCTTTCCTGCTCAAGGTTATACTCAGCAACACATTTGGTTAATAGGGAATCAATTTTTTCCAGATCAAGGAGATTTAACTCAGCTTGAGAACAATCTTTAAAAATTAAATTTTGAGTCTTGGAATATGGTAAAACAGCAATTAGGGAAGTATCAACGTTATAATTTGTAATTACCGGATTGACGACATCGGTTTCAGATTTGGACTGTCCAATGCCAGAACTTACAGTCAAGGCGAGAACGGTAATTAAAATACTTCCCTTTATAATATTCATTAATGAAATGTTTTTGTATTTCAGCTACATAAATAAAATAAAAATCAATACCCCGCCTTCGCCCCGCCAATATTTTCAATCGGGTGCCAGGTAGTTTTTATTTCCTGCAGGTCCATAATAAAATAAGGAGATTGGCCTGTTGCATCATTCCATTTTACTTTATCATACAGTACAACCCTTTTTACATTCAATGCCGATTTTTCTTTGATCATTTTTTTTGTAGTAGCATCACTTTCACAATAAACTGTTGCATTTACATCCATGTGGTCGGCAAAGAAGGGGACAAGCTCTGCAACTTTTCCGGTGAGGATATTTACAACACCGCCGGGTAAGTCGGAACTGTTAAGTACTTCGGCAAATGTTACTGCACAAAGTGGTTTTGTGTTTGATGCAAGTACAACGCAGGTATTTCCTCCGGCGATGATAGGAGCGATAACAGAAACCAATCCAAGTAAAGAATCATTTTGCGGAGCAATAGCAGCAATAACTCCCATCGGTTCAGGATTAGAAAAATTAAAATGCGATGAAGCCACGGGGTTTACAGAACTGTATAATTGCTGAAATTTATCGCACCATCCGCTGTAATAAATTAAGCGGTCAATGCAAAGGTTTACTTCTTTTTCGGCCTGGGCTTTGGTTGAATCCTGTTTCATCAGTTCATCAACAAACTGTGCTTTTCTGCCTTCCAGCATTTCTGCAATGCGGTATAAAATTTGTCCACGGTTAAATGCAGCCCTTCCGCTCCAGCCTCCAAATGCGCCACGGGCTTTACCTACTGCATCTCTAAAATCTTTTCTTGAACTCAGACAAACATTCGCAAGTTTTTCTTTTTTTGAATTAGTTGCGATATAATATCTGCCCGATTCGGTACGGGGAAATTGACCGCCGATATATATTTTGTAAGTTTTTAAAACTTCAAGTCTGTTACTTGCTATTGTTGCCATAATCTGATTCGTTTAAAACGTTGAATGGTTTAAATCGTTTAAAGGTTATTTCTTTCGAACGCCCTTAATTTCTGTTTTTTGTAAGTACTCAATAAATTTTTGAATCATCGCACTTATCCTTACTGCAAGTGTAAATAATTCATTGAACTCAGTTTTTGTTATATATTTTCTATCTACGGCTCTGTATAACTGCGATCGAAATTCACCACAAGAGCCCTTTGAATAGCCTAAAAATTGAATAAACTCCGCTCTTGTTCCTCTTTCAAATCCTTCTGCAATATTGTCCATTATTGATCCTGAAGAGCCTTCTATCTGACCAATCAGTCTGAAGTTTTTCTGAAATAGTTCTTTATCTATAATTTCACCAATCTTATTACACAACTCTCTGCTGATTTTCCAAGCATCTAAATCTTCAAATCTTTTTATCGTTGCCATAATAAAACGTTTAAAGATTAGAAATCGTTTAAGTCGTTTAATGGTTTATTTAAGGCAAACCGCATTTGTTAGAAAAAACTTTAAACGGTTTAAACCCTTAAACGATTTCAACGTATGCACTCAACCCATGTAACCCACCCTCTCTTCCATAGCCACTTTCTTTGTAACCACCAAACGGTGAGGTTGGATCAAACTTATTAAATGTGTTTGCCCAGATAACACCTGCTCTTAATTTAGTTGTAAGATTGAAAATCTTGGAACCTTTGTCAGTCCATACTCCTGCGCTAAGTCCGTAAGGCGTGTTGTTTGCTTTTTCAATCACTTCATCATCTGTGCGGAAACTCTGTATGGCCAGTACCGGTCCAAAAATTTCTTCCTGTGCAATGCGGTTGCTTTGTGCCACATTAGTGAAAATGGTTGGTCTGCAATAAAATCCTTTCTTTGGTAAGGCGGCTGAGCTCTGGTACATTTCTGCACCTTCCTGCTGGCCAATTTTAATATAGTTATTGATGATGTTTAATTGTTCACGTGAATTGATAGCACCAATGTCTGTATTCTTATCCATGGGATCGCCAACAATTAATGTTTCCAGTCTGTCTTTTAATTTGCGAACAACTTCCTTAAAAACAGATTCCTGCACATACAAACGACTGCCTGCACAACAAACATGCCCCTGGTTAAAGAAGATACCATTGATAACACCTTCAACAGCCTGATCAAGCGGGGCATCATCAAAAATAATATTGGCAGCTTTGCCGCCTAATTCAAGTGTTGCTTTCTTATCAGTTCCTGCAATGGCACGCTGAATAATTTTTCCTACATCGGTTGAACCGGTGAATGCAATTTTATTTATATCAGGATGATTAACGATTGCTGCGCCCGTTGCACCTGCGCCGGTAATAATATTTACAACGCCGAGAGGTAAATCAGCTTCCTGAATAATTTCTGCAAGTTTTAATGCGGTGAGTGAAGTGTTTTCTGCAGGTTTTAAAACAATCGTATTACCACAAGCCAATGCCGGTGCAATTTTCCAGGCGGCCATCAGCAAGGGAAAATTCCAGGGAATGATTTGTCCGGCTACACCAAGTGGCGATGTTGTTCTGTTTGGAAAAGCATATTCCAGTTTATCGGCCCAGCCTGCATAATAAAAGAAATGATTGGCAGCAGTGGGTACATCAAAATCACGGCTTTCACGAATGGGTTTACCTCCGTCCAGTGTTTCAATGATGGCAAACTCTCTTGCTCTCTCCTGAACCATCCTCGCTATTCTGTAAATGTATTTTGCACGTTCTGCAGGTGGCATTTTTTTCCAGGTCTTGTCATACGCTGTTCTGGCTGCTTTCACGGCCTTGTTCACATCAGCCTGGTTGGCTTCTGCAATCATAGAAAGCTTTTCTTCTGTTGCCGGATTGATAGAAGCAAAATATTTTTTGCTGGCCGGTTTTTCAAATTTACCGTTGATGAACAGATCGTATTGTGCATCAATCTTTGCACCACTTTTACTCTCCGGTGCCGGGGCCAGTTTTCTTGCACTGTCGAATTTTAATTTGATGGTATTGTTTTTTGCTTTAGCCATTAGTAACGTTTAAAGGTTTAAGTCGTCTAAAGGTTGAAAGGTTTGTGAAACGTTAAACGATTTAAACCATTCAACCTTTAAACGTTTTAATCTATTGAAAAATAATTTGCACTTTGATAAACTCCTGTTCGTTGCTTCATCAGTTGCATTAAGATATCGTTGGCCAGACTACTTGCGCCAAACCTGAACCATTCATTGTTCATCCAGTCTTCGCCCAATACTTCGTTCAGCATTACCAGATAATGCAAAGCCAGTTTTGAGGTAGAAATACCGCCAGCTGGTTTCATCGCAATTTTTTTGCCCGTTTTGTAATAAAAATCACGGATGGCTTCCAGCATTACCAAAGTAACAGGCATAGTTGCCGCCGGTGAAATTTTTCCGGTAGATGTTTTTATAAAATCCGCACCAGCATACATCGCAATATCACTTGCCTTGCGCACTTTATCATACGTAACAAGTTCGCCGGTTTCTAAAATTACCTTCAGTCTTGCATCACCGCAGGCTTCTTTGATAGCCGCAATCTCATCAAAAATAAAATTATATTCACCTTCTAAAAATTTACCACGGCTGATAACCATATCTACTTCGTCAGCTCCATTCTGTACAGCATATTTGGTATCTCTTAATTTAATATCACGTGTTGATTGTCCACTGGGGAAAGCCGTTGCAACAGAAGCCACTTTTACACCTGAATCGCCAAGGGCAATCTTTGCTGTTTTTACCATGGATGGATAAACACAGATGGCCGCAACAGTTGGCAGCCCGGGATAAGCATCATGTAGGTGTAATGCTTTGTAACAAAGCTGTTTTACTTTTCCCTGTGTATCTTTTCCTTCCAATGTGGTAAGATCAATCATGTTGAGGGCAAGTTTTAAACCATTTATCTTGCTTTCGTTTTTTATGCTTCGCTTGGTAAACCGGCTTGCTCTTTCTTCAATACCTACCTGGTCAACATGAACAGGAGCGGAGAAGTCGGGAATTATTTTTGTTGCAATCATATTTATAATTTGCTTTGCTTAGGCGGCAGTTAACGCCTCCAGCGATTTTTTGATCATGTTTTCAACAGCCTTATTACTGTCTTTTGAAAATTCCTTTAGCACCCGGTTTGCAATGATGGTGTTAATGCTCATACATTCATGCCCCATCAGTTTGCCCAAACCAAATATGGCCGAAGTTTCCATTTCAAAGTTAGTGATTCGGTGATTATTAAAACTGAAATGGGAGAGTTTATCAACCAGGCCCGGGCTGCTTAAACCCAAACGCAAAACCCTGCCCTGCGGCCCAAAAAAACCAGGACAGGTTACGGTAATGCCTTTATGATAATCGGGGCCGAATTTTTTTAATAACGTTTCACTTCCGCTGAATGCATATGGATTGGTAATGACAGTATCTAAACCTGTTTGTTTAACAAATGCATCGGCCATTGCTTTATCATCTGCTGTTTTTTGATAGCTGTAAAAATTGAGCAGGTTATCCAACCCAAGTCCATGAGAAGAAGCTACAAAACTATCAACCGGAATATCAGCCTGTAAAGAACCTGATGTGCCAAAACGTACAATATTTAATTTGGTCAGTTTTTCTTTTATCAGCCTGGTTTCAAAATCAATATTAGCCAATGCATCCAGTTCATTAAAAACAATATCAATATTATCCGGTCCGATTCCTGTTGACATTACTGACAATTGCTTGTTCCCAATTCTACCGGTGTGTGTTACAAATTCACGATGTGATAAGCGATGTTCAATTGTATCAAAGTGCTTGCTTACTTTTTCAACCCTGCCCGGATCACCTACTACAATAATAGTATCGGCAAGTTCCTCGGGCCGTACATCTAAATGATAAATAGCACCACGATCGTTAATGATTAATTCTGATTCTGCGATTCTTTGCATAGCTAAAAGTTAAAGGATAAAGATACCGCTAAAAGGTTTTAATTAAAAGTTTTAGGATTTGTTGTTGGCGGGACAGCAACAGCAGGGAAGTTCAATAAAGAAATATTGTACAAGAGTGCGACGCCAATGAAGCTGATACCAGTATTGCAGTTTGGTTAAAAATTATTTGCGTTTTGGTTATAACAATTTGTCGGGAGTAATCGGTAAATCTCTAACTCGTTTTCCGGTTGCATTATAAACTGCATTGGCAATTGCAGGTGCAACACCAACCAGTGCAATTTCGCCAATACCTTTTGATCCCATGGGATTGATAATATAATCGGGCTGATCTGTAAATAACACATCTATCTTTGGAATATCGGCATGAACCGGCACATGATAGTCGGCAAAGTTTGCGTTGATGTAACGACCATATCGGGGATCAATTAGTGTTTCCTCAGTTAATGCCATACCAACACCTCCAACAGCGCCACCAACCATCTGACTGCGTGCAGGATTGTAAGCAATGATTTTGCCTGCATCGGCTGTGGAAACAATATGCTTAAGTTGAATAACACCGGTAACCGGGTGCACATGCAGTTTTATGAAATGCACCGAAAAGGAATTCATCGCATACTTTCTTGCTTCGGCAGAAAGCCGTTCAGCATCTTTTACAATTTCAATCAAAGGCTTGTTTGCCTGTTTCAATAAGTCTGTAAAACGTATTTTTTTTGTCTTGTCATGTTTAATAAAAATTTCACCGCCTGCATATTCAAGATCATCAACTTTCAAATTTTTAAACATTGCAATGTCACTGATGGCAATTTCTTTTAAACTCTTTTTCATTTCATCGCATACCGATGTAATAGCTGTACCAACCGCCGATGTAGAGCCTGAGCCACCCTGCATGGGCCCGGGTGGCAGGTCAGTGTCACCCAATTCAAATTCTACTTTGTCAGGAGATATGCCCATCAGTTCGGAGCCAATCTTTACCATCGCTGTTGAAGTACCCGGTCCCATATCACTTACCGCACTTTGAAAAACAACAGTGCCATCATTTTTTAAAATTCCTTTTACGGTTGCCTGTCCACGGCCTGCACCAAACACACCGCCGCCCATGCCATAGCCAACCAGCATGCCATTTTCTTTTAAACTACCGGGAACCATTGGGCGGTTTTGCCAGCCAATTTTTTCTTTGCCCAACTGATAACATTCTTTTAAAAATTTACTCGTCCAGGGCAGGTTACTGACCGGGTTAACATCGGTATGATTGATGAGTCGCAGTTCAATTGGATCAATATTCAGTTTGTAAGCCAGTTCATCCAGAGCACATTCCAGCGCCACACAACCGGTAGCGGGGCCGGGGCCACGCATCCAGGTCGGTGTATTAATATCAAGCGGTAATAATTTATAGCTTGTATTAACATTGGGACAGGCATACATAAACTGCGACGCATTTACAATGCCTTCTCCAAAGTCTTCATATTTGGAAGTGTTGCTGATGGCATGATGGGTAATGCCGGTTAGCTTTCCATCTTTGCTTGCGCCAACTCCAATCTGCTGCCAGGCATAAGGACGATAACCAACCATGGTAAACATCTGCTCTCTTGTTAAAACAAGTTTAACCGGCCGTTTTAGTTTTTTTGCTGCAATACAGGCTGCCGGTACATTTGGCCAACTACGCAGTGCTGCTCCAAAAGCGCCGCCAACATTTTCGGTTATTACCCGAACATTTTTTTGATCAAGATTAAAACAGGCAGCAAGACCCCCTTGCGTACTTTTCGGGCCTTGTGATTTATCATATACAGTCAGCTTATCATCACCATCCCATACTG
Organism: Ferruginibacter sp.; assembly: GCA_049661965.1. Taxonomy (GTDB): domain Bacteria; phylum Bacteroidota; class Bacteroidia; order Chitinophagales; family Chitinophagaceae; genus Ferruginibacter. Next base: position 24,090 of record JBATAS010000111.1, on the reverse strand, counting down.
CAATTGTTGCGTGCATTTCCATGGGATTGTGTGTTTCGTAAGGTACTGTATATTCTCCTTCCACAAATACTTCCGCAGTTTTATAAACATCGGCATCGCCACGTTTATAGTTGTTCATATTCTTCAGCTTGCTTTCATCGGTCTTTAATTTTTCAAAGTCGATGTCGAATTCTTCTGAAATATATTCGGCTTTAACCAACGAAGCAGCATTTACAGCTCGTTCCAATGTATCGGCAATTACCATGGCAATTGGCTGCCCATTGCTGACAACTTTGTTATCGGTAAATACTTTCAATCCCCGCCATTCGTAACCTTTCTTCGCCGGGTCTTTTGCATAGGGATTGTAACCCGGCACATCAGGACAGTTTAGGTAATAGATGATATCCAATACCCCGGGAACTTTTTTTGCTTCGCCAAGTACCATGTTTTTTATACTGCCTTTGGCGATGCTGCTGCAAACGAAAACAGCATAGGCCATGTTGGGGAGTTTATGCTCGGCAGAGTAGGTGGCTTTGCCGGTTACTTTGTCGACGCCGTCAACTCTGTCATCAATTAGTAATTCTTTATCCATGATATGGTTTTATTCGTTTTGTTTCAACGCTTAATAAACTACGCCGTTGCCTTAGTCAGTGCTTCTGCAATTGCCGCCTTGCCTAATTTTATTTTAAACTTATTGTGCTCAATTGTTTTTGCATCTTTCATCGCCAATTCAGCAGCATCGCTAAATAATTTCTCCGATATATTTTTTCCTTTCAAAAAATTTTCAACTTCTGTCAATCTCCAGGGTTTGTGTGCCACGCCACCCATGGCAAGATTTACAGTTCTGATCGCTCCGCCTTTTACTTCCATTGCCACAGCAACTGAAACCAATGCAAATGCATACGAAGCCCGATCTCTTATTTTGAGATAATGATTTTTGTTGAATGAGCTTGCAGGAATATGAATGGCAGTTATTAATTCACCGGGCTGCAGGTTATTATCCTGTTCTGGAGTATTACCCGGCAAACGATGAAAATCTGCAAAGGCAATTTTTCTTTCAGTCTTTCCATTGCTCACATGAACCATTGCATTTAAAGCAGCCAGTGCCACACACATATCACTTGGGTGAACAGCAATACATTTATCGCTTGCGCCGAAGATGGCATGCATACGGTTGTAACCATCTGCTGCACCACAGCCGCTACCGGGTTGGCGTTTGTTACAAGGCATTACCGTATCATAAAAATAAGTACACCTTGTTCTTTGCATAATATTTCCGCCAACAGTTGCCATATTGCGTAACTGTGCTGATGCGCCTGCATTTAGCGCCTGGGCAAGCAAGGGGAACCTTGCTTTTACAATTTCATTTTCGGCCACATCACTGTTTAATGCTAAAGCGCCAATGGTAATTCCGTTTGCATTGGCTGTGATTTGTTTTAAGGGCAAGCCTGTTATATCAATTAACGTTTCGGGCGTAGTAACGCCTTTCTTCATCAGGTCAACAAGGTTGGTGCCACCAGCAATAAATTGAGAATATTTGTTTTTTATCCTTGCATCAACAGCTGCTTTTGCAGAGTTTGCTTTTATGTAATCGAAGTTTATCATAATGGTAGCCCTCCTTTTTTTACTTCGGTGATGGCATCAACAATATTTGGGTAAGCGCCGCAGCGGCAGATATTACCACTCATATATTCCCTTATCTCATCATTGCTGTCGGCATGGCCTTCTTTAATGCAACAGATGGCCGACATAATTTGCCCCGGTGTGCAATAGCCGCACTGGAACCCATCGTGTTTTAAAAATGCTTCCTGCATGGGATGCAGATCGTCGCCGTTTGCAAGCCCTTCAATAGTGGTTATCTTTTTTCCGTTGTTCATCACAGCCAGCGAAAGGCAGGAGTTGATCCGCTTGCCATCCACATGAACGGTGCAGGCACCACATTGTCCATGATCGCAGCCTTTTTTGGTTCCCATGAGCCCGAGTTGTTCTCTCAACAAGTCGAGCAAGGTTACTCTTGGCTCTACCTGAAGCTTATGGGTTTCGCCATTCACTTCCAGTTGCAAAGGAATTTTTTCAAATAGCGATGCAATTTTATCATCATTCTCTGCTGCTTTTACTATAGTAACGGGAGTAAGGCTTAGCGCAGCCAGCGCAGTTGAATTTTTTAGAAAGCTGCGGCGGCTTTCGTTTGGTTGTTGTTTATCCATAAAAGAAATATGTACTCTAAATTTACCTGTTTTATTTTAAGGGAGGAAATAAAATCTATGGTTTCCTAAAACTAAAAAAGCTGCTCAACTGAGCAGCTTTTTTAGTTATTCTTTTAAAGGATTATTTTATCCCATACTTCTTCTCATACTTATCTGCCAGCTGCATTTGTTTATTATTCAGCTCAACCTGGCGGCCTTGAATGAAAGCATTTGTAATAATATTGGTACGCATATCTAAAATGTCACCTTCGCTTATTACAATGTTGGCATCTTTGCCGGTTTCAATGCTGCCGGTTTTATCGGCAATGCCTAAGATGGTGGCTGCATTTAAAGTTATAGCACTGAGTGCTTCTTCTTTTGTAAGTCCGTATGCAGATGCAGTGCCTGCATTAAAAGGCAGGTTGCGATAGCGGCTGTTGCCATCATCATCGTTAATGGTAAATAAAACACCTGCTTTTTGTAACACAGCGGGTGTTTTAAAGGGTTGGTCAATATCATCATCAACCATAGTTGGTAAATTATGCAACTGGTGCAGTATTACCGCAATATTATTTTGCTTTAAAATGCCGGCTATCTGCCAGCAATCAACAGCCCCAACCAGCACCACATCAAAACCAAATTCTTTTGAAAAATCAATGGCCAGCAACATTTCTTTTACAATATTGCAATGAATAAACAGTTTTTGTTTTTTATTAAACAAACCTTTTACCGCTTCAAATTTGGGATTGGTGTTTTCATGTTTACTTTCGGCCAGGTAAGCTTTTGCTTCCCTGAAAAATACTTTCACTTCATCAATCTGATCTAATCCTCTTTTTACAGGATCAACAGTTGAAGTCTGCCCGCCAAAACCACCTCTTCTTCCACCACGTCTGTTTAGCAGCGAAGGCATACGGAAATGAATACCGATATCAGTTTTATATGCCGCATCTTCCCAGTTCCATGCATCTAATTGTACTACAGAGGAAGAACCTGAAATAATTCCACCATCGGGAATTACATTGGCTAACAGAATGCCATTGGTGCGTAAAGTGTTAATGACTTTTGAATCGGTATTGTAGGCTACAATAGAACGGATGCTTGGGTTCATGTCGCCAATTTCAGATGCATCAATAGTGGCTCTGGTGCTGTTCACTTCTATTAAACCCAGTTGCGATGCGGTTAAGATAAGACCCGGATAAATATGTTTACCCTTGCAATCAATAACCTTTGCACCTGCAGTAGAAGCATTGCTTCCCACATCGGCGATCTTTCCATTTTTAAAAATAACAGTGCCATTGCTGATCACCTGTCCATTACCCACATGAATAGTTGCATTGGTTAGTGCGATGGTTTCTTTTTGTGCATTGGCGGGCAAAATTGTTTCTTGTGCCGAAACATTTTTGATGGCCAGTATGCAGCTTATATAAAAAATTATTTTTTTCATTTTATTATTTTTTCAGATTAATTATTGGTTGTCCAGATCATCGTTATCAACGGCCAATAAACCATGACTGTGATAATGATCGCTGCAGGTATTAATTACCTCAAATCTTGGCCTTGCACCGCGGCCTGCTCCACCTGCGCCGCCAGCACCCGGGGTTCTTTTAGCAGCGGCAAGCTTTGCAATAATTCTGGCTTTTTCGATTTGGTTAAGTTTACGCATGGCCGCATCTTTATCTCTGTCGAAATAAATAATACCATCAACAATTGTTTTTTCGGCCTTGGCATAAATCGATAATGGATTATCACTCCATATAACCAGGTCGGCATCTTTACCAACTTTTATACTTCCGGTTTGTTTATCAATATGTAACATTTTTGCCGGGTTGATGGTAACCATTTTCCAGGCATCTTCTTCACTCATGCCGCCATACTTTACGCTCTTGGCTGCTTCCTGGTTTAGTCTTCTTGCCATTTCGGCATCATCCGAATTGATGGCAACATTTAATCCAACCTTCTGCATAATGTAAGCATTGTAAGGAATTGCATCAACCACTTCCATTTTATAATTCCACCAATCGCTAAAGGTAGATGCGTTGGCGCCGTGCGCTTTCATTTTATCAGCAACTTTGTATCCTTCTAAGATGTGTGTAAATGTGTTTACGGTAAATCCAAATTTATCAGCAACTTTCATTGTAGCATTAATTTCACTCTGTACATATGAGTGACAGGTGATGAATCTTTTTTTATTCATGATCTCTACCAGTGCATCCAGTTCAAGATCTCTTCTCACAGTTCCTTTATTGCCGGCTGCTTTCATTGCTGCCTGGTAATCTGATGCTCTTTGAAATGCATCCATCAACACCTGGTCAACGCCCATGCGGGTATCCGGAAAACGTGGATTACCCTGTGTACTCGAACTTCTTTTTACATTTTCGCCCAATGCAAATTTTATAAAACCATCTGCACCGGCAAATTTCAAATCCTGATCATTTGCACCCCAACGTAGTTTTATTAATTGTGTTTGTCCGCCGATGGTGTTGGCAGATCCATGCAGAATATGTGAAGTAGTTACGCCACCACTTAACTGGCGGTAAATATTCATATCATCCGGATTCAGATTATCACTGATACGCACTTCGGAAGTAACACTTTGTCCACCTTCGTTTATAGAAGCTGCGGCTATATGCGAATGTTCATCAATAACGCCGGTAGTAAGATGTTTTCCTGTTCCATCAATAATTTTTGCCGTTGCATCTGATAGGTTTTTTCCAACGGCGCTGATTTTTCCGTTCTTCACCAACACATCAGTATTCTCCAGTTTGTAATCTTTTTCACTGGTCCAAACAGTTGCATTTTTAATGAGGATATTTTCTTGCTTTGGTAATTCTTCCCAACCATAACTTAAAAACGGATAAGTTACTTTACCCAAAACCAGCGTTTGTTTTTCTCTTACGCTGTCAGATTTCTCTGCAGCAGCTTTATTAAATATGGCTGTCCAGGTAAACACGTTTCCCTGTGCATCGCTTCCGGTTCCGTTCCAGGTATTGCCGGCTACGGCACCACTTAAAATGGTTTCTTTAGCATTGCGGCCGCGGCCTTCGGTATAATTCAATTTTACCAAATTTCCATCATAACTGTATTTGCCGGTAAGGGTGTCCTTGCTGATGAATTGTGCAACGCCACCGTCTTTCAAATCAAGCGTAAATGCCTTTGGGCCTGCATTTGTGGTTGCCAAAAAATTGTAAGACCCTTTTACATCGTACCAGTTATCATCTTTGATGGAGTTTTTTAAACCTTGTGTCCAGTTTTGTAAAAGCACGGTCTTTTCTCCAAAAACAGGACCTGATGTAATTAAAAAATTGGCAATTTTTCCAGCGTCAAGACTTCCAATTTTATCATATACACCCAACAAACTTGCCGGTGTTTTTGTCAGGGCATCCAGTGCTTTATTTTCTGTTAATCCATATTCCATGGCTTTGCGGAGGTTTGCCATAAACTCTGTAACGTTGCTTAAATCAGCAGTCGTTAAACAAAAATTAATTCCTGCTTTTTCAAATGCTGCTGCGTTGCCTGGGGCAAGTTCCCAATGCTTTAAATCATCCAGACCAACAAAACGCAAATCATTTGGATCATCAACATCCATCGCTGCGGGATAATTCAGCGACAAAATAAATGAGGCTTTTGTTTCGGTCATTTCTTTCATACGCTGGTATTCGTTACCACCACCTTTGATAATGTATTGCACACCAAACTCATCGCCAATCTTATCGGCACGTAAATCATTCCATTTGTCATTAGCCTCAAAAATTTGTGGTAATCCCTGGTTATCGTTCCAGCTTTTTAAAGAAAGATTTACACCTTCGGTTACGGGGTTTGACTTATACCACTGTGCATCTAAATAAGTTTGCCTGAGCAATGCAATCATACCCATCATAGAACCTGGATAGCTTTGAGACGATGTGCCGCGGTTAAAAGAATAATGTGCGGATGCTTTGTCTTTTATCAGTACAAAATTATCAGGCTGGTTGGCCAAGGTTACAAATGCACCGGTTCCTCTTGCAATACCATCTTTTTGATGCGTAAGTACCGAGCCAAAACCAATATCTCTTAGGGCTTTCGCCTTGCTGTCATCGGCACTAAAAATCTTATATGCTTCTGTTTCACTTTTTATCGCCTGGTTCCAGCCGTAAGCACCTTTTGTATTTGATGTTAATTGTTGTGTTCTAAAGAACCCGCCGCCTCCGGTCTGTCTTTCTGCCGCCGGAATTCCATAATCACTATAGATATCAATAAAAGCAGGATAAATGTATTTCCCTTTGCAATCAATAACCACAGCATCTTTTGGAACAGTAACATTATTTCCTGCCGATACAATCTGCCCCTGCCTGATAACAAGCGTGGCATTCTGTAAAGTGGTTTGGGCATCCTTAACTATAGTAGCATTGGTAAAGGCGTAGCAGCCATCTTTGGGGTTGGCCACATCATTAGCCGGGTAAGTTGCCTGGGCATTGATAAGCTGATTAGTGCCTGTTATTATAGTAAGCACTAACAACAAAAATTTAAGTTTCTGCATGCAGTTGGGTTTTGGTTGTTGTTATTAAAAGCTAAATATAACAAATGATTAATGGTTAAAAACACCAGCTGTGTAATTAAGTTTTACATATTCCGTATTTTTACAATTCGGAAAAAGAAAAATGAAAATTGAAGAATATATTGAACTTACTGCATTAAGGCCCGACATAACATTGGCTGATATAGAAGCCGTTTGTAATGAAGCGGTAGAATATAGATTTACAACAGTATGTGTGCCGCCGCTATTTGTTAAAAAGGCAAAGGAACTTACTGCTGCATCTGCTGTAAAAATATCCACAGTTATTGGATATCCGTTGGGATATAATGCCATTGAAACAAAAGTTGCTGAAATTGTACTGGCTGTTATTGATGGTGCTGATGAACTTGAAATGGTTATCAATACCAGTGCGGTAAAAAACAAAGACTGGCAATATCTTGCTAATGAAATAAACACAGCTTTACCGATAATCAGGAACAAAGGCAAAAAACTAACGGTGATACTGGAGACAGGTTTAATGACAGCCGGAGAAATTATTACTGCCTGCGATGTTTATGGTGCTGCCGCAGTTGATTTTTTAAAGGCTGGCACCGGGTTCACCGAAGATAAAAACATATGTGAGCATATTAAACTTATTCGTAAACATCTTGCCGAAGCTGTACAGATTAAGTCTGCGGCAGTAATAAACTTTAATTCAGCAAATGAAATAATAAGGGCCGGGGCAAACCGTTTAAGTTGTACTGCCGGAGCATTACTGGTACAGGAAGCCCTGCAACAAAATTGATGGAATGATTTTTGTAAAAAAATGAACATGAAAAAAATTGTAAGTATTATTTTTATTTTGATTGGCCCGTTTGGGCTGTTTGCCCAAAATTCAGTGATAGATACCGCTGTGCTTGCTAAAGTTACGGTAAATAAAGATCCCCGGCTTGACATTCTGGCTAAGGCCGAGGCGGAGATAAATATCAGGGCCGGCAGGTTTGTTAAAGGCTTTCGTTTATTTGTTTTAAAAAGTAATGACCGGGACTATGCCCTTAAGGTAAGGGCTTACCTGTTGCAGAATTACCCCGATGAAGGTATCTATATGAGTTACCAGTCGCCATTTATTAAATTGCGTTTTGGTAATTTTGAAGATAAAAAAGACGCTGAAAAAGTGAGGGATGAAATCATGAGAAGCGGTGTGATTACAGGCGGGGTTTATGTAATAGCTGATACCATTGAATTAAAACCTGATAAAAGTAAAGACCAGGAATTTTAATTTTTATGCAATACTGAGTTTCTGCCCGGAAACTCTTTTTTATTCTGATACTTAGGGTTATATTTATTTCATGATGAAAGAACGTATACAGCAACTGGCAAAAAAATACGCCCCCGAATTTATAGAAGTACGCCATCAGCTCCACAGCAATCCCGAACTGAGTTACCAGGAATTTGAAACTTCTGCATTTGTGCAGAAAAAATTAACCGAATTTGGAATTCCCTTTGAAGTGAAAGCTACAACAGGAGTTGTGGGCTTGATAAAAGGAAAAAATCCCGATAAAAAAATTACTGCCCTGCGTGCCGATATGGATGCATTGCCAATCACAGAGGAAAATGACGTTCCCTACAAATCGAAGAACAATGGCGTGATGCACGCCTGTGGGCATGATGTACACACAACCTGTTTGCTGGGTGCTGCAAAAATTTTAAATGAGCTGAAAGATGAGTGGGAGGGAACGGTAAAATTAATTTTTCAACCCGGCGAAGAAAAAAATCCAGGTGGTGCAAGTCTGTTGATTAAAGAAGGCGTACTGGAAAATCCGAAGCCCGAAAAAATATTTGCCTTACATGTGCATCCTGGTCTGGAGGTAGGTAAGCTGAGTTTTAGAAACGGTATGGTTATGGCCAGTGCCGATGAAATTTATATCAGTATAAAAAGCAATGGCGGCCATGCGGCCGCACCGCAGTTTACAGCCGATACTATTTTAATTGCATCGCATTTAATTGTAAGTCTGCAGCAGATTGTAAGCAGGAACAACAGTCCGTTCAATCCTTCTGTTTTATCCATTACTTCATTTCAGGGTGGCAATACAACTAATGTAATTCCATCAGAAGTTAAGCTGATGGGTACTTTCAGGGCCATGAATGAAGAGTGGCGTTTTAAAGCACATGAACTTATAAAAAAACAAACTATTGAACTGGTTGCCGCTATGGGTGCTGAAGCAACCATTCATATTGATGTAGGTTATCCTTTTGTATTAAATAATGAAGACCTCGGAAATGCAACAATAAAAAAGGCCGGAGAATATCTGGGAGATGCCAATGTAGAGGAAACAGAACTGCGTATGGGTGCAGAAGATTTTGCGTATTACTCTCACCAGGTACCAGCCTGTTTTTTTAGGTTGGGTGCAGGTAATAAAGAAAAAGGAATTACAAGCGGTGTACATACACCTACTTTTAATATTGATGAAAGTGCGATTGAGATTGGGATGGGGATGATGGCTCATATCGCAAGTGATTAATACAGCGAAAAATCATTTTTTATTCAACGGGCTGCATAAAGTGCAGATGTACAAGAGTGCGACGCCACTGAAGTTAAATTTTGCACCCAGGCCGGGGCAACAAATAAAATAGAAATATGAAAATAGCATTTCACGGCGCAGCCCGTACGGTAACTGGAAGTAAACATTTGCTCACTTTAAAAAACGGTAATAGATATTTATTGGATTGCGGCATGTTTCAGGGCATGGGCCGTGATACGGATATGTTGAACCGGAGTTTTGGATTTGATGCGGCAGCCGTAACGCACCTTATTTTATCGCATGCACATATCGATCATTGCGGATTGATACCCAAATTAGTCAAGGATGGTTTTGATGGAAAAATTTTCTGCACACCGGCTACAAAAACGCTGGCAGCTTTGATGCTGGAAGATTCGGCCGGCATTCAGGAAGATGATGTGAAATATGAAAATAAGCGCCGTGCACATGATGGCCTGCCTTACCTGCAACCCTTGTACACTACACAGGATGCATTGAATGCGATGGGACATTTTGTGGAAGTTGATTATGATAAATGGTTTACTGTTGATGAACACGTGGAAGTAATGTACCGGGATGCAGGACATATTATTGGCAGTGCATCGGTACATTTAAAAGTAAAGGAAAACGGAAAGGAAACAAGAATCAGTTTCAGCGGAGATGTAGGCCGGTACAGGGATGTGATACTCCGTTCGCCTGCTGAATTTGAACAGGCCGATTATATTTTGCTGGAATCAACTTATGGAAACAGTCTGCATGATAATGCAACTACCACACCCGACCAGATACTGCATTGGGTTGAAAAAGCCTGTGTGCAAAAGAAAGGGAAGCTCATTATTGCCGCTTTCAGCGTTGGGCGTACGCAGGAAATTTTATATGCTCTTAATCAACTCGACCTGGAAAGAAGACTGCCTAAAATTCAATATTTTGTTGACAGTCCGCTGAGCGTAAAAGCAACAGAAATAATAAAAAGCTATCCTGCTTACTTTAATAAAACTATACAGAAAGTGTTGGAAGTGGATGATGATCCGTTTGGTTTTGACGGATTGAAATTCATTAAATCGGTTGATGAATCAAAGCGGCTCAATTATACTGATGGACCTTATGTAATTATTTCGGCCAGTGGTATGGGAGATGCAGGAAGAGTGAAACATCATATCAGCAATAATATTGAGAATAGCCGGAACACGATTTTATTCAGCGGTTATTGCGAACCTCATTCTTTAGGAGGGCGGTTGTTGCAGGGAAGAAAAGAAGTTGGAATTTTTGGAACCGAACATGAAGTAAACGCAGAAATTGGTTCTATAAGAAGCATGAGTGCCCATGGCGATTACGACGATCTTTGTCAATGGCTGGCCTGCCAGGACCCTAAGCAGGTAAAACGACTGTTCCTTGTACATGGTGAATATGATGTGCAGTTGGATTTTAAGCAACGCCTTATCCGCAAAGGCTTTGCTGATGTAGAGATACCGGATATGCACTACGAAATAGGTTTGGAATAGTTTTTGAACAATGCTAACAGGAAAAGCTCAGGCTGATATTTCAATTTAGTAAATAATAGAAAAGAATTCATGAAGAGGGTTAAAAAAATTTTGAAAATATTTGTCATCACCCTGGTTGTGTTGATAGGGTTATTGTTTGCATCAACTTATATTTTCAGAGGTAAGATAATAGCGCTGGTAAAATCTGAGATAAATAAAAATATAAATGCCAAAGTTGATTTTAAGGAAGTGGATATTTCTTTCTTCCGTAATTTTCCGAAAGTGAGTATTGGCCTGGATGAACTGCTGGTTGTTGGTGCAGATTATTTTGCAGCAGATACTTTGCTGTATGCCGAAAGACTGGATGCCGCCGTTGATGTCATGAGTTTTTTTCGGGGGGAAAATATGAATATCTACAACGTTTTTCTTGAGTCGCCACGTATTAATGCCATTGTTACCAAAGAGGGATTTACTAACTGGGATATTGTAAAGAAAGATGAAACCCAAAGCGAAGCAACCGAATCTAAACCCTTCAATCTCCAACTTCAGAAATATGGAATAGAAAACGGGTATGTGAAATATACCGATGCAGAAGCTGATATGAGTGCAGTTATCGAAAATCTTAATCACAGCGGCAAAGGCGATTTTACATCCGACCTGTTTACACTCAAAACAAATACCACTGCCGATGCGATAACATTTACTTATGGGCTGATTCCTTATTTATCAAAAGTTAAAACCGTTGTAACCACCGATATTAAAGTAGATAATAAAAACAGTGTGTACAGTTTTGATGCTATGGAAGCTTTGTTAAACAACCTGATGATAAACGGAAATGGGAATATTAAAAGTCTCGCCAATGGTTATGGTATGGATATCAATTTTAAATCAGCTTCTGCCGATTTTAAAAATATCCTGTCGCTGATACCTGCTGTTTATAAGACAGACTTTGATAAAGTAACAGCAAATGGTACAGCAAATTTTGAGGGGTTTGTAAAAGGTGTGTACAACGAAACAACGTTGCCGGGTTATCATATAGCGATGAATGTAAAAGACGGTTCTTTTAAATACACCGATCTTCCAAAAGCTGTACAACAGATCAATTTTAATGCTGTAGTTGATAATCCCGATGGGCAAACTGATAATTTAGTAGTTGATATTACTAACGGGCATCTGGCTATTGATAAAGAACCATTCGATTTCAGGTTGCTGGTTAAAAAGCCAATCAGCAATATGTTTGTAGATGCTGCAGCCAAAGGAAAGCTTGACCTGGGGCAGGTTTCCAGCTTTGTAAAACTTGATAAAGGAACCAGCATTGCAGGGTTGATGAATGCTGATGTGAACATTAAAGGCAACGTAAAGGAAATAGAAAACCAGCAGTTTAATAATTTTTACGCGGCAGGCACCATTGATGTAAATAATTTTAATTACACATCACCGGATTATCCAACCGGTGTTAAGATCAATAAAGTAAATACTGTTTTTACGCCAACGAAAATTGATGTATCGAACCTGAGTGGGCAATACATGAAATCGAATTTTAATGGCGGCGGACAAATCAATAACCTGTTGAGTTATCTCTTAAGCGGAAAGCCCTTGAGCGCTAACTTAACTGTTAATGCTGATAAGATAAACCTGAACGACTGGATGGGAGTTTCATCTGATACAACAGCTACGGGGCCTGCGGCAGCACCTTTTGCAGTTCCGGCAAATCTTGATATCAGTTTAAACACAAAGATTGATGACCTGGAATACGATAATATAAAAATTCAGAATTTATCGGGTAATCTTAAGGTTGAAGATGAATCGGTAAAGCTGAATAATGTTAATGGCAATGCACTTGATGGCACTATGAAGGTAAACGGCTCTTACTCTACCAAAGAAAGCAAAGCAAAACCTGCCATAGCGATGAGTTATGATGTTAACCAGGTTGATATCCAGAAAACCTTTTACGCCTTTAATACAGCCCAGAAACTGATGCCGATAGGAAAATTTCTTGCAGGTAGACTTACCTCTGTACTGTCAGCCACTGGTAGGCTGGGTGATAATATGAGTGTTGATATGAGTACGATTTCGGGCAATGGGAATTTATTTTTGATTGAAGGTTTTCTAAGCAAATTTGCACCACTGGATAAAATTGCTTCGGTGCTAAACGTAAAAGAGCTGCAGCAGATATCATTGAGAGATGTAAAAACAATTTTTGAATTTTCGAATGGCAAACTGCTGGTAAAACCGTTTACGGTAAGAATTAAAGATATTGAAATGGAGATCGGTGGCTTGCAGGGTATTGGGTTTGATGAAGGAATAAATTATGCCATTAATCTTAAACTGCCCCGTGCCTTAATGGGTACACAGGGTAATCAGGTTGTAGATAATCTTTTTGCGGCTGCCAATTCAAAAGGTATTCCGTTAAAGGCCGGCGAAACTGTAAATCTTAAACTGGCAATGGGTGGAACTATAAAAAATCCAACATTAAAAATTGATCTTAAGCAAAGCGGAGAAACCCTTGCCGACCAAATGAAAGAACAAGTGAAGGATTTTGCCCAGGCAAAAATTGACAGTATAAAAAATGCGGCTAAAGATACTTTGGCTATTATCAAAAAACAATTTGAAGAGAAGGCAAAAGAAGAGCTGCTTAAAAAAATATTTGCTGGTAAAGATACTGTTGCCACAGTAAGCGGCGACAGCAGTATGCCTGCAAAAAAGCCTGAGGAAAAAAATAAAGAGGCACTAAAAGACCTGTTAGATAAATTTAAGAAAAAGCCAAATGATACTTTGAATAAACAATAGTTATTTACTCCACCACTTTAGGTATATAGTTTGAATTCATTATACCTAGTGCACCCATATATTTTAGCTGAAAACTAACCAGGTCACCAACTTTATAATTTTTTTCATTCCTGTCCAGGTCAAGTACCAGCATATCCGAACTGGCTTCAATTATTTTAACACTATCATCCTCTGGAATTAAAAACTGAGGATTACATTCCAGTAAACCAATGTCAATAATAGCACGGTAAGATTTTTTGCCGATGTCTTCTTCGTCAAATGTTGTCAATTTTCCTGAAGGATTTTCCATCTGCTCACCACTGGGTGTCATCGGTTTTTCATGCAATTCAATAATCTCTGTAAATAACCTGAAAACATCTGAACGCATGCCTTTAATGATGCCGTCTGTAAAAATATCTTTGCCAAAATACAAAGCCTCGCCAATGCGGAAATGATTAATGGATTTGGGTATTTGGTGTTTAATGAGCATAGGTACTGCAACCGTTGTTCCGCCTGATACCCAGGGTATTTTTTTGTTGAACCTGGTTTCAATCAGTTGTTTGTATAAAGAAAGCTGCACCATTTTATCCTGCGATGGCATAATGCCGTTGAGGCAATTGAGATTGGTGCCAATACCAACTATATTGATACTGGGCAATTTGAAAACCTGGCCGTAAAAATCAAGCAAATCCTCACCCATAACGCCTTCCCTGAGGTCGCCCATTTCAACCATGATGATGATTTTGTGTTTTTTCTTTTGTTTTACTGCTTCATCACTCAGTAATTTTATTACCGACAGGTCGGTATTGAAACTTACATCGGCATATTTTATCAACTTAGGAATACTCCTTTTCGGCGGCGGTTTTATATACACAGTTTGTACATCGGGAGCAATTTCTTTTATTGCTTTTAAATTACTAATACGGGTATCATGCATTTGCGTAATGCCCATTGCAGCCAGTTCGCTGATGAATGTTGCATTGCCACAAAGTATTTTTGTTACCACGCCCCACTCGGTATTATTTTTCTTAAATAATTTATCAAGAAAACGGTAGTTATGTTTAAGCCTGTCTTTGTATAATTTTAAAAAAGCCATATTTTATTTTAATCAACAATTATTCTTGGAATATCCTGTGGTAAACGTGTAAGCATTTCGTAATTCAGCATATTGCTCATTTCGCTGAAAGAGAAAACGCTTACGGTTTTATTTTTTTGTGTACCGATGAGCACCACTTCGTCGCCTTTTTCAACATTATCAATATGCGATACATCAACAGTAATGGCATTCATGTTTACAATGCCAGTAATGGACGCTTCGGCACCATGTATCAATACCTTACCCGTGTTGCTCAGGTTGCGGCTGTAACCATGCGAGTAGCCAACAGGAATGATTGCTATAGTCATGTCGTGATGCGCCAGGTACGATGTACCATAGCCAATAAAATTTCCCTTCCTTACTTTCTTTACATTCATCACTTTGCTTTTCCAACTGATGATTCGTTTGAGGTGTTTATTATTTCTTTCTTTTTCGCCGGTAAACCGTACAAATGTTTCGGCATTGGGCCAGAAACCGTATTGCATGATACCAACACGAACCATATTGGAAATCGTTTCAGGGTAATTCATCACGGCTGCCGAACAGGCCAGGTGCTGGTAAACAGGTTTCATTCCTGTTCTTCCAACTGCAAGCATTGATTTATAAAAACTACCAATCTGTTGCGATACCCTGAAGTTATTGGCCATGCTCTCTGCGCCGGAAAAATGTGTGCAGGCACCTCTTAAATCAAATTGATCAGCGTGTTTGGATATTAATTCACCAATGGCTATAATTCCTTTTTCATCAAGACCAGTGCGGTTCATGCCGGTTTCCAGGTCAATATGGATCTTTGCTTTCTTTTTTAATTTCTTTGCATACTTCAATGCTGTTTCCAGTCGCTGCATATCGAAAATACAAAACTCAATACCTTCGTTAATAGCCCACTCAACCGCTTCATTTTCTACAAAACCAATGATATAAATTTCGGGACGCTTTGTAATGTTTTGGACAATCTTATATGCTTCATCGGCAGAGTAAACAGCAAAATAATTTACGCCACATTCCATAGAAAGTTTTACAAACTCAACCAATCCATGCCCATAAGCATTGCCTTTAACCACGCTGCAGTATTTTGCATGCGGGCCAATGCGTTGCCTTAAAAATTTAAGGTTGGTTTGTAAAGCCGGTTTACTTATTTCTATGTAGGATGATTCAAACATTAATTATTTAATACAATTTTAGTGATGCTGTGAAAAATATTGATGCCAGTAGTTGTGATGCTGTCGGGAAAATCATAATCAGGGTTATGCAATGCAGGCTGATCTTTCCCGGCTCCCAAACCAAACATGCAACCTTTGTATGTTGAAGTGAAATAACCAAAGTCTTCGGCCCATTTAAAAGGAACAGGTTTTTCTTCAACCGTAAAATTATTCTGTTTAGCCGCTTCTCTCACTACATCATTTGCGTCTTTATCATTGTTATTGGCAAAGAAAGTTTGGGTGAATTCATGTGCAAACTGCAAATTGTATTTATCTGCAATTGATTTTGATTGTTCAACCAATGTTGTTTCAAGTTTCCTCAGTCTTTCATTATCCCAGCAACGTAAAGTGTAATGCAGTTCTGCTTCTCCGGCTGATATGCCATAAGCCGTTGTGCCCATATTAATATGCACAGGAGTTACCAGTTGAAAATTTTTGTCTTCAGGAACATTGTGATTCAATCCACCACCAAGGCTTATAATTTCACTGATTGCTTTTGCAGGATTAAAACCAAATTCCGGCTCGGCGGCATGTGCTGTTTTTCCTTTTAGTTTGATGATGATACTGTTTACTGCGGCAGAAAATAATCCATCTTTCATCACAATATTTCCGACTTCATATCCGGGCAGGTTGTGCAATGCAAATACATAATAAGGTTTGATGTTGAAATTCGGATCATTCACAACTTTAGCTGCACCTTCACCCGTTTCTTCTGCCGGCTGAAACAGTAAATACACTTTTCCTGTTGCCGGTTTTTGTTCCGAAAGTTTTTCTGCCAATCCGCAAAGTATAGTTGTATGCCCATCGTGACCACATTTATGCGATACGCCTTCATGTACAGACTTGTGCGGAAAATCATTTACTTCCTGTATCGGTAGTGCATCCATATCCGCCCTGAAAAGCAGAACAGGACCAGGTTTTCCGGAATCGAATAAAGCCAGTATTCCTTCTCCGCCAATTTCATTTATTAGCTGATCCGGATTCAGCTTCTTTAAAAAACCATAGATATAGGCAGCAGTTTTTTTCTCATCACCCGATAGCTCGGGATAAGTATGCAGCAGTTGCCGCAGGTGAATAAGATGTTGTGCTGTTGTTTCCATTTTATCTTTGCAAACGCATTTCTAAATATTTATTGGTAAAGCCGAGTTTTTCATACAAAAATTTTGCAGGATTATCCGGCTCAACATGCAATGCAATACTGCCTGTAGCTCTTTCCATAGTTTTCTGCATCAGGCTTTTGCCCAATCCTTTTCCACGATACGCTTTATCCACGGCGATATACACCAATATATTTTCGGGAATATAACCACTCATGCCGGTTTCATTAATTACCACCGCACCACCTATCTTTCCGTCTTCATGTGCTATTACAACAAATCCGCCACGCTCAGGATCAAAAACATAATCCAGGCATTTTAATATCAGTTCTTTTTTATCACCAAACTGATCGAGGTGCTGAAATAAAAACGAAGCGATGTCGTCATTGCTGAAAACATGTGGCTTGCTGCTTTGCTGATCTATAATTATTGTTTCCATTATACTGTTTTTAATATTGTTTGTTTTTGCGGCAGCAAATAAGATCCTGCTACAAATAAAATAAGTGAAGTTAAAATGCCAAACAGGTTGGCATCCAAACCAAAAGGTAATTCTTTAATGGCGATACTTAAAATTACGGTTGTTAAACCGCCGCCAGTCATCGCCAGTATGGCGGCATTTGAATTTGTTTTTTTAAAGAACAATGCAGCAACCAGCGGTACAAATAATCCGGAGACCATGAATGCATAAGAATACAACATCAGCTCCAACACGTTGCCCATCATGGATGCCAGCACAATGGCAAAAATACCCAACACTAATGTAAACAACTGGCTCAGACGTAATGTTCTCTTACTGTCGTGATCAATATGAAAAAAATGATGCAGGATATCAGTAACAATATTGCCCGATGCTGCCATCAGGCAACTGTCTGCGGTTGATAAGATAGCTGAAAAATAAACCGCCATCATCACACCCATTAAACCAACGGGCAAAATTGTTCTTAATAAAAGCGGTAATCCCATTTCAGGGTCCATGCTTCCGGCAGTTGCAAAACCGAGGCCGGCAAACATGCCCTGCTCAGCAGCAACTCTTGCAAACAAACCAAGTGCTACACCCATAAAAGCCATAACGGGCCATTCAAATAATCCGGCAATGAACCAGGCCTTCTTTGCCTCTTTCACATCACGACTTGCGTAAATGCGTTGGTATAAAGTCATTCCAACAAACCATATGGGTATTATTGTTATGCCCCAGTTCACCAGTGTTTGCCAGGTGATATTTGTAAGTGAAAGAAAATCTTTACTCAATGTTGCTGTAATTGCATCCATACCGCCGATAGCATTGTATGCAAGCGGAATACCTAAGAGACAAAGTCCGCCAATCAAAACAATCCATTGAATGGTATCGGTATAAATCACTGCATTCATGCCGCCTAACACGGTATATCCAACGGTGATAATGCCCATTACAATTAACGCAGTCGTCATATCCAGCGAAACAAAAGAAGCCGATGCCAGTTTTGCCCCGGCTAATATTTGCGAACTTGTAAAACCAAGATAGCCGATAGCTGAAATTATTCCTGCAACCAGTGCAACACGTTTGTTAAAAAAATGTCCGAACACTTGTGGAAAAGTAAAGAGCTTAATATCCTTTCCCAGCGGATGAATTTTTGGAATTAAAATTACTGCACTCAGCCAGGCACCAATCAAACCGGTGAACAACATCCACGAGCCTGAAAGACCCATAATAAATCCAAGTCCACCAAGGCCGATTGAAAAACCTCCACCAACATCAGTTGCCACAACTGAAAGGCCAATATGCCAACGGGTCATATTTCTTCCGCTTACAAAATAGTCTTCAGCATTTTTATTTTTCCGCAAAAAATAAAAACCTATTGCTAATAAGGTCAGCATGTAAGCAATAAATATCACGGCGTCAATCCAGTGCATGATCAATATTTATTTGATGAAAAATAAGATTACAAACCGCTGAGGGTAAGACAGGTGTATTTGCCTGAGAAGCGGCAAAGTTACAAAAAACGAAGGGTGGAGAAAAGTTATGCGGATTAAAATCCAATTAAAATAAAAGAAGTTGCCTGAAACTCTTTGCTGTAAGGTGTTTCATCATTAACAAAAATAACTGAATGTTCTTGACTTTATCCAAATCTGTTAATGCGGAATGCATCAATCGGAATACTCAATTCGTCCTGGTGAATAATTTCCTTAACTAATTTGCCGGTGCCGGTGGTTAATGAAAGGCCGAGCATGGCATGTCCTCCTGCAAAAACAACATTATTTACTGAAGGATGTCTTCCAATAAACGGCAAGCCGTCTGGCGTAACCGGACGCAGACCACTCCATATTTTATCTTCGGGAGGAAAATCAATTTTTAATCCGGGATAATAATCTTTTGCTGAATCAAAAATACCACGCATGCGTTTTACAAGAATTTTATTATTGATGCCGCTCAGTTCCATGGTGCCTCCAATGCGGAGTTGATGCCCCCAGGGAGAAATGGCACATCTTCTATCAACAAGGATGGCCGGGTACTGCAAATTTTGCTCTACGTGTTGGTAAGTATGACTATAACCTTTGCCCGGCTGTAACAATAACTTAATGCCCATCATCTTTGCCAGTTCGGGCATCCATGATCCTGTTGAAATCAAAATTTGATCAGACTCAAATTTTCCCTGATCGGTTATAATGGAAGTTATATTGCTGTTTGTTTTTTCAAACCCGGTAACAATTGTATTGAGTTGAAATTTAACGCCATTGTTCTGCAGATAAGTATACAAAGCAGCCATCAACTTAGCCGGGTTAAAATGGCAGTCATCTTTAAAGAGCACGGCGCCGGCAACATTCAATTCCACATTGGGTTCCAAAGCTTGTACAGCTGCTTTGTCGAGCCTTTCAATTTTTAATCCAAACATTTCACCTGCATCGGCTATCACAAATTCATGATCGAGCGTTTTTTGTTTTTTACACATCATCAGGCAACCTTTTTCCTGCATTTCAAAAACATTACCCACATCATCTCTTAATGTTTCAATCAGTCGGCGGCTGAGTTGCAGTATTTCATGTAACGGTTGTGAATTCTGATTTACTTTTTTATGGGTGGCGCTTTTCCAGAAATGATAACCCCATTGAATCAGGTCGAGATTCAATCTTGGTTTGATATAAAAAGGAGAAGTGGAACTCAACATCCATTTTAACCCCTGAGAAACGATTCCCGGATTAGCCAATGGAATAAAATGGCTCGGGGAAATAAAACCCATGTTGCCGAAAGAGCACCCGTCAGAAATATCACCACGCTCTATGATTGTTACTTCGTAACCTTCTTTCTGTAAAAAATATGCACTGCATAAACCTATTACGCCGCCGCCGATAATGGATACTTTCATTTCCTGTTTGTTGATTTGTAAACCGGATGGCAATTTAATGTTTTAATTGAGTCAGTAATGTTTTTATGTCAACCAAATCTTTCAACATTAAAAGCGGAGACGGGCATACTCATTTTTTCCTGCTGAATAATTTCTTTTACCAGTATTCCTGTGCCCGTTGCCAGCGAAAATCCCAGCATGGCGTGGCCGCCGGCTATAACCAGATTTTTATATTTTGAATGACGGCCAATGTATGGAAGTCCGTCAGGACTAAGTGGCCTCAGTCCGCTCCAGGCCTCTTGCTGCTCTGGATAAGGGAGTTCAAGATCAGGATAATATTTTTTTACAGAATCCACAATGGCTTTTACTCTTTTGGGCATCATGGGTGAACCGGGTGTATTAATTTCCATAGTGCCCGCCAGCCGCAGATCGTTGCCAACTGGTGTTGTTACCACCCTGTGGTCAACCAAAATGGCGGGGTATAGTAAATTGGGCTGATAGTTTGGATAAGTGATGCTGTACCCTTTTCCTGCCTGCATTAAAATGTTTATACCCAGTTTTTTTGAAAGAAAAGGAAGCCATGCTCCATTTGCGAGGATGAATTCATCAGCAGTTATTTTTTCTTTATTTGTAACAACAGCTTTTATTTGATTGCCCGAGGTTTCAAAATTATTAACTGCATCTTCTGCAATTATTTTTACGTCTTTGCTTAACAGATGATTTTTTAAAGCCGTTGTAAATAATCCAGGATGAGCATGTGCATCTTCTTTATATAAAACGCCGCCAATTACGTCAATCGTTGTAGATGATTCCAGTTCCTGCACCTGCTGCGCCGTTAATATTTGCGGATGCATACCCATCGTTTCAACTTGCCTCGCCAGTTCCTTTTCATGCTTTTCACTTTCGGCGGTTTTGTAAACAATGAGTATCCCTTTTTCTTCCATGAAAAAATTATTGCCCAATTCATTTTTAATGTCTTCAAATAAATTGCGGCTGAGCATCAATAGCTGATGCAGATGAGGAATATTTTCCTGCATGGTTTTTAAACCTGACTTTCGCCAGAAATTAAATCCCCAGCGGATCAGATCCATATCCAGTCTTGGCTTAATGTAAAACGGACTTGAGGAATTCAGCATCCAACGCATACCTTGTGCAACAATTCCCGGCGATGCCAACGGAACAAAATGAGAGGGAACAATATGACCTGCATTACCGTAAGAAGCACCATCTGTCATATCAGTGTTATCAATTACAGATACTTCATGTCCTGATTGCTGAAGATAATAAGCACAGCTCAATCCAATAACTCCTCCGCCAATAATTACTACACTCATTTTGCGTTGTAAATTTTCAAACTAAAAAATCTGTGTTAATCTTTTTTCAATTAGCGTTCCATACTACAGCACCTGAAACCCAAACGCATATGGGTCATCTTTATCATCAATTGTAATTGTATTGTATCCGTAAATTCTTGCCCAGCCTTCAACACTTGGTCTTATGGCTGGTTTTCCAGCAACCAATAATTCTTCTTCAATCCTGCCTATGAATTTACTGCCAATGATACTTTCATGAATAAACTCATCTCCCTTCTTCAACAATCCTTTTGCATACCATTGTGCCATCCGGGCTGAAGTGCCCGTACCGCAAGGGCTTCGGTCAATCGCTTTGTCGCCGTAAAAAACTGCATTACGGGCAGTAGAGTTTTTATCTATTACAGCACCCGTCCATAAAATATGACTACAGTCTTTTATTGTTTCATTTTCGGGATGAACAAATTCGTATTTAGCATTGATATTTTTTCGTAGTTCTCTTGACCAACTGATAAGTTTGTCAGCAGAATAATTTTCAAGTCCTTTAAAGTTTTTCTGCACATCCACAATAGCATAAAAATTTCCACCATAAGAAACATCCACAACAATTTCTCCCAAATCAGGACAGTTAACAGTTAATTCCGTTTCGGCCAAATAAGATGGAACATTTGTAAGCTTTACACTTTTTACTTTTGTTCTGAGCGGAGCCGATGAATCACTTTTAAATTCAATATTTACCAACCCTGCCGGCGCTTCCATTCTCACAACACCCTGCGTTTTGGGTTTTATCAATCCTTCTTCAATGGCAATGGTGATGGTGCCGATGGTTCCATGGCCGCACATAGGCAGGCAGCCGCTGGTTTCAATAAAGAGAACAGCAACATCATTTTCGGGATTGTGAGGCGGATATAAAATACTGCCGCTCATCATATCATGGCCACGGGGTTCAAACATAAGTCCCTTTCTTATCCAATCATATTCTTTTAAAAAATGCTGTCGCTTTTCACTCATATTAGTGCCAATGAGTTCGGGGGCTCCCTCTTTTACCAGGCGTACGGGATTACCGCAGGTGTGGGCATCAATACAAATAAATGTTTTCTTCAAATCTGTTTGTGAATTTACGCTGCAACTTAATTAAAACTTTGCCGTTTTGTGAAAGGGCGGGAAAGTTTTTTTATTTGAGGGATTACCGTCTCTTAAAAACCAAATAGCAAAGACCACTACTAAAAACAGCAGTGGTCTTATTAATAGTTCTCAGGGTTTATTTTTTCTTGATTTTAGTAGATTCTTTGAAAACTCTTTTTTCTCCTCCTTTGCCATAGTACGGGCAATAGAAATCAAGTGCGTCCAAAGCTTCATTGTAGCTTAGCCAGTAGTCGGTTACTGTACCGGTAAACACAAATCTTTCTGAATAGTTATACATATCCTTTGTACCCAGGCTGCTGAAGTTCCCATAAACAAGGTCGCCTTCGTATGGTTTATAGCCGGCATATGCACGTACAATATTGTATCCGTTATACGTTTCAACAACATAATAACTGCAATACGGGTCGCTGTAAACTATTTCACCTTCTTCTTTGGTGAGCCAGTAGTTTTCATTGTTGCCAACAGTTATGTGTTCTTTTACACAACTGCTTAATAAAATCATTGCAAGAAAGAAACTTGCGGAAAGTGTAAATATTTTTTTCATGATGTTTAGGTTTAAAATTTGAAAAAATGTTTTGTCATTTATACTGATAATAAAACTGTGCCAGAACATGAGGAGCTTGATTTTGTTTTTGTTAAAATGAATGTATCGTGAATTTTCGCTTTATGAAGGTTTAATCTGGGAATTCATCTTGTGGTATATTTAACATTATAATTGATGATTCCCGGCGGCAACATTTTGATTTTAAGGGTGCGGAAGGGCTTTGCCACTGATTAAATTTTCGCAGCACTTATTTGCATTTCATTGTTTAATTTTATGCTATGGAACAGTACGGAAAAATATTATTGTTTGCTATGCCTGCCTTTTTGGTATTGGTGTTACTGGAGAAATGGTATGGCTGGTACAAAGGAAAAGATACCGTGCGTAATATGGATATGGTGAGCAGCCTCAGCAGTGGTGTTACCAATGTTACCAAAGATGTGCTTGGTTTGAGTGTGGCAGTTTTAGGTTATAGCTGGCTGGTAGATAAAATTGCAATAACTCATATTGAATCTACCTGGCTTACTTTTTTGATTGCCTTTATCGCATTGGATTTTTCAGGCTACTGGGTTCATCGCATCGACCATAAAATAAATTTTTTCTGGAACGCTCATATTGTACACCACAGCAGCGAGGAGTTTAATTTAGCTTGTGCATTAAGGCAAAGTATTTCAACCTTTGTTAAACTGTTTTCTTTTTTGTTAATACCTGCCGCTTTGCTAGGAGTGCCTGCACTAGTAATTGCAACTATTGCACCCATTCATTTGTTTGCACAGTTTTGGTATCACACACAGCATATTGGTAAGATGGGCTTCCTCGAGAAAATAATTGTCACACCATCACATCACCGAGTGCACCATGCCATCAACAAAGAATATTTAGATAAAAATCTGGGGCAAATATTTATTTTCTGGGATAAACTTTTTGGAACCTT